>DATLPC010000222.1:0-67804 GCA_035535975.1 Gemmatimonadaceae bacterium | reverse complement strand
GCGATCGCGCAGCTGCCCGACGCGGCGTCACTCGATCGTACCGAAGCTGTGGTGCGGCGCATGGGCGAGATCGCGCTCCACCAGGAGGGCGTCGAGCACGCCGTGCAGTTCCCCGGGCTCTCCATCAACGGATTCGCGAACAAGCCGAACGCCGCGGCGGTCTTCATCGCTCTCAAGCCGTTCGACGAACGAAAGACGCCGCAGACGAGCGCGGGTGCGATCGTCGCGGCGCTCAACCAGAAGTTCAGCGCGATTCAAGATGCTTACGTCGGCGTGTTCCCGCCACCGGCGGTGAACGGCCTCGGGGCGATCGGCGGCTTCAAGCTGATGATCGAAGATCGCGCGGGCCTCGGCGACTCGGTGCTCTATGCTTCGACCCAGGCGCTGCTCGGGCGAGCGTATCAAACACCGCGGCTCACCGGCGAGTTCTCGACGTTCCAGGTGAACGTCCCACAGCTCTTCGCCGACGTCGATCGGGACAAGGTCAAGCAGCTCGGCATTCCGCTGAATGACGTGTTCCAAACGCTGCGCGTGTACCTCGGCTCGGCGTACGTGAACGACTTCAACAAGTTTGGACGCACCTATCAGGTGATCGCCCAGGCCGACGCGCCGTTCCGATCGTCGGCCGAGGACATCGCGCAGCTCAAGGTGCGGAACAACGCCGGTCAGATGGTGCCGCTGGGTTCTGTCCTCAACGTGAAGCAGTCGTATGGTCCCGACCAAGTCACGCACTACAACGCCTACTCGGCCGCGGACATCAATGGGAGCGCGGCGCCGGGAGTGAGCGCCGGCGAAGCGGTTCAGCGGATGGAGCAGCTCGCGGCCGAGACGCTGCCGAATGGGCTCAGCTACGAGTGGACCGAGCTCACGTATCAGCAGAAGCTGGCGGGTAACACGGCGGCCCTGGTCTTTCCGCTGTGCGTGCTGCTGGTGTTCCTGGTGCTCGCCGCGCAGTACGAGAGCTGGTCGCTGCCGGTGGTCATCATCCTGATCGTGCCGATGACCCTGTTGTCGGCGATCGCCGGCGTCTGGATCACGCGCGGCGACAACAACGTCTTCACGCAGATCGGCTTGCTCGTGCTCGTCGGTCTGGCGTGCAAGAACGCGATTCTGATCGTCGAGTTCGCGCGTGATCTCGAGCGGCAGGGGTACGATCGTCTGCGGGCGGCGCTCGAGGCGAGTCGCATCCGTCTCCGTCCGATCCTCATGACGTCTTTCGCATTCATTATGGGCGTCGTGCCGCTGGTTCTCGCCGGCGGCGCCGGCGCCGAGATGCGGCACGTCATGGGCGTGGCCGTGTTCTCGGGCATGCTCGGCGTTACGCTGTTCGGCCTCGCATTCACTCCGCTGTTCTACGTCATGATTCGCGGTCTCGTCGAGCGAAAAGCGGCGTCGAACGACGAGCCGGTAGACGACATCCGACCGCTGCGGCCGCCGTACGAGCGCCCGCTGGCCGTCGCTGAAGGAGATCTCCATGCGTAAACTCATATTGATCGTTGGTGGGGCCGCGCTGTCGGTTGCGGTGCGAGCACCGCGGGTCGTTGCCCAGGCGCCGACCGGGTTTTGGCAGCAAGTCGGCGACAGTGTGTTGGCGCGCCTCGTGAACGAGGCTGTGCGGAACGGTCCGAGCGTGCGAGGGGCCGAGGCGCGCCTCGACGAAGCGCGCGCGTCGCACCGGTTGGCGGCGTTCGATTTCGCACCGACGGTAACGGCATCGGGAAGCGCGTTGCGCACGAGGCAGTCGATGGCGCAGGTCCCAGGGCTGACGACGCCGCTTCCCGAGCGCGACCTGTACGACGTCGGCTTCGATGCGACGTGGGAGCTCGATGTCTTCGGCCGTTTGCGGCGAAGCGTCAGCGCGCAGGGCGCGCGCGTGGAGTCCGCGGAGCATTCGGTCGACGACGCGCAGGTCTCGCTCTCCGCGGCGGTGGGGCTCGCCTACTTCGAGCTTCGCGGAGCACAGCGGCAGCTCGCCGTCGCGCTGCGCAACGCGGAGGTGCAGCGGAAGACCGTCGGCCTGACGGAGGATCGACTCGCCGCCGGCCGCGGAACGGCGTTCGACGTCGAGCGCGCTCGATCGGTGCTGCAGCTCACGCTCGCCGCGGTACCGGCGTTCGAGACTCAGATCGCATCGGCGCGCTACCGGATCGCCACGCTGGTCGGTCGTCCGGACGCAAGCATCGGTGATCTTCCGTCGGATGCCGCGTTGCCGCCGCTGCCGGCGGTGACGCCGCTCGAGGCGCCGAAGGAGATCGTAGGCAAGCGCCCCGACGTTCTCGCCGCGGAGCGGCAAGTGGCCGCGCAGTCATTGGCGGTCGGTGCGGCGCGAGCGGACTATTTGCCGCGAATCGGCATCGGGGCGAGCAGCGGATATACCGCGGATCACATCGAGTCGCTCACGCGGACGGGAACGTCGCGTGTCGTATTCGGTCCGGTGGTGAGCTTTCCGCTGCTCGACCTCGGTCGCGTGCGGCAGCGCGTCAGTCTCGCGCAGGCCAGCCAGGCGGAAGCGGAGACGCAGTACACGGCGGTCGTGCTCCGCGCGCAGGAGGAGACGCGAACGGCAGTGGTCGCGTACGACCGCGCACGCGAGCGCGTGCGGTTGCTCACGGAAGCGGTGAAGTCGAGCGAACACGCGCTCGAGCTGGCACAGCAGCGGTTCGAGGCCGGGCTCACCGATTTCCTCCAGGTGCTCGACGCGCAGCGCACGTCGCTGGACGCCGAGAGCCAGCTGGCGAGCGCACAAACGGCAGCGTCGACCGCTCTGGTAGGGCTTTACAAGGCAACAGGCGGGCTGTGGACACTTCGCTGACCGCCGACGGTCGGGGGAGGGAACGACCCGAGGCCTGTCTCGGTTACTCATCAGCTCCGACAGGGAAGCACGTCGCAGGACTGGACGCCGGTGCTGACGCACACCAGCAGTTTCACGACCGACGCATTGCGTCGGAGGAGATGGTCCAGATGTCTCGCAGCAGCAGCAACAACAGCATGGCCGTGAATGTTCCGGCCGCACTTCGTCCCGCGACTCTGCGTGCCGGCATGGCGCTCGCCGTCGCCGCTGCACTGACTGCTTTCGCCGTCCGGCTGCAGGCGCAGGCTCCCGACTCGAAGGCCTTTCACGTTCGGCCGATCGCGGGCGCGCTCTTGCCGACGGGCGATGAGCGCGATCTGCTCAAGAACGCGGTGTTGGTAGGCGCGCAGGCGACCTACTCGTTCATTCCGTCGCTGGCGGTTGTCGGATCGTTCGGCTGGTCGCCGAGCAAGGACAAGACGTCGCCTATAAACGCGAAGGTGGATCTCTATCAGTACGATCTCGGACTCGAGGCGCGCGCGAGCAATCTCACGAATGGGTCGAGCGTGTCCACGCGTCCATACGTCGCGATCGGCGGCGGAGCTCGAACGTACGATCTCCGCAACGTCCCAGGCGCGAGCGCGCAGACGAATCCGCTCGCTTACGGTGCGGTCGGTCTCGACGTCGGACAGACGGACGGTGGCTTCGGCATCCGTCTCGAGGCCCGCGACAACGTGACGTGGTTCAAGGGCCTGCGCGGCGAGCTGCAGGATCGCAAGTCGCGCAACGACGTGCAGCTGGCGGCTGGCCTGGCGTTCGGCTTCTAACGAGATCGTTTCGGCAATGCGCCTCTTTCACCCCTTCCCAACGCGAGCCGCGGCGATTGCCGCGGCCTCGCTCTTCATAGCAGGGCCCCTTCGCGCGCAAGCTGCGACGACCGTGCAGGGACCGCCGGCGCCCGTTCCGTTCGCGGTGGGCGAGGAGTTGGTCTTCCACGCCACGTTCGGCGTGCTCCCTGCCGGTACGGCGCGCATGCGCGTCGAAGGAATCGACACCGTCCGCGGACGTGCCGCGTATCACGTCACGTTCGCGGTCGACGGCGGCATTCCGTTCTTTCGTGTGCACGATCGATACGAGAGCTGGATCGATCTCGAGACGCTCTCGTCGCTTCGACATGTTCAGCACATTTCGGAAGGGAGATACTCGCGCAACACGACCTACGAGATCGTGCCGGAGCGGGCCACGTACCAGAAGAATCAGGAAGAGCCGCAGGCGACGGTGGCCAATCCGCTCGACGACGGCTCGTTCATCTATGCCGTGCGGGCTGCCGGCGTGCGCGTCGGTGAGTCGCGCCGCGAGGACCGCTACTTCATGCCGGATCGCAATCCAGTCGTGTTGACGGGCGTGCGAGAGGACACGGTAACCGTGGGGGCCGGAACATTCGTCACGACTGTCGTTCAGCCGACGATCAAATCCGGTGGCATCTTCTCGGAGCGGGGCGAGGCGCGCGTCTGGTTCACGAACGACGCGCGGCGTCTGCCGGTGCAGGTGAAGACGCACTTCTCGAAGTTCTCTCTGACGCTCGCGCTGACGTCCGTCACTTACGGCGACGTCGCCACCCGGTGAACGGCGTTCAAGGTCGCCGCTCTCCCGGTTAGCCGGGCATCCAGTCTATTCGCTCGCCCTGCTTCCAAGCGGCCAGTATTAGCTCGTATTCGTCCTCAGTCAGATTCAGATAGCTGCCGGACGAAAACTCGACGTGCCACTCTCGTCCCCCGGGCATCTCGCTCATCAGGACGATCGAGTCGAGGTCGATGATGTAGGCTCGCTCCCGACTCGCCTCTGGATCCGGCCACAGCTCAAAGGCGCGCATACTATGAGAATGTCAAACGCCATAAGCGAAAAGACGTGCCTCCCGACAGGCACGGCCCGTACCAACGTCAATTCTCTGTAAACGGCGGACGAACACCGACTTGCGCATCGACGCCGCATTCGGCCGAACCGTAGACTGGCCGGTATCGAACAGCGTCGTCCCAGAATCGAACTATTCGATCAGAGCTCGCTAACCCTCCCGGTGGAATGCATCGAGGACTTCCTTTTCGCGCTCGGGAGGAAGCCCCGCGCCCTTTAGCATCCGCGTCTGCGCATCCGCTGGCGATGCGTTGAACCAAGCGAGCGCGTCGATCGCCGACGTGGCCAACGGGCGAAAGGTCAGTCCCGCGGCGATTGCCCGGTGATTGTCCGCGTTCATCCCGGCGGAATCCGGATCGCTGCGCGGAATCCACGTCGGCATGTCACCCCACGGCGTCACCTTGTGCGATTCCAGGAACGCGGCCGGAACCCACGTGAATTTGACGTCACGCCCCGCGCCGCTCGCCACAGCGCCCCGAATGCCGTTGAGCTGGTCGGCCATCGTCAGCACGGAGGCTGGGCCTGCGGCATTGAACGTCCCGGTTGTTCCGTTCTCCACCATGCGAATCGTCCATTCCGCCAAATCGCGGCAATCGATGAGCTGGACGTGATCCTGTCCATCGCCGGGCGCCAACACCTCGCCGCCCTTGGCGATCCGGTACGGCCAGTACGTAAAGCGAAACGTGTCGTCACCCGGGCCGACGATCAGCGTCGGACGGATGACCGTCGTTCGGTCGCCGAACCACTTCTTCGCCTCTCGCTCTGACGCCGTCTTCATCGGACCGTACAACCCACCGAAGTCCTTCGCGAAATCCTGCTGGGTCACCGTCAGCGGATCGCCCTTCGTGTATTCGAGCAGCGGCGAAGATTCCGTAATCCCGGATTGGGGTTTGGATGTGTCGTACACCGAGATCGTAGAGATGAAGACGTACTGCTGAGTGTGGCCTTTCAGCACCTCGGCGGCGTCCTTCACCCAGAACGGAAGGCTCGTCGGATTGTCGATGACGACGTCCCAATCCTTCCCTTTGAGCGCGTCGACCTGATGCAGATTTCGGTCGCCGATCAACTCCGTCACTCCCTCCGGCAGCCGATCGTTGCGACGTCCGCGGTTGAACACCGTCACCTTGTGTCCGCGCGAGAGCGCATATCGTACTTGATGCGGTCCCGTGAGCCCGGTTCCGCCGAGAATGAGGATGTTCAGCGGCTTTACCGCGGGCGCGGCCCGCCATGCTGCTCTCGGCAGCTTGAGGGCAAGTGCGCTGCCAACGAGCGCCGACTGACGAAGAAACTCACGACGATCGGTCACGGCTTCGCTCCGGAAGGGGCCGTCAATCATTCTACGATCTGGCGCTGATCCGGCGCGACATCCGCCGCGTTCGATATCTGTAAAATCTGCTCCACATCGCGGAACGTCATCTCGCTAGCCCTGACGGGGGTGACTTATGGCGACGTCGCCGTCCGGTGAGCGGAGCTCGGCTTGATGAAAAACATTCACAAAAGGCGGTTACCGAGTGGTGAAATCTGGAAGCCGCATGGCGTGAACACAGCTCGTGTTCACGGCCTGTGGGCTCGCCGCGATGAGGAACGCTCGCTCCATCGCATCGATGCACGGGCCGAACGGCACGTGGCCGCCTGGCGCGACGACGTGGATGCTATTCGGGAGATACTTCGCCGCCTCCGCCGTGAGGTCGCTGCCGGCCACGGGGTCGAGCGAACCAGAGAGCAGGAACGCTGGGACGGTGGAACGCACGGGCGCTCCATAGTCCGGCGCGAGCGCGCCTCGCGGCCACTGCGAGCAGGCCGCCATCTGCTCGCGCACGCGCGAGTCGCCCAGGTAAGTGCCCGCCGTCTCATGGTCGATCGTGCGAGGATCGATGCGCGGGATGTCCTCCGTGCAGGTGATCGCGAGCAGGAAGCCAAACCGAATCGCGCCGCGGATGCCGCGATTGGACTCGATCGCGGCTGATACAAAGTCGTCGTAGTCGCCGAGCGCGGCACGGTGCACGAGAAGCGGCACGCGCTGCACCCGCGGCACGTTGTACGTCATCAAGCGCAACCCCTCGGCGAAGGTCTGCCAGGTGAGCGGCACCGATGTCGGCTCGCCGTCTGTCTTGCCGGCGACGCGCACCATGGCCGGTTTGCGCTTGAGACGCGCCATGACCGAATCGAGCTCGTTGCGAACGTTCGGGAAGCTCACCCGGCATTGTGGCTGCCGCGCGCACTCCGCGAAAAGGCTGTCGATCGCGCGCTGTGCGTTGCGGGCGTGAGGCAGCGGATTCAAGAACGAGACGGGCGCCGAGCCTTCGAGAATGACGCTCCGCAGGTGCTCCGGATGCATCTTGAGCCAGAGATACTCGACGCGTGTTCCCCAGGACACGCCCCAAAGGTTGACGCGGTCGTAACCGAGCGCGCGTCGAACGTCCTCGAGATCCTCGACGATGACCGGCGTGGTGTAAAAACGGAGATCTGCTTTCTTCTCGAGAGCCGCTTTGCACCGGGCGATGCCTTCTGGCGGGAAGAGTGGACCGAGAAAGGCGGCGTCGGGCGCGCGAGGATCGGCAAAGTCGCAATCCAGGCGCGACGGGCCACTGGTTCCGCGCAGGTCCACGATGACGACGTCGCGGTCGTCGCGCATCCATGAATTCCAGCCGCGGCCAATCAGCGATTCGCTGTTCGTGGTGCCCGGTCCGCCGGGCGAAACGAGGATCAGCGGGTCTGGGCGCGGCTTTGCGTTTCGCGAAGGGAGGACGATCACCTTGAGAGGGATCGGCCGGCTCGCGCGGTCGGCTCGATTCTCGTGAACGGTGAACGTGCCGCAGCGAACTTCGTCGGCGATGCCGGGGACACGGCATGGCGAAAGAAGGGAAGACGATTGACCGATCGACGGAGTGGTCAACGTCGTCATGAGCAGCACGCTCGTGATGTGGTTCACTGTCACCCCGTGTCAGCGTAGCTGGGGAACGGTGAGATTCGCGTCCGCGCGAACCTCGGCCCATTCGACATTCCCCTCGCGAATCGCGTTGCGGACGAGCCGCTCGCGGGTCGTCAGCTTGGAGCCGCCGGTCTTCACCTCGACGAACACGATCCGCCGCAGCTCGCCCTCGTCCAGCCCGTCGAACACGACGAAGTCCACGGGTCGGCCGAGGAACTGCGCGTCCTTCGGATTGAAATGGAATCCCGGCAGGTAGGGCACGAGCTGCTCGTAGATCTGTCCGCGAACGATCGCTCGACTCTGAAGCGCGCCTTCGGTGCGCATGCGGCGCGCGAATCTCGGCGCGACCATCGCGACGATCAGCAGCGCGATGACGGCGCCGATCACGATGCCGGTAACAAGCATGTCCATTATGTCGCCCGAAGCTCGGAATGTGGAAGGGAAAGCGCGGCCGTAGATGACCGGCGGCAACTATGATCGAGCGGCAAGGATCTCGATCGCAAGCCCATCGGGATCCTCGATCATGAATGCTCTCGTGGCAGCAAAGGCGTGCGGCATTTCGAGGATCTTCACTCCTTCTCGACGCAGCTTCGCGAACAATGCGTCGAAGTCGTCGACCTCGAACGCCACATGGTCGAGGACCTGCCCGCGCGATGGAACGAGCTTCTGCTCGCGCCCGCACCGGCTCCCGATGCATTGTCGCGGATACCACGACATCGCCCCGTTGCCGAAGCGCACGTTCCCCTGCGGCTGTCGAATCGTTCCGACGGGCTCGAGCGACGGCCAGCCCGCCTCGCCGTATGCGACCTCGCACGGACTCCACGGCGCGCGTGGCAACTCCTTGCCGCTCGAGTCTCGCGCCGGCGGTAGCTCCATCCCAAGGTGCTCGACGTACCAGTTCGCCGCACAGAGCGGTTGCTCGTGGTAGAAGTGAATGTGCGAGAGCGATGCTCGCGTCGTTGGGCCGCCGGTGAGCTCGAATAGCACGCCGTCGGGCGCGACGACGTAGCTGAATCCGCCGTCGCGTGGCGGCGCCTGCGGCGCGTTCGTCACCTGCCCCGCGTTCGGCGTTCCAACGTAAGGCGCAAGCCCGGAGCGCCACACGGTCTTTGTCGTATCGTTGGGCGATATGTAAAGCGGGAGGTGAAACACGCCCAGGGCGTTCAGCCGCTCCTTGATGTCGGTCGTGTTGATGTTCGCGCCGATGTGCCAGAACGCGCTCTGCGGCTCGGCGCGATGAAGGTCGTTCCGCCACGCGGCCGGCGGCGGGCGATCGACTTTGTTGAACAGCAGGAGCATGTCCGCTTTCACCGCGGGATAGCCGGCCACAGTTGTCCGCGTTGCGCTCGGCCAGAGCGCCAGGTACCAGGCGATCGCCTTCTCCGGATCTACGGAGTTCAGGCCGACGTGATGCAGGCGCGGCAGGCTATGTACCTCCGGCTGGGAGCCAGCAACGGACGACTGGAGCGCGACGAATCCAACGGCGAGAAGTACGCGGGCGGACCTGTTCATTTCACCCTGATCGGAACGCGCGAGAGCAGCACGCCGGCCGGACCGGCGGCGCGAATTTCAATCCGAAGATCTCCAGGGCGTGGCGGCGTGTATTCGAAATCGTACGTCTCGCCGATGCTGACGATCTGTTCCGCGCGCCGCGGACTCGTCGCCGAGGCGGGCAGGTTGGCGCCATCCTTCGCCAACTGGCGCCATTGCTCGATCATCGTGTCCGGTGCGTTGCGGAAGACGCTATCGCGGCGCGCGGTCAGCGTGACCGTGGCGTTGGGGTTGACGAGAGTGATTCCAATGAAGCGGAGACGTTGGGGATGCCCCGCCCGAAAGACGAGCGTATCCGGATTCACTCGCCCGTTCACGGCGATCGGGCCGGCGCGAAGTATCGACTCGGGCGTGCCGTTGATGAGAATTTCATGATCGTCCTCACGCGGCGGCTCGTTGGCGCCGCGGATGATCATCGGCCCGACCAATCCGGCGGGCTGCTGGCGCGTGTCGTCGAAATGAGCGTGATACATGAACGTGCCGGCGCGCGGCGGCGTGAAGCGCGCGACGAACGAGTCGCCCGGCGCGATGGCGGGCGCCAGCTGGGTCGGCGTGCCGCTCCAACCGCTCACGCCGTCGTTGACGCTCTCGAGCTCCATGCCGTGCCAGTGCACCGATGTTGCTTCCTTGAGCGTGTTCACGACCGTGATTGCCACCGGCTCATTCTGATTGAGGTTGAGCGTCGGACTGAATCGTGGGCCCGCCTCGGTGCGCTTGCCCTGCTCGTCGAGGACGAATCGCATCGACGGCGCCGAGTCGGGGAAGGCAGCGTCGCGTATCGCGGTGAGCCGAAGTTTGCGGACGGATGCCTGACCCACGGTTCGCGATGAGCCGCGCGGCTTCACGATGATGCCGACGACGAGCCCGGTCATCCCCGTGAGCGCGTGATCCCCCGCGATCTCGTGCGGGTTGTACGCCGGCGGGTGAAGATGGACGGCAAAGTGACAGTGAAAGAGCCAATTCCCGGGCCGCTCCGGAACCCACGTCATCGACATGGAAGAAAAATTGGACATCCGCTCGGTGACGACCGGGCCGGCCGGCGTCGTCTGGCCGTCGCGCTGGGCAAACAGTCCATCGAAGTGATCGACCGTGAAGTAGAAGCCGTGGAGATGCATGGGATGCACGTCCCACGAGGCGTTGATCACACGCCAGCGAAGCGTGTCGCCGGCCGTGGCGAAGACTCGCTCCGTGTTCGGCCAGGATCGGCCATTGATGGTAAAGGCGAAGACGCCGTTGGGCGCCGTGATCGGGTTCGCCGTCTCGGCGGCACGGGACAGAGCCGAGTCAGGCGTCATCATCATCATCATGATGCGGTCGCGCGGCCTCCCGGTGGCGCCCGCCGTGTCGACGACAAAAGCACCGGCGAGCGCCCCGGCGATGTGGAGCTTGTCGCTTGCCGCGGTTCCGTCGGTGGCCCGATAGAAGAAGTTGCCGGCGTGGATGGCGCGCGTGGTTACCTCACCGGTTACTCCGGGCGCGACGACGATGGAGTCGACCGTCGTCGCCGACGTCGGCACATAGAAGGTGAGCGGGCGCGGGAGCCTGTTACGAACACTGAAGTGGACAGTCACCCCCGCGCTAACTCGGACCAGCGGGCCGGGCATCGTCGGGGTCTTTCCGCGCTCGGCAAATGCATCCGTGAACTTGATCGACGAGGCGCCGCCTTGGAGATGCCAAGTCGCGGGCACGGCGTCGAGGTCTATGGTCGTGACGCCATCGCGCGCTTTCCCTGCCGGTCTCGTGTTGTCGTTCGGAACGAGCACCGGGGGCGGCGCGGGCCGGAAAATGAGACCCGCATCAGACAGCGAGGTCGTCACGGCCAGCATCAGCGCGAGGCGGAGACGCATCGAGGTGCTCGGTGGTGGGGAAGCGTGAATCTGCGCACTTGGCGCGAACGGCGGCAAGGTCGCACCAATTCCGTACGATTGCCTCGTTGTCGGCGCCCAATCGCGCAGCTAGAGTCACAAGAGGCAAGCCCAACCTCGCGACGGGATGTCCATGGAACGCTTCCTCCAAGATCTCAAGTACTCGCTACGCATGCTCGGACAGCAGCGCGCGTTCAGCTTCGCCGCGCTCGCGGCGCTCGCGCTGGGCATCGGTGCAACGACAGCCGTGTTCTCGGTCGTCAACACCGTGCTCCTCAAACCATTCCCGTACCCGGACCCGGACCGGATCGTGTTCTTCATGAACACGTCGCCCCAGGGCGCGTTTGCTGGGGCTTCGCCGACCAAGCTCATGTTCTGGTCCCGGCAGACCGACGTCATTCAAGATCCGGCGGGTTTCCGCAACGTCATCGTCAACTACACTGCCGGCGACCGCCCCGAGCAGCTCACCTCGGGAAACGTCACGGAGAACTTCTTCCGACTCTGGGGAGCGCGGACGATCCTCGGCCGCACGTTCACGACGGACGAGAGCCGGCCCGGTGGCCCCAAGGCAGCCGTGCTCTCGTACGGCTGGTGGACGCGCCGCTTTGCCTCGGACCCGAACGTCATCGGGAGGACGATTCTGTTGAGCGACGAGCCGTACCGCGTCATCGGGATTCTGAACAAGGAGTTCGATCCGAGCGAGTTTCTCGACCCCTCGGACGTGTGGACCGCGTTTCAGATCGATCCCAACACCGGCGATCAGGCGCACTATTTCCGCGCGGCCGCGCGCCTCAGGCCGGGCGTGACGCTCGAGCAGGCCCAGGCGCGCCTCGCGCAATCGGCCGTGGCGTTCACGGAGAAATATCCCAACGCGCTCGGGCCCAAAGGCGGGTTCAGCGTCGAGCGGGTACAAAAGATATTCGTACGCAATGCAAGAACGCTCATGTTCATCCTACTCGCCGCCGTCGGCGGTGTGTTGTTGATCGCCTGCGCCAACGTGGCGAACCTGTTGCTCGTCCGCTCGACGGTGCGCCGGCGCGAGATGGCTATTCGCGCGGCGATGGGCGCCAACCAGGGTCGCATCATTCGACAGTTGATGACCGAGAGCGTGTTAATCGGCGTGATCGGCGGCGTCCTCGGACTCGCGCTCGGCCTCGCCGGCATCCATTGGCTGTTGTCGATCAACACGGCGAATCTGCCAAGAGTGGGCGCCGGAGGCGCCGACGTTCAAATAGACTGGCGGCTGCTTGCCTTCACGGCCGTGGTGTCCGTCGGCACGGGTCTCTTGTTCGGCCTGATGCCGGCGGTGCACGCGGCGCGGCAGGACTTGAGTGGAACGCTCCGCGATGGAACTGGTGCCTCCGGCAGCGGTCGCGGCGTCAGTGTCCGCTCGGTGCTGGTCGTCCTCGAGGTCGGACTCGCGCTGACGCTGGTAATCGCGTCGGCGCTCCTCATTCGCACGTCGCTCGCCATTCGGTCGGTGCAGCCCGGCTTCGACGCGACCAATGTGCTGACCATGCAGACGTCGTTCACCGGTCCGCGCTTTCAGACGTCGGCGTCGATCGACCAGGCGATTCGCGACGCAACCGAGCGGATCCGAACGGTGCCGGGCGTCGAGCAGGCGAGCGCCGCATGTTGTCTTCCGCTGCAGGGCGGCTTCGGCTTGGGATTCAGGATCGTCGGACGACCGCTCGACAACGGACCGTTCCATGGTGGCGGCGCGTGGACGACCCTGTCGCCCGACTACTTCGATGTGTTCAAGATCAAAGTTCTTCAAGGCCGCGCGTTCACGTATCTCGACAACGGTGGCGCGACGCCGGTCGTCGTCATCAACGACGCGATGGCAAAGCAGTACTTCAAGAACGAAACGCCGATCGGACAGCATCTCGCCATCGGCCGCGGCGGCATGAAGGAGTTCGCGTCCGAGCCGGACCGCGAGATCATCGGCGTGGTGGCCGACAGCCGGGATGACGGGTTGAATCAAGACCCGGGGCCGAAGATGTTCGTGCCGCAGGGCCAAGTCCCCGACGCCGTGACAAAGCTGAACGCGAGCATCGGCACGATGTCCTGGGTCGTCCGCACGCGCGTCCCGCCGATGCAAGTGGCTCAGGCAGTGCAGGCGCAGATTCGCCAGGCGACCGGTCTCCCCACCGCCGACGTGCGGACGATGGATCAGATCGTGTCGCGCTCGACGTCGCGCGAGCGCTTCAACACGCTGCTCATGACGACGTTCGCGCTCGCGGCGCTCGTTCTCGCCGCGATCGGCATTTACGGCGTGATGGCGTACGCGGTTCAGCAGCGGACGCGCGAGATCGGTGTCCGGATGGCGCTCGGGGCGCAGCCGGCCACCGTCCAATGGATGGTCGTGCAGCAGGGAATGCGCCTCGCCATCATCGGCGTCTTCCTCGGCGTCGCCGCCGCGTATGGGCTCTCTCGTTATATGAGCACGCTGCTCTTCGGTGTGGAGGCGCGGGACCCGCTCGTCTTCTTCGGTGTTCCGCTCCTGCTCGCCGTGATCGCCCTCATCGCGGTTTGGGTTCCCGCCCGCCGAGCGAGTGGGGTCGATCCGCTAGGCGCGTTGCGATCGGCGTGAAACCCGGGAAGTCCCGCTAACCGCGGCGGCCCGCGGATTTCTTGGTCGCGATCGACACTGCGCTCTTGAGAATCTGTTGACGGCGCGACGCGTCGATCAACACGCCGTTCGCCACCACCGCGTGAACGCGAGCGACATTCGCGATGTCCGTCAACGGATTCGCGTCGAGGACGACGAGGTCCGCGAGCTTCCCCGGCGCGATTGTTCCCAGGGAATCCGTCGCGTTGAGAAAACGCGCCGGGTTGATCGTGGCTGTTTGCAGCGCCTCGAGGCTCGAGAAGCCGTTCTTGGTGAAATAGGCCAGCTCATCATACAGGCTGAAGCCGGGATAGAGATACGGATTGGACAGGTCGGTCCCAGCGAGAAACTTGGCGCCGCCGTCGTGGAGGATTCGCAGGATCTCGAGCTGCTCGTCGAAGATCCGCTTGCGGGCCGCCCATCCCTCGGGCGTCACGGCGCGGAAACGGAGGTCGTTCGCCGGATTCCACCCATTCTTGAAGAACTCCGGGATGTACTGCAGCCGGGAATCGCCGCGCAGGGACGGGTCGTCGAGATACGAAGTCGAGTGCAATACGACGACCGTCGGCACCATCCAGGTGTTGCTCGCCGCGACGCGTTTGGCGAGCGCGGCGCACCGGGCGCGATCGAACGATCGCGGCAACAGCGGGAGCTGGAGCCGCTGGATCACGCCGGCCGAGTCCCATCCCTTGGGTGTTGCGACGGCGGCGAGGAGTGTCGCGCGCAACGATTCCTCCTGCGAGGAGCACGCGGTCGTGAACATCTGCAAGTGTTCGATGCTGGCCATGCCGAGCGTGAGCGCCTCGTCGACGGACACGAGCGTCGGCACATGTCCGGCAAACGGCAGCCCGTGCCTCTTTGCCTCATCCGCGGCGGCGCGGAATTCGTCAGGCGTCAGTCGTGAGTACACTTTAATGAACGCGGCTCCGCCCCTTGCCAGGGAGTCCACCGCGTGCCGAGTCTGGTCGGCGTCAACCACTTCGACGGATTGCCAGATTTGCGGTTTGCCGTCGAGAATATGGCCGGACCCCACCAAGCGCGGCATGACGATCTCACCGCGTTGCGCCATTGCCCGTGCGTCCGCATACCACTTGAAGGTCCCGAACATCTCGCGCACGCCAGTGACGCCGTTGGCGACGAGCACGGGAAGAAACAGTCGATCGATTCCCGGTCCGGTCGCGTGGACGTGCATATCCCACAGGCCGGGGATGAGGAACTTGCCGCTACCGTCTACTACCCTCGCCCCTTTGGGCGTGGCGAGTCGAGTCGCGTCGTCCACGGCCGTGATCCGCGTGCCTTCGATGACGACCGTCTGTGACGGGTGCAGCGTGCCGCTTTGCACGTCGATCACCGTCGCGTTGCGAATCACGACAGGCGATTGGGCCGTGGCGTTTCGAGCGCCAACGAGGAACAGGCTGGCGCCCGCGCAGACGGCCGCGCGACGCGATCGCTTCAGGCGTGTCGTCACCTTGCCTCCGGCTTGGCGAGTTGCGAGAAGTAACAGTACTTCCCGGTCGCCAGCCAGGGCGAATCAGTCTCCGCGCATCGCGACGAGCGGGTCCACGCGGGAGGCGCGCCGGGCGGGCAGGTAGCTCGCCAGGAGCGCGATCGCGACGAGCACGCCCGCCGTCTCGGCAATCGTCGCCACGTCGGCGCGACCGATGCCGAATAGCCAGGACTGGACCAGTCCCGTCGCGAAGTACGCACCGACGAGACCGACCAACGTGCCGGCGACCGCGAGAAGGCCGCCTTCGCGCAACACGAGCGCGAGCACGTTATTCGAGCTGGCGCCGAGCGCCATGCGCACGCCGATCTCTTGTTGGCGGAGCGTGACCGAATAGGAGATCACGCCGTAGATGCCGACGGCGGCCAGAGCGAGGGCGACCATCGCGAAGATGCTGAGCAGCGTCGTGTTGAGCCGCGACTGTCCGAGTGACGCATCGATGACCTGGGTCACCGGCTGCATGTTGTAGATAGGAAGTGTCCGATCGATCTCGAGGATCGCCGCTCTCGTCGTCGCCGCGATCGCCGCGGCATCCCCTCGGCCGCGAACGACGAGCGACATCGTGCGCGCGACGTTCGTGGCGCCCGCGTACGAGAGATAGGTCATGAGCGGCGCGTCGACGGTGATCCCACGAGCGCGCGTGTCGTTCACAACACCGACGACTTCGAAGCCGACAGTGTCTCGCGGTCCGAAGCCAACGCGCTTTCCGAGCGGCGATTCGCCCGGCCAGTACGCGTTCGCCGCGGCCTGGCTCACGACGATCGTGGGCTTCGCGTCGGACCACGAGACGTCGCGCCCACGTAGGAGGCGTATGCGCATCGTGCGGAAGTAGCCTGGCGTGATCGCCGTGACCGGGCCCATGACCTTGCCGCCGTCGGCGCGTGCTGAAGCGACCAACCGAAGGTTCGTGGTGATACCGCCGACCGAAAGCGGTGGGGTGTTGGCCGCCGCCAGTGCCTCGATGCCGGCGCGGCCCTCGACGCGCGACTGGAGATTGCGGAAGAATTGAACCTGCGTCGTGTCCGTGTATCTCGGTCCGGGGAGGCTGACGCGCATCGTGACGACTCTTGCCGGGTCGAAACCCAGATCGACGGCCAGAATGTTTCGCAAGCTTTGAATCACGAGGCCGGCGCAGACGAGCAACACGAGGGCGAGCGAGCTCTCGGCGACGACGAGCATGCGCCTGGCACGAAGCGCGCGGGCGCCGCCCGACGACGATCGGCCGCCGTCGCGCAACGCTTTGGCCAGGCGCGGCGTCGTCGCGGCGACGGCGGGCCACAACCCCGCGAAGAGCGTCGTTGCGACGGCCAGCGCCAGCGTGAACACGAGCACTTGCCAATCGAGTGCGATTCCCGTCGGCAGCAAGCCGGCGGGTGCGCGACTCACGATCAACTTCAGAACGAAGTGAGCGACGACGAGGCCGAAGAGAGCGCCGCCCACGGCAAGCTCGCCGCTCTCGACGAGCAGTTGGCCAATGAGCCGCGACCTCGCGGCGCCGAGCGCTTGCCGGAGCGCCACCTCGCGCTCGCGGAGCGTCGATCGCGTGAGGAGGAGGTTGACCACGTTGATGCACCCGATGAGGAGCACCAAGCCCGCGGCCGCGAGCAACACGAGCAAGGGGCTGCGGAGCGTCCTCGTCGCCTCGTCGCGCGCCATGAAGACGTTGGCGCTCCACCCCACGATTTGCGGGAACTGCTCGGCGAGGCGCGCCGCGACCGCCGAGAGGTCGGCTTGGGCCGCCGCTTGCGTGACACCGGGCTTCAATCGGGCGATCACGCCCACCATGTGCTGGGCATGGTTCTCGACATTCGGAATTGCGGTGGGGTCGAGCACCGTGACGACGTCGACGTTGGGGTTGGCTTGGTCGTACGCGCGTGGAAGCACGCCGACGATGGTTCGTTGGCCGGTTCCCAGGCGGAGTCGGCGGCCGACGACGTTCGGATCGCCGGCGAGTTGTCGCTGCCAGAAGTCGTATGTGACGATGATCTCGGATGCCGTCTCCGTCGCCTCGTCGCCGGCGGCGTACAGGCGGCCGCGCTCGGGGCGAACACCAAGAACGTCGAAGTATTCGCTGGTCACGCCCTGTCCGTTGAGGCGAAGCGGCTCTCCGTCGTTGATCAGCGTGAGGGACGTGCCGGTGACCGCGGCCATGCCGCTGAAGCTGCGCGTCTGCGCGCGCCAGTCGAGAAAATCCGCGTACGAGACGCTGAAGCGGGGGAGTGACTTGTCGGGATTCTGAGAATAGAGGATCGCGAGACGATCGCCGTCGGGAAACGGCAGCGGGCGCAGCAGGGTCGCATTGACGACGCTGAAGATCGCCGTGTTGGCGCCGATCGCGATGCCGAGGGTGAGCAAGACGATCGCCGTGAAGGCAGGGAAGCGACGGGTCAATCGGAGTGCGTAGCGCATGTCCTGCAGCAGGTTCTCCATGATTCTGCCTCCCCGCACATCGCGGAGCTCTTCAGTGTGTTGGGCGACGCCGCCGAAGCGACGTCGCGCTTCGGCGACGGCCAAGTCTCGGCTCATTCCGTCGCGCTCGAGCAGGTCGGCCTCCATCGCGAGATGGAAGCGCAGCTCTTCGTCGATCTCGTCGTCGGAGACGCGCCCGATCAGGGCGCGGAGCCATCGGAACGCACGCGTCAGGCGTGACATGAGTCCCTCCTCTTAGGGCACCGCCGAATTCACGGCCAGCACCGCTTCCACCGCCGCGCTGAAGCGGCGCCAGGTGTCGGTTTCGCTCGCCAGCTGGCGGCGTCCGACCGCGGTCAACTTGTAGAAGCGCGCGCGCCGGTTGTTCTCGGACGTCCCCCAACTGGCCTCGAGCCATTTGCGCTTCACCAGGCGGTGGAGCGCGGGGTAGAGCGAACCTTGATTGACCTCGAGCACGCCGCTCGAGAACTGCTGGATGCGCTGGCTGATTCCCCAGCCGTGCATCGGCTCGAGGGAGACCGCTTTCAGGATGAGCAGGTCGAGCGTGCCTTGCAGGACGTCGGCATTCGGGTGCACGTGGGCGCTCTCCTTGACGTTCGACAGGAGTATGCAGTGCCTCCTGTCGAATGTCAAGGAGAAGCATGCGGCAGTCCTGTTGACGATCTGAAGGAACAGGGATATCTGGCGGGATTGGCCGCGTATGTGCCGGCGTATCGGGCGACCACGGTTGATCCGCGGGTCGCGCTCCAGTAGCGCTCGCGCCCGGTCGATTGGCCCCTGCGTGCGAAACGGGCCTATCTTCTCTACCTCATCTCGATTCCGGAAAAGTCCCATGTTGCGTCCTCGACTCTCACCGGCCGCACTCTCCGCCGTTGCCGCGATTCCCACGTTCGTGCTCGCGAGTAGCTTCGCGCGCGCGCAAGGGCCGCCACCGATCAAGGCGGCGGCGGTCTTCGCGAACGGCATGGCGCAAGTGGTCCCGGCATTCCAGGACTCGACGCAGTGGATCCGGCAAGAGCTCTGGGTCGAGACCAACTTCGACAGCGACCATGACGGCAAACCCGACCGCGTGCATGTCGACGTCACGCGGCCGCGCCAGACCGAATCGGAAGGACTCCGCGTCCCGGTATTGTATGGTGCGAGTCCGTACTACGCGGGCACGTCGCGCGAGCAGGTGAATTGGAACGTGCAGCAAGAGCTGAACGACCAGCCGCAGCCGCGCGGGTTGATGGCGGAGCCGCCGTACCTGGCGAATCGTTCACGAATCTCCAATGCCCTCGTCAACGAGTGGGTGCCGCGGGGCTTTGCCGTCGTGCACTCGGAGGCGACGGGGACGGGGCGGTCGCAAGGCTGCCCCACGGTCGGCGACATTCCCGAGCGAATGCCGATGAAGTTCGTCGTCGACTGGCTCAACGGGCGAGCGAAAGGCTTCACGACCGAGACGGGAAACGAAGAGGTGAAGGCGACGAGCTGGTCGACGGGGAAGGTCGGCATGATCGGGACTTCATATGAAGGCACGCTTCCCCTGGCCGCGGCGACGACCGGCGTGAAGGGTCTCGAGGTCGTGGTGCCGGTGTCGCCCAATACATCCTACTACCACTACTACCGCTCCAACGGCCTCGTTCGGTCGCCCGGAGGCTACCTCGGCGAAGACGTCGACGTGTTGTACAACTTCATCGCGAGCGGCGACAGCACGGGACGCGCGAACTGTCACGCCCTGTACACGGATGGAATCTTCGCGGGACCGAAGGGCCAGGACCGCGCAACGGGCGACTACAACGATTTCTGGGCGAGTCGCGACCTGTTGCCGTATGTCAAGAACATCAAGGCGGCGGTGCTGCTCGCGCACGGTCTCAACGACTACAATGTCGTGCCGGAGCACAGCGTGCGTATCTACGACGAGATGAAGGCGCGCGGGCTGCCGGTATCGATGTACCTGCATCAAGGCGGTCACGGGGGCAACCCGCCGGCCGACATGTTGAATCGGTGGTTCAGCCACTACCTGTATGGAATCGACAACGGTGTCGAGAAGGATCCCCCTGTGTGGATCGTTCAGGACGCGGCGGCCCAGGAGCCGCGTGCCGTCGCAGCGGCGGCCGCAGCCGCTCGAGCCGCGGCGCTGGCCGCAGACTCTGGCCGCGGCGCTGATCCGACGGCAGCAGGTGGCGGTCGTGGACGCGGTCGCGGGAGAGGCGGCGTCGTCACCCCGCCAACGCCGTTCGCGTCGTTTCCGGTTCCCGGTTCTGTCCCGGTCGAGTTTCATCCGACAAGCGGCGGTACGAGCATCGCGAATCTCACGCTCACCGCCACTGGCGGCACGGACAAACTCGTCGACGACGCGAGCAAGAGCGGAAGCATGTACGCGATGATGGATCAGTCGCCGAACCGATTGATCTACGCGACGCCCACGTTCAGCGACACCGTGCACATCTCCGGAACGCCGAGGGTGACGCTTCGCATCGCGTCGAGCGCGCCGGCCGCGAATCTGAGCGTGTGGTTGGTAATGCTGCCGTACGATTCGACGCGGGCCGGGTCGCAGAGCCACACAGGCATCGTCACGCGCGGCTGGGCCGATCCGCAGAATTATCGGTCGTTAACAAAAGGCGGGAACTACGACTCGAAGCGGCCCGGTGAGAAGCTGGTCCCGGGGAAGTTCTATGATCTCACGTTCGATCTGCAGCCGGACGACGAGTTCGTGCCGGCCGGGAAGCGATTGGCGGTGATGATCATGTCGAGCGATCGGGAGTTCACGCTGTGGCCGAAGGCGGGAACGGAGTTGACGATCGATCTCGCGCATTCGTCGTTCTCCATACCAGTCGTGGGCGGGACGACCGCGTTGGAGAAGGCGGGGATGCGATAGCGACGGCGGTCGCCGGAGACGATGTGTTGCGCCGTGATCGCGACTGATGTCGCGGTCATCGCCCAAACGCCGCTGCCGCCGAGCACGAACCCGAGTGCCATCACTGGTGTGCAGCTCCGGGCGCAATGGAGAGCGAGGCGGGTTCCCAAGCGCCACGAGGCGTCCACGCCCAGTGGTTCGGCAACGCGCGGGTGCGTCGACCGAGAGAGCTGTGCGATGATGAGCAAGGCACTCAATGAGACCAGCTCGGTCCTTTTTGGCAGCCAGGCCATGATCGGCGAGGCGGCAACAACGATTGGAAGAGCGACCAACCCGGCCGCCGACCAAACGGCGAAGTAGCCCAACGCCACCGGAACGATCGAGCCTCCGAGCCGCGTCGCGCCGCGCTCAGCCGCCGTTTGACGATATCGCCACAACATCACGGCGAACGGTGGGATCATCATCGGTACCATCATCGTCATCCACATCCAGAGGAACGAGGCCGCGAACCCGGGCCACGTCTGGCCCGGCATTCGCGTCCACATCGACATCGCACCGCCCGCGTGCATCGACATCTCGCCCATCGCCGGCGTCAAACCTGCGCGGGATAGGCGTCGTGATGCCGCCACCACACCCCGTGCTCGTTTCGTCCAAGCGGCGCACGGTCGAGCCACTGATACATGCCCCACATCGCGTCGAGCCCGCGCGCATAAGCGGAGTACGTGTGGTACACGACGCCGTCCTCGAGCGCGAACGCACTGACACCGGGGCGCTCACGCGTATACGTGGCGGCGTCCGTACCAGTCATCGCGGCGATCTCGGAGACGGGATTGTCGCTGCCCTTCAGCTGCCACTTGCCCTCGCGGCGATAGTTGTACTCGATCGTGCCGTCGCGCTGTTGCTTTTCGGTGAAGCGGACGTTGAAGTCGGGGTTGAAGCTCGAGTCGTGCGCCGACGCCCAGGGAAAGGTCCACCCCATCCGCTGCTTGAACGCGTTGAGCTGGGCGAGCGGCGCGCGCGACACGGCCGTCAGCATGACGTCGTGGTTGGCAAGATGAACGGCGATCCCGTTGAACCCGTCGGCGATGCTCGAGCAGGACGGACAGCCGGCTGTGTAGTCGGGGCCGAACATGAAATGGTAGACGAGGAGCTGCGAGCGCCCCTTGAACAGCCCGGCGAGATCCGTGGTGCCTTCGTCGGTGTCGAACCTGTATGGGTTCTCGACTCGGACCCACGGAAGCCCCTGCCGCTTGCGCGCCAGCTCGTCGCTTTGGCGCGTCAACTCCTTCTCGTCCTTCAGCAATTCGACCCGTGCGGCGAGCCATTCATCTCGCGTCCCAGTGATATGCTTCGTCATCTTTCGTTTCTCCTCGTTGTGTGTTTGCCGATCGTCCGTCGCGATCGTGAGATGACGGTAAGCCTCGAGACGCACCCAGTGAGAGTTACAACTTTGACGCGATTTCATTGGACTCGCTGATCATCGCCGCGGCGCGCGCTCTCGCGGCGGGCGATCCCATTGGCGCGCTCAAGCGAGTTGCGTTGCGCGACGACGCGCCGGCGCTCGCGCTGCGCGGGATCGCCATGGCGCAGCTCGGCGATTTCGCGCGAGCGAGAGTGTTGCTCAAGCGCGCTCGGCGGTCGTTCAGTCCCAAAGAAGCCGTCGCTCGCGCGCGATGTCTCGTTGCGGAAGCGGAGATTGCCCTCGTGTCGCGCGATCTGGCCTGGAGCGCGAAGTCACTCGACGCGGCGCGCGCTACCCTCAGCGCACACGGTGACCACGACAACGCGGCGCATGCGCACTATCTGGAGATTCGTCGCATGCTGCTCATCGGCCGCATCGACGACGCCGAGCGTGCGCTCGACGAGCTCGATCCGGCGTCACTCACGTTGATGTTGCGCACCGTCCATGAGCTCGTGGCATTCGGGATCGCCGT
The DNA here is from genome assembly GCA_035535975.1 of Gemmatimonadaceae bacterium. GTDB lineage: Bacteria > Gemmatimonadota > Gemmatimonadetes > Gemmatimonadales > Gemmatimonadaceae > JAQBQB01. The sequence goes on along the minus strand of DATLPC010000222.1, from coordinate 45,436 downwards.
CCGTCGCCTCGACACGGCATCGGCGCGCGCCGCGATCGGGCGGGCCCGGCGTGCAGTGCGCGACGCGGGAATTCCGGCGCTGGAGGCGGAGGTCGAGAGCGCGTCGCTGGTCTTGACGTCGCCGGCGGCGCGTCTCGTCGCGCGCGGCGAGGAGCAACCGCTTCTCCTGGCGGAAGTCGAATCACTGTTCGCGTCGACGGCGCTTGTTGTCGACGCGTGCCGTCATCTGGTGCGTCGACGAGACGGGATTGTATCGCTGGCGACCCGCCCGGTGCTGTTCGCCCTGGCCCGCGCGTTGGCGGAAGCGTGGCCGGACGACGTGGCGAGGGACGTGCTCATCGCGCGCGCGTTCGGGTCCAAGTTCACCGACGAATCGCATCGCGCGCGATTGCGCGTCGAGGTCGCTCGGCTGCGGACAAAGCTGCGCGGCCTCGCCGAAGTGAGCGCGACAGACCGAGGGTTCATGTTGACGCCCCGGACGAAGAGTGACGTCGTCGTGCTGGCGCGGCCGGTCGAAGAGGAGCACGCGACTGTCCTGGCGTTTCTCTACGACGGGGAGTCCTGGTCCAGTTCGGCGCTGGCGCTTGCACTCGGCGCGAGTCAACGGACCGTTCAGCGCGCGCTCGACTCGCTCGCGGCGGCGGGCAAGGTGCAGGCGTTCGGTCGCGGCCGCGCGCGGCGGTGGATGACGCCGCCGATTCCCGGATTCACGACAACATTGTTACTCCCTGGGGCCGTCCCGATCGACTAGGATCGAAGCATGGGAAAGAAAACGGCTGAGATCCTGCGCGAATACGACCTTCCGGCCGGCAACGTTGGCGGCGTCACCTACGACGGCAAAAATGTCTGGTACGCGGGCGGCGACGCGCTCAGCGCCTTCGATCCGGAGAGCGGTAAGCCCGTGCGGTCGATCGACGTCGCCGCGCACGCGGGGACGGCGTTCGACGGCAAGCACCTCTATCAGATCGCCGAGGATCGCATCTCGAAGATCGATATAACGACGGGACGCGTGCTCGCCACGATTCCGGCTCCCGGTGGCGGCGGCGATTCAGGGCTCGCTTGGGCGGAAGGCACGCTATGGGTTGGCCAATATCGGGCGCGGAAGATTCACCAGATCGATCCGGACACCGGCGCGATTCTTCGTACGATCGAGTCGAACCGCTTCGTCACCGGTGTGACGTGGGTCGACGGCGAGATGTGGCACGCTACGTCCGAGGGGGGCGAGAGCGAGATTCGGCGAATCGATCCGGCGAGCGGCGAGGTGCTCGAGCAGATCCAGATGCCCGAGGGCGTCGGTGTCTCGGGGCTCGAGTCGGATGGCGGCGATCGGTTTTTCTGTGGGGGAGGGAAGACGGGAAAGGTGCGGGTCGTCCGGCGGCCACGGTCCTAACGCGCTGCCAGACCGTGGCCCTCGTCACGCGCCGCCGCGCAGCGCTTCCATCGGGTCGACGCGAGCGGCGCGCACCGCCGGCACCAGTGTCGCCGCGACCGCGACGACGAACAACACGAATGCCACGCCGACGAATACGAAGGGATCGCGAGGCGACGTTCGGAAAAGGAGCGCTGTGACTCGCGGCCCGAGCAGGAGCGAGATCACAACGCCGAGCGCGGCGCCGGCGGCAACAGCCCGCACGCCGCGCCCGATCACGAGCAACGCCAGCCGCCGCGTTGCCGCGCCGAGCGCCGAACGTACTCCGAGCTCGAGACGTCGCTCGGCCACGTCGTAGGCGAGAACGCTGTACAGACCAATTGCCGCGAGCACGACGGCGAGCGCGCCGAACACCGTGAACATCGTTGCGCCGAGGCGCCACGAGCGCAGGCGCGGTGCGACGAGCGCGTCGAGTGGCCGAACGTTGATATACGGCAGCGCGGAGTCCATCGATTGTAACCGGCGGTGCGCCTCCGCGACGACCTTCTCGGCATCGCCGGTCGTGCCGAACAGCACGACGCCCGGCACCAGCGGAGCGGCCTGCGACAACGGGACGATGAGCTGCACGTACTCGTCCTCGACGATCGCCTGTCGATGCGTGTTCTGCACCACGCCGACGACGTTGGTGCAACGCGGACTGTCGTCGTCGAGTTGTATGCACTTGCCGATCGCCGACTCGCCGGGCCACCAGAGCCGCGCCGCGGTTTCGTTCACGATGGCGACGTGTGAACCGGCTGCCTGATCGCTTTCCGTGAACGCGCGGCCCTGGACGATGCGCGCGCCGATCGCCTGGAAATAGTCGCCGCTGACCGCGTTGTAATACGGACCGCCGTCGCGCGTGACGGGGACGGAGTCGCGTCCAGGAAGGCGCAAGCCCGCCGCGTAGCCTCCCTCGAATGGCGCGGTGAGGGCGAGCGCCGCGTGCGAAACGCCGGGCGTTTGGAGCGCGACCTGACGCAGTCGCTCGAATTGCGCGATGATCTGCGCCCGGCGCGCGGGGTCGTCCACCGGCAGCTCGGCGTTTCGTCGGCCGCTGAAATTCGGACGGGCGACGGCCGCGCGGTCGGGCGTGAAGCCGAGGGGAACGGCCTCGATGCGCCGCAGGCTGAGAACGAAGATCCCCGTGCCGACCAGCAACACGGTGGCGAGCGCCGATTGCGCGACCAGCAGAATGAATCGCAGACGTCGTGTCTCGCGCGACGCGCTCCCCTTCGTCCCTTCCTTGAGTGACGACGCGAGGTCCGAACGCACGACTTCGCGCGCCGGAAGGAGGCCCGTGATGAGGCCCGCGACGATCGTCGCGACAGCGGTGAAGGCGAGGATGCGAGCGTCGGTTACCGGGACGTTCGCGACGGACGTGCCAAGCAATGCTCGCCGGACGAACGCGCCGCCGAACCGCGCGACGAGTACGCCGAGTGCGCCGCCCGCCATCGCAAGCACCATACAGTCGAGCACGAGCTGTCGAATGAGGCGCGAGCGGCTGACGCCAAGTGCGACGCGAAGCGCGATCTCCCGCCGCCGCCGCACGGCGCGGGCGAGCTGCAGGTTCACGACGTTCGCGCAGGCGAGCAGGAGCACGAACAGCGAAACGGTGCCGAGCAAGACCGAGATGCGTGATTCGGGTTGGTCGCGGCGCGCCTCGCGCGGACGCGCCGATGTGAGCGAGATGCGTGGCGCCGCTGCCGCGACCTGCTTCTCAGGCGTGCCGGCCCGGCGTTCGCCCGAGATCACGGCGGCGGTGGCCTCCTCTTCGGCGCGCTGGAGAGAGATGCCGGGCTGAAGACGCGCGACGACCAGATACGCGAACGACTGGCGTTGGCGCGCCAGGCTGGCAATGCCCGGTGCGGACATGCCGTCGGTTACTGGCGCGAATACGTCAATGCGTGAGAGGCCGACGCCGCGAAAGTCCGGCGGTGCGACACCGATGATCCGATGCGGTCGCCCGGCCAAAACGATCGAGCGGCCGATCGCGCCGGCGTCACCGCTCAGCTCTCGCTGCCAGTAGTCGTAGCCGACGACCGTGACCGGCTCGGCCGGTGCGTCGCCGGCTTCGGTCTCGCTGAAGAAGCGGCCGAGTGCGGGACGAGTGCCCAGCGCGCGGAAGAAGTCGGCCGAGACGAGGGCGCCGCTCACCGATCGTGTCTCGGCGCCGGCGCCGACGTCCATATTCGCGGCGCGAAACAGGCCGACGGTTTGGAACGCCGCGGGCGATTGGCGAAGGTCGCGGTAGATGGCGAACGAGAGCACTTGCTGCGGCCTCGGGCTCGTCCTCCGCACGAGCGCCGCCGTGACGACGCGCGACGGATCGACGACGTGCGCCGGTGACTTCAGCAAGAGTTGATCGATCGCGCCGAACATCGTGGCGTTGGCGCCGATCCCCAGGCCGAGCGTCGCAATCACGGCGAGCGCGAAGCCGGGGCCGCGGCGGATCTGTCGCAGGGTATAACTCAGGTCCTGGCGCAGGGCGTCAATGCGTTCCGTCAGCCGCATGTGCGTCTCCCTCGTCGTGGCGAGCGATCCCAGTGATTCGCGCGCGTCGTCCATCGGTCCGAATCGCTCGTGAGCGATGCGAGTTGCCTCGTCGCGCGACAGGCCGGTCTCCATGAGCTGCGCGATGCGTAGCTCGAGGTGCAGCTCGATCTCGTGATCCACCTCCGATTGCACGACATCGGGACGGCGGAGCTGGAGTCGAAACGCGCGGCGGTACATCTGTCACCGCCGCGTCTTGATCGGGGAGGTGAGGAGTCCCGTCACCGTGTTAGCGTAGTCGACCCAGCGGCGAGTTTCGTCGCGCAGATGGGCCGAGCCGGCGGCGGTCAACCGATAGTAGCGGGCCTGGCGGTTGTTGCCGGTCGTCCCCCACTCGGCGCGCAAGAGCCCACGCCGCTCCATGCGATACAGCGCCTGGTACACGGCCGCGTCGGTGAGATCGAGCGACTGGTTGGTGGTTCGGTCGATCCACTCGACGATCTCGAAGCCATGCATCGGCCCCCACGCGAGCGCGCGGAGCACGATGACGTCGAGCGTCCCCTTGGTGACGGGCGATCTGTCCGCCATGCTCGCTCGGATGAAGACGTTCTATAAAGACTCTTCAAGGAGCGGCGGATTGTCAATGGCCGCCGGACGATGAGCCCGCCGCTCCGCGCCCGAGGTCGCGGAGCGTGTTTCTCTGCGACGGCGTATCGAGGACGCTACTTCTTCACCACGAATCTCACCGTGTCCCGCTTCGCCGTCATCGCCGAGTGGTCACCGTAGCCGATCACCGCCACGATCTCGTGCTGCCCTGGGGTCAGACCCTTGAACGTGTAGGTCGAATCGCCCGTGCCGATGTGGACCATGTGCTTCGTCGTTGGCGGGATGACCTGTCCGTCGGCGACGACGGCCGTGTCGAGAAAGAGATGATAGTGGCCAACGCCCTCGGCTTTCGTGCCGCTCGCCTTCTCGATCGAGACTGAACCTTCCTTCGACAGCACGACCGTGACATCGGCGCCGGTGCTGTCGTTGTCCTTCGGTGAGACGATCGTCACGCCAGCGGCCGGCGCCGTCGGCGTCGCGGGGGCGGGTGTCGCAGCCGGTGCGTTCGCGGCGGCGGCAGCCGAATCGTTCGTCGCGGCTTTCTTCTCGCAGGCGGCGAGAGTCGCGATTGCGGCGAGTGCAGCTACGGCGAGGGGAGTTCTGCGGACGATCTGAGGACTCACGGTCGGCTCCTGATGACGGTTCACGAGAGCCGGAATAGTAATGCCGTCCTTGTCTCCTTGCGATGCCCGTTCGGAGCGGGGTTGAGCGACTGGTCTAGCCGTGCCGTTGCAGCAGCATTCCGACCGGGTCCTGCGCTTCAAGCGACCACACGCGGTCGATCGCGGCACGCGTCTCCTCGGCGGTCGCCGCACCCCCGAACGAAGCGAGCTTGATTGCCTTGGCCGCGAGCTCGTCGCGCGTGAGCGAGTTGTCCGGATCGCCCTTCGGCACGTCGACGCGCGCGGCGAGCAACCGGCCGTCCGTCGTCTCCACTTCGACTTTGCCGATCCATCGGGCCGGATACTCGGTGTCGACCTCGTCGTCCAGGACCATCGAAACCCGATTGCGGAACGATCGGACGCGACTGTCGTCGAGCGCACGCGTCTCGAATTCATCCAGGCCGGCGCTGCCGTGAACCGCGATCAATCCGAGCACGGTGCCCATCGAGAATTTGGCTTGGTGTACGCTCGTCGGATTGGTCACGGCGCCGAGGACGTCGATTGCGCCTTGATGCACGCGGGCGGTGACGCGAGCGATATCGTCGGCTCGAAGATGCTCGCGCGACATCAACGACTGGAGCGCATCGGCCGCCGGATGCGTGTGCCGACAGGATGCATGCCACTTGAACGACGTTTCGGCTGTGGCCCACCGCGTCCCGAGTCGGTCGACCAGTTTCGACGCATCCGCGTCGGTCGACATCCCGGCAGCCATGCCTTGCTTGCCCTCGAGAATTCGACGCGCGCCCGTAACGCCGTCGCGCGCGAGATAGGCGGCGAGAAGCCCGTCCGCCGCGGCCTTCGCCGTGTGCAGCTGCTTCGAATCGGCGGCGTCACGGAGAAACTCCCATAGCCCGGCGGCCTGCGTTCCCGCGGAGCCCATCGCGTGCTGCGTCTGGTCCGCATCGAGCCCGAGCACGCGCGAGACGGCGGCTGCGGCGGCGACGGTGCCGGCCGTCCCGGTTGTATGAAAAATCTTATAGTGCGACCGGCCCAAAAACTCTCCGATGCGAATCCCGACTTCGTAACCGGCGATCGCCGCGACGAGCACGTCTCGACCCGAGGCGCGCTCGCTCTGCGCCACGGCGAGTACGGCGGGAAAGACGACCGCTGCCGGATGGAAGACCGAGCCGTTATGCACATCGTCCTGTTCGGCGACGTGCGCCGCGGCGCCGTTGATCAACGCGGCGAAGAGAGCGCTCGTCGTCGCGCCGCTGGGGATCACCTCGGCGTTCCCCGCGCGGGGCCCCATGGCCGTCGTGAAGCGCTCGAACGCGACGACCGGTCGCGCCCCCTTGCCGGCGAGCGCCGATCCGAGCCAGTCGACCATCAAATCTTTCGTCTTTGCGATGACCGGTTGCGGAATTCGCTCGTAAGACAGCGCGGCCACGAATTGCGCCAGCTCGCGGGTCGCGTCGAAATTCGCGGCGTTATGCATCAGACGGCTCCCGCCCTCCGCCATTCGGCGACGCGCTCGGCGGTGAATCCGAGCTCGCGCAACAGCGCCTCGGTATGAGCGCCGAGTGCGGGCACGTCTCCGAGACAAGGCTCGACCGCCTCGAAATTGATCGGCGGCAACGTCGCGTCGATCTGGCCGCCTGGCGAGCCCACCGAGCGCCAGCGGTCTCGCGCCAGCAGTTGTTCGTGACCACGGAGATCGCGCACCTCATTCAACCGGCCGTTGGCGATGCCGGCCCGATCGAGGTCGCCGATGACCTGCGCGGCCGTGCGCGAGGAAAACGCCGATTCAATCGTGGTCGTGAGCGCCTCGCGGTGAGCGACGCGACTCGGGTTGTCGGCAAAGCGCGCGTCCGTCGCGAGCGCTGGTTCGTTCAGCACGTCCGAGCAGAAGCGCGCCCATTCGCGTTCGTTCTGGATGCCGAACAGCACCGCTTGCCCGTCGCCGGCGCGATGCGGCCCGTACGGCGCGATGCTCGGATGTGACGCTCCACTTCGCGCGGGCGCGCTCCCCGTTCCATCGCCGAAGTATCGCGGTTGACTCATCCACTCGGACAGAGCTTCCAACATCGACACTTCGACGCGCGTTCCCAGGCCGGTGCGTTCGCGCTGAAAGAGTGCCATGAGCGTTCCCGAAAATGCGTACATCCCCGCCGCGACGTCGGCGATCGAAACACCGCAGCGCGCCGGAGTGTCAGCTGATCCCGTCACTGAAAGAAGGCCACTCTCGGCCTGAACGAGCAGATCATACGCCTTTTTGTCGCGGAACGGGCCGCTGTCGCCGTATCCGGAAATATCGACGACGATGAGTCGCGGGAAGCGCGCTGACAACGTCGCGTACTCCAGACCAAGTCGGCTTGCGGATCCGGGTGCCAGATTCTGAATCAGCACGTCCACTTTCGGCAGCAACGCGTCGAAAACCTCTCGCGCCGCCGGATGCTTCATGTCGAGCGTCAGGCTTTCCTTCGAGCGATTGAGCCAGACGAAGTACGACGACAGCCCACTCACCGCGGTGTCGTACTGACGGGCGAAGTCGCCGGTGCCCAGGCGTTCGACCTTGATGACGCGGGCGCCGTAGTCGGCGAGCTGCCGACTGCAGAACGGCGCAGCGACGGCGTGCTCGAGAGAGAGCACGACGATGCCGTCGAGGGGAAATCGCTCGGCTTTGGAATTCATGGTCGCCGAGGAAGCTGAGCGATCGCTCCCGCGGCGTCAAACCCCGAGGTATCGACCTCGGATAGCGCGACCGCTACGTCAATCGCTTCGCAACGCCTCGATCGGATCCACATTGCTCGCGCGACGGGCCGGCATGTAGCTCGCCAACACGCCCATCCCGAGCATTGTAAGCGCCATCGCGACGAAGATCTTTGCGTCCACGGCCTTCACATCATATAGAAGGGTTCCGAGGAGGCGGGTCGAGACGAGCGCGGCGACAATGCCAATGCTCACACCCGCCATCACCACCCTCGCACCCTGCGAGACAACTTGGCGGCGTACTGCGGCGGCCGTGGCCCCCAGCGCCATGCGTACGCCGATCTCGCGCGTACGCTGCGCCACGACATACGACAGCACGCCATAGAGCCCGACCGCGCCGAGGATCAACGCGAGCGCCGAGACGACGCCGAGCGTCAGCATTGTGAACGAGAGCTGAATCATCGAGCGGCGGGCGAGGAACTCGCCAGTGAACTCCCGATACACGGGCGCCTCGGGGGCGACCTGTCGCACGATGGCGCGCACGTCCCGCGTCAGCGACGCGGCGCGCTGCGACTTCACGACGTAGGCGGGCGAGCCCATCCCCCACGCCCGCGGCGTGGGTCCCGTCAGGGGGAAGTAGACGTTCGATTGACCGGTCTCGCGCCAGTCGTTCTGCTTTACGTCGCCCACGACGCCGACAACGGTGAACGAGAGCGTGTCCTGATTGCCGAACCGCGGACGGATGTGGCGGCCAAGCGGATTCTGCCCCGGCCAGAGCTTCTCAGCGGTCGAGCGGCTGATGATCACGTTGTTGTTCGGCGTTACCGCTTCGTCATTCGTGAAGGTGCGGCCTTGCAACACCGGAATGCTCATCGCGCGGAAGTAGTCGCCGCCGGTGAAGTTGAGGTTGAGCAGCACAGGCTGGGCGTCGCTCGACATCTCGTCGGTGCGAACGCGAACCGTCGGCGTGCCTTCGTCGAGCGGAATGTTGTTGACGACGCCCACCGTCGTCACGCCCGGCAGAGCGCGGATCCGGTTCATGACATCGAGATGCAGCCGGCCGAGCTGCGGACCCTCTCGCAGATTCGGCTGATCCGGCGCGTACTGGAACGTATAGATGTCCCGAACGTCGTAACCGGGATTCACCTGCCTGAGCCGCTGAAAGCTTTCGACGAGCAACCCGGCGCCGATGAGTAGAACGAGCGCGAGCGCCGTCTGCCCGGCGACGAGAAGATCGCGGCCCCACGACCGCCGGCCCGTCGCGCCGCGCCCGCCGTCGCGAAGTGTATTGAGATCGGGCGACGACGCGCGCACGGCCGGGGCGGCGCCGCACGCGAGGGCGACGAGAATCACCAGCGCGAACGTCGCGATCAGCGTCGGCGCGTTCAGCCCTACTTCGCCGAGACGCGGGATACCCTCCGGCGCCGCGCGCAAGAAGATCGGCAGCGTCACGCCGGCAAGAATGATTGCCAGTACGCCCGATGCCAATGCGACGGCGAAGGCTTCGGCCATCTGGAAGCGCACGAGCTGCGCACGCGACGCACCGATCGCTCGACGGACGGTGATGTCCCGTCGGCGCGATTCGGCTCGCACCATGAACAAGTTGGCGACATTGGCGCACGCAATGAGAAGAACCACCGCCACCGCGCCAAACAAGACGAGGAGCGACGTCTTGAGCGTGGGACCGACGATGCGGTCCATGAGCGGGACCACCAGAATACGATTCTGGCTGATGAGCTTCGCGTAGCTCTGAGACCCGCCGAAACGCTCAGGGAGCTGCTTCGCGAGCGGCGTGAGCTCCGCGGTCAACTGCTCGCGGCTGACTCCGTCCTTGAGCCGTGCCACGATCGGCCCACCAGGGTTGCCGGGTCTAACGTCCTCGCGCCGGATCTCACCCGAGATCCAGAGCATCGTATTGTCTGACGGGAAGCGGAACTCGGGCGGCATGATACCGATGATCTGCTTCAGGCTGTCGTTCACGAAATACCATTTGCCGATCACTGACGGGCTGCGACTGAACCAGCTGCTCCACAGTTGATCGCTGATCACCACCGCGTCGTCATTGTCGGTCGCCACCGGGAGGCGGCCGAGCTGCGGCCGGACTTTGAGCGTTCGGTACATGTCGTTCGACGGCCACGCCATCGGAATGCGCTCGACACGATCGCCGGAGCGGAAGGTCGACGTGCCGCTGGCGAAGGTAAACAGGCCGTCGATGAGCTTCGAGTTTTCCTTGTAGTGGACGTAGAACTCGTTCCCCACGTCGAATTGGGCGGGCAGGTCGGTGCCGGGGGCGGTCCCCATGATGAACGCGAGCCGGTCCTGTCGCGGGAACGGCAAGGGTTTCAGCATGACGGTGTCGACGACATTGAACATTCCCGCGACGGCGCCGATGGCAAGCGAGAGTGTCCCGACGGCGGCGGCGAGAAAACCCGGAGTGCGGAGCAGGGAACGCCATGCATGGCGCAGATCGCGCCCGGCGTCCTGCACCCAGGCGAACCGCTGGCCATGATAGAACCGGTCCTCCGCCACTCCCAGATTGCCGAACGTTCGGCGCGCCTGTCGCTCGGCGTCGGGCTCGGACAGGCCGAGTGCCGTGAGGCGATCGATTTCCATCTGGAGGTGTGACTGGATCTCGTCCTCGAAGTCGCGCTGCGAGCGTCGGCCGAACATCAGGCAGTCTCCGGTGGGAGTCTTCTAGTGGACATTCTACCAGAGTATTGCTCGCTCTCTAGTAGAATGTCAACTAGAAGGAATCCCCTAGTGACGAGGCGGCTTCGGGAAAGCCGGGAGCCGGCCGGCCCTCGCCGCTAATCCGTGTTCAACGTGTCGAGGTAGTCGTCGAGCTCTTTGCGCGCGGCATCCCTGCGCGACGTGAGCTCCTTTCGCTCCGCCTGCAGCTTCTCGATCGTCGACTCCTGCTCGTTGAGTTTGGCGAGCAGCCGGTCGTAGTACTGCCCGTTCTGCGGCAGGATTCTCATGTTCTCGCGAATCCGGTTCTGCTCCGCGGTGATTTCTCCGACCTGTTGCACCCGCGCGGCGATCTGCCGGTCGAGATCCGAGATCGCTTCTCTCATCTTGATCGCCTTGACGAGCGCGTCGCGAACCGCCTTCGGCATCTCGGCGCTGCGGCTGTAGATGAGCAGCTCCGACAAATCACCGCCCGGCAGCTCGACCGTCTCTTCACGAACCCATTCTTGCTTCACGACGAGCGTCGTCACTTTGTTGGCCGGCGCCGTGCCCTTGAAACGGTAGACCGACGGCGTCGTCTCGAATGGCTTCGGTGTGTCGACGAGCTTCCATTCCGGCTGCACCGGGTGCTCGATCACGAGCTCTTTGCTCTGCGACGATTTGTTGTCCGCGATGTAGGTGACGGTTTGCACGAGCTTGCGATTGAGAACGAGCGTGCCCTTCACAATCTTGGCGCCGACGATGGATTCGGTCTGCCCGCCCTTCTGATTCATCGTGACGTCGAGATCGATACCGTAGCTGACGAGCCGGCTCTGATCGGGAGGTACGTTGTCCACCTGTGCGTCGCCGGCGTAGGCATCCTTCTCGAGCACCGTGAGCGGTCCTTGAAGCAGATGCTTGCCGGTCGTGTTCTTGAACCACACGCCGTTGAGCGGGTTGGTCGACAACACGCGCGCGTTGTAGATCGAGACGCGCTCGATGCACACGGTGTCGGTGATGATCGGGATCATCGCCGACTTTTGGCGGGCGAGTGTCACGTTGCCGACGGTGTACTGAAACAGCTCGCCGAGCTTGAGGGAATTGGCCATCGCCTGGACGGAGTTGTCGGCGTAGAACGACTTCTGCAGCGCCGAGGTGGCGTCCGCCGCGGTGACGACGACTTCGTTGAGCTGATTGCCGAGCGGTCGTCCATCCGGGCCGTACCCGATACGTCGCTCGGCCGTGCCGCTGACGGCGCCTCGCATCTGCACCGTATCGGCCCTCGCCGTGATGCCGCCGGCATACACCTGTGGCCGGAGGCTGGCAAAGAGCTCGGGCACCACGTTCGGACGCTTCGCGTAAAGCGGCTGGTAGAGATCCATCGTGAACGAGATCGGCCGTCCGCTGACCAGCGATAGCGACACGTTGTTCCAGTCGCTTTCCGTCTGGTTTTCGACGATCGCCCATCCCTGAATGCGGGCAACGTTCGACTTGGGCTCGAGCATCAGCCGGTAGCTCGTCTTCCAGATCGGCGTTTCGACCACGTAGCCGATTCGCACGCGGCGATCGCCCGCGCCCGAGAAGGCGATGTTGACCGGCTTCTTGTCCTGGTCGCGCGCCTGCACCAGCGCGGCGAGCGCCTTGGTCAGCTCTTCCTGCAGTTGGGGATCGTCGAGCGAGAGATTCGAGATCGATTGAAGCTCGACGGATCGGATCGTGGCGCCGCTCAGGAGATTGAGCACCGGGGTCGACATCGGCTGCCCGGTCGCGGCCGGCCTCGCCCGCAGCTCGACGCCCATCACCGTTCCGGCGAGGGCTTCGCCTCCCGTCTGCACGGAGACTCGTGCTCCGCGGAGCTGGTTGAGCAGATCGGCCAGCGTCGGGTTCTGCGTGATATCGACCTGGAAGCTCTTGAGCGTTTTCGAGAGCGGATCCTGCGACGGATAGGTGATCGTGCCGATCCGGCCGCCGTCCTGATCCTGGAGCATGATCGACTTCAGGATGTCATTGATCTGGCTTGTCTTGAAGCGCAGCTCGGTGGAGCTATTGCCGCGCACCGTGCCCGCGTGCTCGAAATAGCCGACGCCGGACGAGAACAGCATGACCTTCGTGACCGGTACGGACTGCGCCACGAGGGCGCCGGCGCGTGCGACGGCCAGCAGCGGAAGAAAGCGCAAAATTTTTTGCACGGCGGACGCCTCGACGTCAGAGGATACCTTTCCAACTCTCTGAAGGGAGACGACCGTCAAGCGAAAACTTGCACGCCCTCGCGTGGATCGGGGAACGATGTGACGGCCGACACCGACCCTGGGTTGAGTCAATAGGCGGGGTGGCTGACCGCCGAACGGCGCGCGTTGCCTTCACCGACCGAGTGTGTTACACTGCCAGTGAGCGACACACGCGCGGTGCGCGTGGACAAGTTCCGATTGTTCTTGGGGCCTGCCGAATTGCGAGCAGGCCTCTTTTTGCATCAAGCACCTGCTTGCCCCGCGATCGCGGGACCCTGTCGTGAGGGTATATCACGACGTATGAACGTTGTGTCGGTCAGTACGGCACGTCCGCACGAACCAACACAGCACACAACTCAGGGAGTAGGACAATGCGTACGACCGGCACGGTCAAGTGGTTCAACGATTCGAAGGGATTTGGCTTCATCACGCCCGAGAACGGCCAGAAGGATTGCTTCGTCCATCACTCGGCGATTCAGGGAAGTGGTTTCAAGACCCTCACTGAAGGCGAGCGCGTCGAATTCGACATCGTGCAGGGACAAAAAGGGCCGGCCGCAGAGAACGTGACCAAGTTGGGTCGTTGAGCCGCGTTTTCGAGACGTCACTCCAACTGCTTGCCGAGAGCCAGAGAAGTCTATGCCGGAGATTCACCTAGATGAGAGCGACCGCCTCGATTGGGCTCTCAAGTCGTTCAAGAGGCAGGTACAAAAATCGGGGTTGCTGTGGGAGATGCGGCGCCGGCGTCACTACGTGAAGCCGAGCGAAGCGCGTCAGCTCAAGTCCAAGGCTGCGCAGCGCGCGCGGAACAAACAAGCGCGCGGGCGCAGCAAGAATCCGTGATCTGCGATCTCGCAGGCTGGCGAGTCATCGTTCGGCAAAGAACCTGACTCGTCAGAGCTCGGCGGGTCGCTCCTCAGGTGGCGCGGCGGGATCGGGTTGCGGCTCATCGTTGTCCGGTGAGTGCTCACCCTGCTTCCGATCGCGCCTTTCCTGACGTTTGGCGTCTCGCTTCTGTTGGCGCGCCAGTTCCTTCTGACGCTTCTCGAAATTGTAATTCGGTTTTCTTGGCATCGCGGAAGATACATCGCGCACGAAACGGCGGGTGCTAGCTTCACAGAATGAGTCCCAAAGCACAACAGCCCGCCCCGCCGGGCGACGGCTTCGGCGGTCTTGGCCTCTCGCCGGCACTGCTCGACGCGCTGGCAGCGCTCGGTTACGAGGAGCCCACGCCGATTCAGCGCGAAGCCATCCCGCCGCTCCTCGCCGGCCGCGACCTGCTCGGCCAAGCGGGCACTGGAACCGGTAAGACGGCCGCGTTCGCTTTGCCCATGCTCGAGCGCATTCATCAGGGGACGACCGCCGACGACGGGCCGCGGCGAGCACGTGCCCTCATCCTCGTTCCAACTCGTGAGCTGGCGATGCAGGTCGCCGAGGCGGTGCACAAGTACGGGCATACCGCGTTCGGCACGTCGGTCGTGCCCGTCTATGGCGGGCAGGCGATGCAACAGCAGCTGCGCGCCCTGAAGCGTGGAGTGGACGTCGTCGTCGCCACGCCGGGGCGCGCCCTCGATCACATTCGACGCCGGACGATCGATCTCTCGGACGCGCGCTTTGTCGTCCTCGACGAAGCGGACGAGATGCTCGACATGGGATTCTCCGAGGATCTCGAGGCGATCCTCGACGAGCTCCCCGATGAGCGTCAAACGGCGCTTCTCTCGGCGACGATCGCGCCGCGGGTGGCGTCGATTGCCGAGCGGCATCTCAACGATCCGGTGCGAGTGAAGATCCATCGCGAGAAAGCCGCAGCCGGCGAGGTACCGCGCGTCAGGCAGACGGCGTACGTCGTATCGCGCGAGCACAAGCTCGCGGCGCTAGGCCGCGTGCTCGACCTCGAAGATCCCGCATCGGCGATCGTGTTCTGCCGAACGCGCGGCGAGGTCGACCAGTTGTCGGAATCGCTTTCGGCGCACGGCTATCGCGCCGCCGCGTTACACGGTGGACTCACCCAAGAGCAACGCGATCGGGTCATGCGGCGTTTCCGCGAGGGAAGCGTCGAGTTGCTGATCGCGACCGACGTCGCGGCACGCGGTCTCGACATCGAGAACGTGTCCCACGTGGTGAACTATGACGTGCCGATGTCACCTGACGCTTACGTGCATCGCATCGGCCGCACCGGTCGTGCCGGTCGCACGGGCGCCGCGATCACCTTCGCCGAGCCGCGCGAGCGGCGTTATCTCCGGAACATCGAGCAACTCACCAAGCAAACGATCAACACGGAGAGCGTTCCGACGATCGTCGATCTGCGGGCGCGCCGGCTCGAGATGACGCGTGCGGCTATACAGGAGCTGCTCGTTGCCGGCGACTTGGACGGCTATCGCGTGCTGGCCGAGGCGCTCGGTGAAGAGTACGGCGTGATGGATGTGGCGACGGCGGCGATCAAACTCGCGCACGAGTCACGCGCCGGAGGGGGCCCGGGAGGCGCTGGTACACGCGACGAGGTCGAGATTCCCGAGGTGGGCGTGCCGCGCGCGGACGGTGGAGGTCCGGCTGGGCGCTCCAAATCGAGGGGAAAGCGCGATAAGCGAGCCCCAG
Source organism: Gemmatimonadaceae bacterium (assembly GCA_035535975.1). Lineage (GTDB taxonomy): Bacteria > Gemmatimonadota > Gemmatimonadetes > Gemmatimonadales > Gemmatimonadaceae > JAQBQB01. Next base: position 30,134 of record DATLPC010000222.1, on the reverse strand, counting down.
CCCCGCGTAGCGGGGGTCGCGGGGGTCGCGGGGATCGCGGGGATGTCACTCGGCTCTACATCGGCCTGGGGCGGTCGAGCGGCGTTCGCCCGGGAGACATCGTCGGGGCGATCGCGAACGAGGCGGGTGTCCATCCGAAGGGGATCGGTGCCATCGACATGGCGGATAGGTTCGCGATCGTCGAAGTGCCCAAGGACGAGGCCAGATCGATCATTGCGGCGCTCCGTGGGACCACATTGAGGGGCAAGAAAATGACCATTCGTGAGGACCGGGGGGCTCGAGGGGCCTAAACCGCCGACAGAGGTTATATTCATTCAGTGAGGCGCTGTCCGCGTCGCGCCTCGATAACGGCGAAAACTCCAAGGGTCCGGCTCCGCCCGGACTTTTTTTTCGGGCGTGCCTGACTTCCTTCTTCGTCCGAACAACACCCCGCACGTTTTTCCGCCAATCTGAGGAGCATCGCATGGATTTTGTCGAATTTCGCGACGGCGAGCGGCTATTCACCTGCCGCGCCGCGTCTTCCCCTGCGACGCCCACGACGGTCTGGTGGTGGATCAGCGTGACCGGTGAGTCTCAGCGATATGCGGCATTTCGCGCCGAGGAGGGCGATACGGCGCCAAACCTCCGCACGCGGATTCTTGCGTACTATGAGCAGCTGCTTGCTGACCGCGCGCGCCCGCGCGAGATCCGTTCGCACTGGACGAATCGTCGACCCGTCAAACAGAACAACGAGTAACACACGCGGGGCAGCGCCGGCCGGTGACGGCGCGGCGCTGTCCTGTGTTTGAACGCGCGGTCTTATGGCCGCGGGCTCGACGAGTTCAGAAAGCCGTTGACGCCAATCCGAAGGCCGCGCGGAAATCTTGCGCCATTGGGCCTATGTGGCGCACGCTTTTCTCCGGTGTGTAGCTCCGGCTCTGCACGGGGAGCGAGCGGATCTTCGTGAGGATGGCGGCGCTAGGGTGCGGTCTGCCCGTCGAGAAACGGTATCACGGTGGGCGCGAGAACCGTCGACGCTCCCAACTCGTAGTGTGTCTTGTCGGGAACGATCGCGAGCCGGTTCTTCGACATGTGCTCACGCGTCCACCCGGCATCTCGTAATCCACCGCCGAGCAGATGGTAGAACGAGACGACGTGCTCGAGACGGAACATGTCGGCGTCGCCGTACACCAGCATGACGGGCATATCGAGGCGCTTCACGTCCGTTGACCAGTCGTAGTCCGCGCGCATGAACGCGCCCATGTTGTCCAGCAGGCGCGGAAATTCTTCGGGACGGGGCGCGATCGCCGCGTACGTCGTGTAGATCGGCGAGCTCTTGAACGCGTCGGCCATCGCCGCGCCCACGGCTGCTTGCTGCGGCAGCATCTCGGGGAAAAAGCCGTTCCGCGCATACGGGGTGGATACAAGGACTAGCCGCCGCACGAGCTCCGGATGCTGGAAAGCGAGTTGTAGGGCGACCGTGCCGCCAAACGAGTAGCCCATCACGTCGACCTGATCGAAGCCGAGCTTCTTGATCACGATCGCGAGATCGCGTCCGATGTCCACCGGGTCGATGTTCCTGTCGCCGAGCGCGGTATGTCCGTGACCGTGGAGGTCGACGCCGATGACGCGCCGGCTTTCGGCCAGCTTCGACAGGGTGGGGCCGAACATGCCGGTCGAAAAGAGCCCGCCGTGCAAGAGCAGCAATGGTTCGCCCGTGCCATGGAACTCGTACCAGTAATTCACGCCATTGGCGGTGATGTGTCCGCTAGAGTCGGATTTCATTGAGTTCCCCAGGTTCTGGTGGCTGTCCTCACAATGGCACGTCGAACGCGCTGCGGTGAAATCGACATCAAAAGCCCGCGCTAGGCGTCAAACACCCGCCTTAGGGGTCAGACTCCATTTCGAGATTGGAGTCTGACCCCTAACGCGGAGAATTGGTTGGGCCCGCGTTAAACGAAACTGCATGACGGAGAAGGGCTTGCAGGGCGGCAACTTTTTGCAGGGTTATTCCGTAAATTGATCTCGTGAAACCCTCCCTTCGCGCTCTCCTCGTTTGCTTCGGGGGCGCCCTTTTCGCGGTGCCGGCCGCGGCGCAGCAGTCCACCGACATTATTCGCGGCAGAGTCACCGGCCCGCCTCCGGACACGCTCCCCATCAATGGCGCGCGGATTACCGCGACGTCGTACCAAGGCAACATCTCCAAAACGGCGCAGACCGATAAGAATGGCCGGTTCCAGATCATCTTCGTCAACGGCGAAGGTGACTACTGGATCGAGGTCGCCAAGATCGGTTTCAACAAGCGTCGGTTCGAGATCCGCAAAGTCGGCGACGAACAAGTGATGCTCGCCGACGCTCGCCTGACGTCCGCCGTCGTCTCGCTCGACGCCGTCACGATCACCGCCGACAATCGGGCGCTCGTGAACCGGAATTCGAACAACCAGGACGTCAGCGGCGGCGACAAACCCCTCAACAACAATTCGGCGCAAGTTGCGCCCGACCAGGCTGGCAACCTCGCGGCGATGGCGGCGGCGGCGGCGCCAGGTATCCAGCGCATTCCAGGCATGGACGGCCAGGCCGACATGTTCTCGGCATTCGGGCTATCCGGCGACCAGAATAACACATCGTTCAACGGTCTCGGTTCCGGCGTCAGCTCCCTCCCCCCCGATGCACAGGTTCGCGTCACCTTCAGCCAGTTCCCGGCTGACCCGGCACGCGGCGGATTCTCCGGGGCGCAGATCAATGTGCAGTCGATCCCCGGATCGAACTTCTCATTCCGCGGATTGAGCGGCTACGGCACGGGCCCCGACCTTCAATGGACCGACGCGGGCGCGGATTCGTCGGGACAGAAATCGACGACGCTGCGCTTCGGCGGAGCGCTCCGCGGGCCGATCAAGATGGATCAGTCGTTCTACAACGCGTCGTACTCGGCGCAGCGCACGTTCGCGGACATGCTGACGCTGCTCAACACGAGCCCGATCGGTCTGCAGTCGGCGGGTGTCTCGGGCGATTCCGCGACGCGCTTGCTCGGGATCTTGCGGAGCAAGGGCGTTCCGGTCTCACTCTCGAATGGTCCGACGCTTCGTGCGACGGACAATCTCAACTATCAGGCGAACATCGACTTCACGCCGAGTTCGTCCGGAACGGGCAACTCGCTCACGCTCGGCGTGTTCGGCGGCTATGTCCACGTGCAGCCGACGGGCGGCGGTGTTCAAACGCTGACGCGCACCCCGGCACAGACTGGCGAAGCCCATGCCTGGTCGACGTCGGCGTCGCTCCTCCACTCGAACTACTTCTGGTTCGGCGTCCTGTCGCAAACGACGCTCGGCGTCGCCGTTACGCGACAGTCGGTCGTGCCATATCTCGATTACCCGACGGGGACGGTACGCGTGGCCTCGGAGCTGCCCGACGGCACGACGTCGATTAAGAATCTCTCGTTCGGCGGTGGGTCGCCGCCGAGTCAGGTTGCGACCGGCGCGGTGCAGCTCCTGAATCAGCTGCAGTGGTTCAGCTCGAACAACAAGCACACGATCAAGGTCACGTCGAGCGTCTCACGGGAGCACAATTCGTCGGATGTGAGCGCATCGCTCGGCACCTTTGCCTTCAATTCGCTCGCGGATCTTCAGGCCGGCGTGCCGGCGGCGTACACGCGCACGCTCTCGTCGATCCACTTTCCGAGCGATCAACTCACGGCGGCGCTTTCGATCGGCGACGCGTGGCGGCCGTCGACCAAGGTTCAGGTGCAGTACGGCGTGCGCGCCGACGGAAATCGCTTTCTCTTCCGGCCCGGCTTCAATCCGTTCCTGAGCGACACGTTCGGCATTCGCAACGACGTCGCGCCGAACCGGATCAATTTCAGCCCGCGCGTCGGCGTGCAGTGGACGTACGGCACCGCGCCGACGATTGCTTATGTGCCAGGCGCGGCTCGTCCGCCCCTCGCGGTGATTCATGCCGTCGCCGGAGTCTTCCAAAACGTCGGCTCGGCGAATCTGTTGGACAACGCGGTGGCCCAGACGGGCCTGCCCACCTCGACGCGCACGATCACCTGCATCGGTCCGTCGGCGCCGATTCCCGACTGGGCGTCGTACTCCAACAATCCATCGACGGCGCCCGGCGCGTGCACCGACGGAAGCATCGGCAGCATCTTCTCGAACGTATCGCCGAGCGTGTACGCGTTCGACCGGAATTTCGAGCAGCCGCGCTCGTTCCGCACCGCGGCGGATTGGTCGAGCCCCGTACTCGACAACCGCTTCGTTCTTGGCCTGCAGGGCGTGTACTCGTGGAACATGAACCAGCCGGGGATCGTGGACATCAACCTCGATCCGGGGCGGGGCTTTCCGCTGTCGAATGAAGGGGGGCGCCCGGTCTTCGTCCAACCGTCGGCCATCGTGCCGACGACGGGCACGGTCTCGGTCACCGACTCCCGACAGTCGTTTTTGTTCCGCAACGTCGCCATCAACAAATCCGACCTCCACTCGGCGACGACACAATTCGTCGTGAAGGTGGTGCCGGTCACGACGAACAAATACCGCCGTTGGGACTTCACGTATTCGTTGCTCAACGTGCGCGATCAATTCTATGGATTCGCTGGAGCAGGGAACACCGCCGGCAATCCGTTCGAGCGGCAATGGGGTCCGCACGTCGCGGAAGGGAAGCACCAATTCACGGTGAACTGGAACAGCATCCCGATCGCGGATCTGGTCTACGTCACCATCGGTACGACGGTGCGCTCCGGTTCGCTCTTCACGCCGATGATTGCCGGTGACATCAACGGCGACGGGTACCTGAACGACCGCGCGTTCGTGTTCAGTCCGACGACGAGCGGCGACACCAGCCTGGCCAACTCGATGCGGTCGCTGCTCGCCAATGGAGCGCCCGCGGCCAGGGAATGCCTCGCGCGGCAGCTCGGCCAGCTCGCCGGTCGCGCGACCTGCCAGGCGCCGTGGGTGACGACGGCCAACCTTCGGCTGAATTTGAATCCGCAGAAGGTCAAGCTGCCGAAGCGCGCAACGATCGCGATCAACTTCACGAATCCGCTGGCGATCGCCGACCTGATCGCGCACGGCAACAACAATACGCGCGGTTGGGGCCAGGACATTCCGCCCGATCAGAATCTGCTGTTCGTCCGCGGGTTCGATCCGGCCACGCGGCAGTTCAAGTATTCGGTGAACGACCGCTTCGGCTCGACGCGTCCCCAACAATCTGCGTCACGGTCGGCGGCGTTCGTGAGCATCAATGTGAATTACGACATCGGCTTCACGCGCGAGCGCCAGATGCTGACGCAGCGGCTCGACGCCGGCCGCGGCCGGCCGGGTACGAAAGCCGGCGCCCAGGCCATCAAGGCGTTCGGCACGTCGTCGATTCCGAATCCGATGTCGATGATCATGCAGCAGTCGGATTCGCTCAAGCTGACGCGCCAGCAAGCGGACAGCCTGGCGACGCTCAGCACGAAGTTCTCGCGATACGCCGATTCGGTGTGGACGCCGGCTGCGAAGGCGCTCGAGGCGGAGCCCGAGGTGTACAGCCGCGGCGAGGCCTACCGGAAGTACGTCGAAGCGCGCGAGCAGACGATGGACTACCTGATCTCGATCGCTCCAGCCGTGCGCGATTTGCTCACGCCGTCGCAGAAACGAAAGCTGCCGCCAATCATTCTCAATTACATCGACGATCGGGTCTTGAGATTCCTTCGGTCGTCGAGCGCGGGTGATGGTGGGAATTTCTTCATTCGATGAGATGGACGATGGGCGACGAAAGCCTTGCCGCGCTCATCGAGGGGCAGGCCTCGCGAAGGATCTACTCAAACGTCATGGATACTCAAGTGCGTAATATTCGATTTCTCTTAATAGCAATCTCCGCCGCCACAACCGCCGGCGCGCAGGCCCCGGTGCCGATTCATCAGATCGGCCCCATCCTCGCCAGCAGCACCGAGAACGTTGGTCAGGCGATCACCGTGCGCGGCACGTCGGACGGGCACGTCATCGTCGGGGCCGGTGCGCGTCAACGCGTGTATGCCTTCGACTCGACGCTCAAGAGCTTCACCCTCGTGGCCGATTCCGGCGCCGGGACAGGCATCATTCCGGTTCGCACGACGGGCGTCATTCCCTACCTCGGCGACTCGACGCTGTTGCCGGACTTCGGCGCAAATGCGCTGCTCGTGCTCGACGCCACCGGCAAGCAAATCCGCTCGATGGCGCCGCCGCGCGCGCAGGACCTCATGTTCCTTTCGTTACCCGCCGCGTTTGGTCGCCCGGGCTTCGATCCGAAGGGCCGGTTGATCTATCGGACGCAAGTGCCGCCGAACATCCGGCCGGCGCCGACTCCCGCCGGCGGCCAGAAAGTCGAGATGGTGCCGATAAACCCGGACTCGTCGCCGATCCTCCGCGGCGATTTCGACACCCGAAAGGTCGATACCATCGTCTGGCTGAAGACGCCAACTCAGGGGCGCATGGGAATGGATATGAAGGACAACCCGGCGGGCGGACCGCCGAGCATCACCATGCACATGCTCGTCAATCCCTTCCCGATGGCCGATGAGTGGGCGCTCTTGAGCGACGGGACGATCGCGATCGTTCGCTCGCACGATTATCACATCGATTGGGTCGACCCCGACGGGACGCGTCGTTCGAGCGCGAAGATGCCGATCGATTGGCGCCGGTATACGGACGACGAGAAGCGTCAACGCGTCGACTCGATCAAGCGCGTGGTGGACGAGCAGCTCAAGCGCCAGATGTCGCAAATGCCGCCGGGCGGACCGCAGATCAAATTCGACGTCACGGTCGTGCCCGACAGTGAGTTCCCGCAGTTCTGGCCGCCAATTCAGCAAGGATCGGTAATCGCTGATCTGGACGGCCGCCTCTGGATTCTCCCGACGACATCGACCAACGCGGCGAACGGGCTGACGTACGACGTAGTCAATCGGAAGGGGGAAGTTGTGGAGCGCGTCCAGCTTCCCAAGGACCGCGCGCTCGCCGGCTTCGGGCCGCACAACGTCGTGTACCTGACCCGCAACGAGGCAGGCAAGGCCTACCTCGAGCGCGCCCTACTCACCGGGCCGAAGTAGCGACGCGCGACGATCGACGGTCGCGCCGCCAGCGCCGCGGCCACCGTCGTCGCACGCGGGAGAAATGGCCCGCGGTCGAGCTAGTTGCTCATTCGTGCTGAGGCGCCGGATCACCCACGGGGAGCGCGATCTGCTCGGCCAGGTCTTCCATCTGCCGTTGGCGCAAACGCGCCCACTGCGGAAGACGAAATGCACCATTCGCGATCATCGCCGCTCCCGTGAGGAAGAGGAAGGCGACGCCAGGAAGCCCTTTCGTGAAATGGCCGGCCGACGCTGCCGCGACCGATACGATGCCCGACATCGCCAGGGCGAAGAAGCCGGACCTGATCGAAGCGATGGCCGCTCCGTGGATCGTCCGAAAGCGAAGGCGGTGTCCGGAATCGGTAGGCTCGAGAAGGACTTGGAGATTGCCATTCGTCCATTGTCGCAGCGAGCCTTCCGACCGCATCGTGCCGCGCGCTTCGAAGACTTCTCGCAACCGCACGACGAGCCGCTCCCATTCGTCGTCGGACAGACGGCGATTGAGATTCACCGTGCGCGCGACACCGATCGGCAGACCGAGAAACGTCCGCGACTCCGTCCCGCGACGAACGTCGAGCGCGCTCGCCGCGCGCGCGACGGCGTCGGGGGAGAGGCCCACCTCCCGACCGATTGACTGAAGCTCTGCCAGCGTCAGCCCTTCGTCCCGCGGGACATCACTCCCCGACGGGGGCGGACCGTCGGCCGCCGCGCGAAAGATGGCGGCTATTTCCTTGTCGTCGTATCGGCGACCGCTCGTGTCGCTCATAGATGAAAGATTGGGGCGCGCCTGGGTCGCCGCAATCTGTGGGGGCCGATCAGGATCGCGACCATTCTGGCATCCCGGAGCTTGGAGGCACTAACGATTAGATACGAGACAAATGACAGGAGGATTCAGGACAACAAACGGAGAAGGCGCGCGACACTAAATCCGGGCCGATCAATCGCGCAGCGCAAGGAGTGGATCTACGCGAGTCGCCCGGCGGGCCGGGCCGTACGAAGCAATCAACGCCACAATCAAGAGTAAGCCGCCGATCGACAAGTAGGTCGGAAGATCGAGGGCCTGGACACCGAAGAGCAGCCCACTGATTGCCTTGGCTGTCATGATCGACAAAAGCATTCCGATCGCCAGGCCGAGCACCGAGACAACGAGGCCCTGGCGCAGCACGCTCCATCGTATCGCCGAGGGCTGCCCGCCGAGCGCCATGCGGATTCCGATTTCGCGCGTGCGCTGCGAGACGACATAGGCCATCACCCCGTACAACCCTACGCTCGCCAGGAGCAGTGCAGTCAGCGCAAAAATGCCGAGTAAGGTTGCGTTGAAGCGTTGACGGGCCATCGCGTTCGATACGAGATCGCTCATCGGACGCAGACGGGCGATCGGAAGGTCGGGGTCGAGCGAGCGGACCGCGCCGCGAAGCGGTTGGACGAGGCCGGTCGCCGGACCACCGCCGCGAGCGACGATCGAGAGCGTCGTCTGCGGATTCTGCGTGTAAGGGAGATAGAGTTGCGGCTCGCCTTCCGTCTGCGGACCAACGCGGTAGACGTGGCCAACGACACCAACGACGCGCGACCATGGCGCGCCCGGGCCGTCCTGATTGATCTCCTTTCCAATCGGGTTCTGGCCAGGCCAGTGTCGTTTCGCCAACAACTCATCCACGATCACCACGCCCGGGGCGTCGCGTGTATCGGTCGGTTCGAAATCGCGACCGGCGAGAAGTGGAATCCCGAGCGTTTGAAAGAATCCGGGGAGCGTGACCGCGTACTCGGCATGCGGGACCGGATCATTCGGGCCTGATGGCTCGCCATTTACCAGATAGGATCCGCTCCAACCGTCGCCGCTCATTGGCAGCGGGTATCCGCCGCTCACGCGCAACACGCCCGGCGACGCGCTCGCCTTGGACACCAGCTGCTGATAGAAGCTCACCAACTTGTACGTGCTGTCGTACTTCGGACGACCGAGCGTCAGCTGCATCGACAATACGTTGTCGGCGGAGAAGCCGGGACGAACCCGCTCGAGGGCGAGGAAGGTGCGCCCGAGTAGGCCGGCACCGACGAGGACGACCAGCGCCATCGCCACCTGCGTCGCGACGAGCGCCAGGCGCAGCCGGTCGCCGCCGCGCGCCCGCCCCGCCATGCCGACCGCTTTGACGTTGAGTCCTTCGCGCGCGCTGTTTGACGACTGCTGAAGCGCGGGCACGATGCCGACGAGGAGCCCGGTCAGGATCGACAGCGCGAGCGAGAAGAGGAGGACGGATCCGTCGACGCTCGTATCGGCGATCCGCGGCAGTTCGTTCGCGCCGAGCCGTACCAGAACACTGACCCCGATCCACGCGAGCAGGAGGCCGAGCAGGCCACCGGCGACGGCGAGCACGACGCTTTCCGTCAGAAGCTGTCGCACGAGTCGCATGCGTCCCGCGCCGAGCGCCAAGCGAATGGCGAGCTCCTTTTGTCGTGTCGCGCCGCGTGCCAGCATGAGGTTGGCGACGTTGACGCACGCGATGAGGAGGACGAAACCGACGGCGACGGCGATCACGACGAGACTGCGACGCACGGAACCGAGCATCTGGTCGCGCAGTGCGACGCCGGCCAGCGACCACTCCTTCGCGGTCTCGCTGGCGTATCGCCGCGGATAATCGATGCGCCACCGCGCGGCGGCCGCATCGAGGTCGGCCTTGGCGCGCGCGTCGCTCACACCCGGCGCGCGTCGCGTGACGACCGCGATAATCTGATTGCCACGCGCGTCGCCGCGCAGGTTCTCCAATGTGGACGGAATCCAAAGGTCCGCCGGCTCGCGCAGGAACCCGAGCGGTGCGTCCGGAAAGCGGACGTCGGGTGGCATCACGCCGACGATGGTGCGGACGAAGCCGGCCAGATTGACCGTCTTGCCAATCACCGACGGATCGCCGGCGAAGCGCCGCATCCACAGCGCATGGCTGAGAATGATCACGCGCGTCGCGCTCGGCGCGCCATCGTCGCCGCCGAAAGTCCGTCCGATTGTTGGCGAGGCGCCGAGCAGGTCGAAGATGTTCGGTGAGACGACGTACGCGTTGACGCGCTCCGGCTCGCCGCCGTCGCCGACGAGAGCGGAGGGCTGTGTGCGGATTGCGGCGATCGCGTCGTGGGCGCGGAGCTCCTTCTTGAGATCGAAGTACTCGGGAACGGCGATAGCCGTATGCGAAACGCTCGTTCGAGAGTAGCTGTTCCAGATCATCGCGACGCGGTCGGCGTGACGATAGGGGAGCGAGCGAAGGAGCACGGCGTTCAGAACGCTGAAGATCGCCGTGTTCGCACCGACGGCGAGCGCGATCGTCCCGATAGCCACCGTTGTAAAGAGCGGGGACCGGCGCAGTGTACGCAGCGTGAACGACAGATCCATTCGCAGCTCTTGCCGCAGCTCGACACGTTCCATCTTCGCCTCCATGTCGTCTCGAATGTCCTTGCACTCGGCGCGGACGCGCTCGACGTCGCCGAACCGCTCGCGCGCCGCCGTTCGCGCCTCGGTTTCGGACATCCCCTCGGCCATGTAGCGACGGGTCTGCAGCTCGATGTGCGCGCGAAGCTCCTCGGCGATCTCGCGCTCGATCGACACGGGGAAAAAGGCGCGTCGCAGGCGCCGATGCAGCGGCAGCCGGTCGGGGATCATGGCTGTCCGACGATCTTGGCGACCGCGGTGGTGAATTGGGTCCACTGCGCCGACTCGGCGCGAAGCTGAGCGCGGCCGGCGGTCGTCAATGAGTAAACTTTGATGCGTTGTCCGATCTCGGACTTGCCCCACGCCGCCTCGATCCAGCCGCGGCGCTCCATGCGGTAGAGGGCAGGGTAGAGTGAGCCTTCTTCGATGCGCAGCGCGTCGTCGGTGGCGTCCTCGATCCAGCGGGCGATGGCGTAGCCGTGGCGCGGCCCGCGGGCGAGGGTCTTGAGGACGAGGAGATCGAGGGTGCCCTGGAGGAGCGGGCTTCGTGTTGGCGGCATGCTACCTAGAACGTCTAGGCGCATGTACCTAGAATGTCAAGGTACGACTCGGCGACTCGGCGGCTTACTTCGGTACGCGCGATGTGATGGTGAACGGGATGCGAGCGCGCTGCGATTGGTTCTTGTCGGCGACTGAGTCGCCGGGCATGACATCGAATGGGCGTCGGAGGTTATTGCCGGCCAAGTCCTCGAGCTCCGGGTCGACGTCAATGAAGTAGTTACCGGTTCGCCATGGTTCGGCGGGTACGAACGTCCAGCGACGATCGTGTTCGGACGGCGCGGCGTGGCCACCGACCGGAGCATTCTTGCCGTCGAGCACCTTCAACATCCGTGACAGCAGGGCGTGGTCGAGCGGCTCAGGCAGATCGATGGTGAGCGGGTCGCGCGTGCTGGCCGTCGGCGACGAGACACGCCACGTCGTCGTCATCGGCATGGTGCGATCGATCGGGCCTACCCGAAACTGCTTGACGTAACCACGCGCCAGCGCGAGTCCGCGCGCGTCGTGCAGTGTGCTGTCGACGACGAGCTTGTACCAATGACCGGCGCGAAGCGGTAAGCCCAGTGCTTCGTGCGGCTTGAGATCGCGCTTGATCCGGCCCGGATCGAAGAAGATCGTCATGCGCGTGTGGTCGCCGTCCCACAACTCCTGACCACCCGCCGCGACAAGAAAGGCCTTGTCGACGACGTTGCCCTTTTCATCGAGCAAACGAACGTGATTCTCCGCGCTGTCACCGACGGTCATCGGCGCCGAGAACTGGATGTACATCCGGAGCAGGTTCATCGGAACGCTGTCGATCGTCGGATAGACTGCCGTCACGAACGTCGTTGGCGTTCCGGACGGGAACTCGCGCATCCAGATCGCGTTCGACCCGTACGTGGCAGCAACCGCCGAGAGGTGAAGCGCGCGATTCAGCGCCGCGCCGTCAAATCGCGCCGTGTAGCGTGTGCCGCGGATCGGCGGATAGACCGGTTCGAATCGCAGCGTGTCGTTGGCAACGACATATCGGCCGAGCATCGGTAGGCCCGCGGTGTCGCCGGCGTGGACGGTGAACACCTTGGCCCAGTCGGCGCTATCGAGGCCGCGAGCCCGCGAGTCAACCGGGGTCGCCAGCGCCGCGCCGAAGTGTGGCCGCGCCGAGTCGGTCTGGAAGGAGACGGTGGGATTCGGACTGTCCGGCCGTTGATCGGTGCAGGAGGCCACCACCGACAAAAAAGTCGCGCGCGTCGCCCATGTGAGCGCGACGCGCGCGGTGTCCCGAATCATAGTTGGCCCGATATTGAATTAAAACGACGACTTCGCGATCGTCTTGAGGTCGAAGCCGCCCGACGCGCCCTTCTGAATGACGACGACGTTTTGCTCGTCGAGATCGGCCAGTTGCACGACGGCGCCCGGTGCGGAAACGTTCGTCCGAGCGACACCAACGACATCAGGCGTCGTCAGCGCCGGCGCGCCGGCGATCTCGTCGCTCGACAGCTTCATCATTGGATGCGTACGGTTGGCGACGAGAACGTAGCCCTTACCGTTCAGCGTATACGAGATGATGTCCGCGGGTTGGTTCCCGGCGCCCAACTCGGCGACGGTGCGCCCGGTGACCGCTTGGCCGTTCTTGAGATCGCTCGCCGCGAACGCGACGATCGGCGTGCAGGTGTACGCGGCGAGCATATACAGCGTGCCGTTGATCTTCGTCGGTGCGAAGGTCATGACCGGCGCCTGCGTCTCACTGCGACGGTGCGAGACGTGATAGATCTGAAGCGTCGTCGTCGCTTCCTTCGCGCTCGTGAATGGGAAGGCGACGCGGCGGAAGGCCGACGAGAATTGCTCATTCGACAGCCCGGCGATCCATAGATTGCCGTCGACGAAGGCCAGATCGGTGATCGTGCTGCGATGCGGGTCGCGCGCGCCCCCCCCCACGCCACCGGTCGATGCCGGCGCGTTGTCGATCTTCGTGATCGAGTGCTTGATGTTGTCGAGCGATACGACGCTGATCGGCTGCGCGGCATCGGACGTCACCCGCACGAGCACCGGCCTGGCATCGGCGCCTTTGCCGCGCGTCACGGTCACGTAGATGTTGTGTGACATCGGATGCACCGCCATGTCGGCGATCGCGATCTGATCGGCGGTCGTTCCCAATGCTTGCGCAATCTTGGCGTCGATGCCGGCCATCTCGACCTTGGCGCTCGACTTTCCGGCGTCGGCGATCTCGAGGGCGTAAACGGCCTCGGCATCATTGTCGGCGAGGAACAGGACGTTGCCCGGACCAAAGGTCATCGCGCCGAACGATTTTGCGTCAACCGGGCCGCTGATCATTCCGTTCGAGGGCGGCCGGTTCCATGCCGCGACCGCGGCGACGAGAGCGAGAGTAGACGCGGCAACAGCAATCGCGCGAGTGCGTTTCATGACCAGCTCCGGGTTGGGAGTGCTCGGGCAACCCCTTAGAGCTAAGACCTCCCAGGCAAGGGCTCAAGAGCCGGGTGACGAGACGGTAGCCTTCCTCGGTTGAGCGACCATGATGAACAAACACCGCCTCGCGCTGCTCGCTGCCGCCTTCGTCGCGTCCGCCTGCTCGCATGACACGACCCAGCCGTCCGAACCCCCCGGGCCGAACGACGTCACCGGCTCATGGACGGAGAACCTTGGCGTAACGATCCCCGGCGTGCAGTTCCTGCTGGCACTCCGCGACTCCGCGTCAGTGGTCACGGGAACCGGCACGTGGGCGAACGAGGCGGGACCGAGTGGCGCGCTCGCCGCGAGGGGCACGGCGATCGCGGATTCAATCCATCTCCAGATCATCTACATACCGAACCCGGCGTTCGTCGGGCTGAAACCGGATACCGCGCAGCTCGAAGCTGTTCTCACGACGCCCGATCGAATTGACGGCACCCTGCGTCGCGGATCCTTTCCTCCGTCGACCGTCCAGCTCGTGCGCGTGAGAGCCGGCGATCCGCAATGAGCATTCGGATCTGCAGCCAACGATCATCATGAATTGGACGCGGCTGCCGCGACAGAAAGATCGAGTAGCGTCTCAGTCGACCCGCAGGGCCAACGCCGGATCGGCGGCCGCCGCGCGCCTCGCCGGTCGATAACACGACGCCACCGCCACGGCCAAGAGAGCGATCGCCAAGCCCGCGAACACGAGTGGATCCGTGGGACTCACGCGGTACAGCAACGACTCGAGCCATCGCGTCGCGATGAGCGCCCCGGCGACGCCAAGCCCTACGCCGGCAACGCCGAGGACGAGTCCTTCTCGCAGGACCAAGCGCACGACGCGTGATGGCTCGGCGCCGATCGCGATCCGTATTCCGAACTCGCGCAGTCGGCTCGTGACATAGAGGATCATCACTCCGTAAATCCCGACGACGGCAAGCAGCAACGCAAGGAGCGCGAACGCCGTGAGCAGAATCTCCGTCATTCGACGGTTCGCGAGCGCTTGCGATACACCATCGGACAGTACGCGCACATTGGCGAGCGGGGCGCCCGGCTCCAATTCGCTGACCGCCCGGCGCACTTCGGCGAGCACCGGCGCGACCTCACCGTTTGTCGCGATCGCGAGCACCGGTTCGAGATTCGGTTCCTGGGCAAACGGCGTGTACGCATGCGGCAGCCCTTCTTCTGCGGCGTCCTGATCGCGGACCGAACTGGTGACTCCGACGATCGTGCGCCAGGTCATGTCCCCGGTGAAATGCATGCGCTTGCCGATGGCGTCCTGTCCCTTCCAGAAGCGACTCGCGAACGCATCGTCGACGATCACCACGGCAAGCGAGCTGTCACGGTCGCTCGTCGTGAAATCGCGACCATAGCGCAACGGCTGCTGAAGGACGCTGAAATATCCCGGCGTAACCGCCGACTGCACGACCTGCGTCTCCGCGCCGGCGTTCGGCGGCGGCTGGCGTCCCTCGACGATGAATCCGTCGGTGTTGACACCGGTGAATGGTACGCGCGTCGTGGCCGCGGCTTCGCGCACGCCGGGCAGACGACGCACTCGCTCGACGATCGACGCCGTGGCCGGACCGGCAGCGTCACGATTCATGTACTTCTTCATCGGGAACGGAACGGTCGCCGTCAACACTCCTCGCGGCTCGAAGCCGAGATCCGTCTGGACGAGCCGGCGAAAGCTCTTGATGAGCAGCCCGGCCGAGACGAGCAGGACGAGCGACAGCGCGATCTGTGTGACGATCATCGTGTTGTTCAGCCGTCGCGTCGTAGTGCGCGCGCTCGCCTTCTGCGTCCCGGCGAGATCGTCGGCCAAGCGTCGTCCGCGCGCCATGCGAAACACGGGCGCGAGGCCAAACAGAACGCCGCTGGCGATTGAAATGCCCAGTGCGAAGGCGAGGACCTGCCAATCGACGCCCACCTCACGAATGCGAGGCAGGGCGTTGTTGCTCCACAGCGCGAACGACCGCACCGCGGCGGCCGCCAGCACGAGGCCGATGATGCCGCCGACCGCCGCGACGACGAGGCTTTCGGTGATCAGTTGGCGCGCTACTCGGCGCGTCGAGGCGCCCAATGCCGTTCGCACCGCGATCTCGGGCGTGCGTGCGGCAGCGCGGCTCGAGACGAGCGTCGCGACATTGGCAATCGCGATCAGCAAGAGCAGGGCGACGGCAGCCTGCAGGACGAGCAGCGGCCGTCTCACATCGCCGGTGATCGTCGTTTGCAGCGGCGTGACGATCGCGCGCATGTGCGTCGTCTCGGGCGCGATCGGCTTGGACCCCCAGAGCAGGTCCTTGTTCGTTCGCGCCCAATTCCACATCGAACCGGTGGCCTGGTGCTCGGCATGCGTGACGGTGACGCCGGGCTTCAGCCGACCGACACCGCCGAGAAACCATCCATATCGCTTCGCTGGATCAGCGGCGAACGGCAAAAAGAGTGGGATATCCGGGCGCCAGAACGAAAAGCCTTGAGGCATCACGCCGATGATCTGCGTCGGTGTGCCGTCGAGATCGATGGTCTTGCCGACGACGGAGGCGTTGCCGCCGAAATGCGATTGCCAGAAGCCGTAACC
The DNA here is from genome assembly GCA_035535975.1 of Gemmatimonadaceae bacterium. GTDB lineage: Bacteria > Gemmatimonadota > Gemmatimonadetes > Gemmatimonadales > Gemmatimonadaceae > JAQBQB01. The sequence continues at coordinate 14,099 of DATLPC010000222.1, read as the reverse complement.
GAGGACGGCGACGGGAGCGCTCGCCTTCGTCACCTCGCTGTCGCGGACCGTGCGGCCAAGTGTCGCCGGGACGCCGAGCGTCTCGAAGAAATCGCCCGTGACGTGCACGGCCATCAGCCGTTCAGGCGCGCCGTCGCCGGTGAGGGTGACGCCTTCCGGGTAATATGCCCCAAAATGCGAGAAGTCTGTCACATCCTTCTTGTACGCGGCCGCGTTTTGCCGCGAGAGTGGCCAGAGGTCGAGCCCCTTCTCCGGATAGGACTGAATGACGCGGACGAGCTGTTCGGCGTGCGGGTACGGCAGCGGTCGCAGCAGAATGCCGTGGACGAGAGTGAAGATCGCCGTCGTGGCGCCGACGCCGAGTGCGAGCGTGAGCGCGGTAATAACGGTGAACGCCGGTGCGCGGCGGAGGGTGCGCAGCGCGAAGCGCAGGTCAGCGGCGAGCGACTCGACCCAATCCATCATCGTCATCTCCCGTGCGTACTGCCGATCGATCGTGAGGCACTCGGCGCGGATACGTTCGTGGTCACCGAACCGCGCGAGCGCGTCGGCGCGGGCCTCCTGCGGCGATAGGCCGAGCTTCGCGAGCCGTTCCTCGCGCATCCTAATATGGAAGGCGAGCTCGTCGTCGAGCTGGTGCTCGAGCTCGCGCGAGATCGCGCGGTGACCGAAGCGCGGCAAGCGAAAGAGTGGGCGCCACCGTTTGCCGGAGCTCACGAGGCGTCCGAGGAGCTTCGGCGCAGCACGCCAGCGATCGCGTCGGCGTTGCGTTGCCACACGCGCGACTCAGCGCGGAGGCGGGCGCGGCCCGCGGGCGTCATCGAGTAGAACTTCGCCTTGCGATTGTTCTCGGAGACGCCCCACTCGGCGGCGATCCAGCCGCGGCGCTCGAGCCGATGCAGGGCGGGGTAAAGCGTCCCTTCTTCGACGAGCAGGACGGAGCGCGTGGCGTCGTCGATCCACTCGCTGATCGCATAGCCGTGCATCGGCGACCAGCTGAGCGCCTTGAGGATCAGGAGATCGAGACTGCTGCGGAGAAGATCAATTTCAGCGTCGGCCATATGGGCGACTCGGCGATTGGGCGACTCGGCGACTCGACGACTCGACGACTCGGGGGGATTCCCCTTGCGTCACAAGGGAGGTTATATCGGTCACCCTTGGTGACGCAAGGGGTAGTCGTCCGGCGTACGTTTTGGCCGGGTCGTCGCGCGGCGAAACTCGATCCGGCGATGACGCTCCGGGCCGAGCGCATGGTCGCGGAGCCTATCGCCGTTTCCGTTGTGGCGTCGCGCGGGTCGGGTCAGCGACAGGAAAGCTGAAGTAGCTTCCCGGAAGCCAGCGAATCTCGAGCGGAGGTCCGGCATCCGCGATCGTCTCGTCGATGACACGCTTACCGGATCCGTAATTGATTTGCTGTCCCGGATTCTTGATCACACCGAGTACGATCACGAGCCGGCTGCCGGGCCGCATCTGGTGCGCCGCGAGGCGAATGGATTGGAAGTCGATGGATTGTTTCTCGCCTGGCGCGAGCAAACGCCGCGTGGTGAGATCGGAGACGAAGCTCGCCCTCCACTGATACGGCGGCAGCTGGCGATATTCTCCGGTCGCGGTCAACTCGTATGGCTGCACGAAGAAATCGAAATCTTTCTTGTTGGTGACAAGCTCGAGGTGGCCCGAGAAAAGGCCGGCGATCTCGGTCGCAGACGGAAAAGGCTCGCTGGCGAAAGTCACCGCATTCACGGTGTCGATGGCACGATCGACGAGTAGGCCACCCGGAATGACGCGATCGATGTCGGCACGGTCCGAGAGATCTACGCGGAGCGGAATCTCGGTGGCATTCGACGGTCGCGCGTCGGTCAGGCGGTAACGCCCGTTCGTACGCTCGCTGTTCAAGTAGAGGCGCACGGACCTGTTGCTCATCGCGGCGATCGACGGCGCGTGCTTCCAGGTATTCGCGCCGACGAGTTGATAGTTCACCTTGTCGCGGAGCAGCGCGGGCTTCGGCTTGCCCTTGAAGACGTAGTCGAACCACTGGTACCGCAGCTCGGAGACGAGGCTGATGCGGGCGACGGGGTCGAGCGCCAATCCGAACAGCACAGATGCCGTGTCGCCGAGCGCGTCGATCACGCCGCGTTGCGCGGGGAGGTGGTCCCATGGTCCGACGACGAGATAATGCTCGGCGGTTGGATTGTATTTCTCGAGCTCTCGGAAGTAGTACAGGTCCGCGCCCGGGCCGCCGTAGTAATATCCCGCCGTCTGGAGCACGGGAATCTTCACGCGCGCGAACTCGTCGCGATACGGAATCAGCGCCTGCCAGAATTCGTCATACGAGTCGTGCGAGATCCATTCGTCGAAGATCGGGTTCGGTGTCCCGTCGATCTTGTCGAGGTCGCGATAGGCGCGGCCGCTCGTGTACCACTGGCGATTGAGGCGGTTCCATCGCCGCCCGTCGCCGTAGGTCACATTGTCGAGAGTCTTGTTGTTGGCCGCGTAGAAGGGCCACGGATAAATGAAGTTCCAGACGATGTTTCCTTCGGGCGGCGTATCGAGGCCCGGAGCGTTGGTCGCGGCTGAGAGAATCGTCTTGAGCGCCGGTGGGGTGTGTTTGAGCGCCGCCCACTGGGTAAATCCTTCGTAACTGCCGGAATACATCCCGACGCGCCCGTCACTCCAGGTCTGCTTGCTGATCCAGTCAATGACCGCCGCGGCGTCGGCGCCATCGTGGCGATAAGGGACGGGCTGTCCGTCGCTGCACAGCTTTCCGCGCGTGAACGCGGTGACAGCAACGTATCCGTTCGACGCCCCTCGCCGCGATTCGCGCAGCGTCGTCGCGGTATCGGCGTAAATCGTGTACTCGAGCAGGGCGGGAAGCCGCGGCGCGTTCCGTGGCCGCATCACGATGACGCAGTTCGTCGCGCCCTCGCCGACCGCGACGCGGATGTCGCGCTCGATCACGTAGCGCCGTTGATCGTCGGCGATGATGCGGTCGCGCGCGAGCGGAACGAGCTCCTCGTAGCTCGTCGAGATCTGATATGCTCGGAGCAATCGGATTGCATCGGCGAGCGGGAGCTGCGTCTTATCGGCGAGTCGGCTGATTGCTTGTTGGAGGGCGAAGCGGTACGCGCCGGGGGCGACGCTCATCGCGTTGAGCGCGAGCGCGGCCGTGCGGTCGTCCAACGAAGCGACGACCGAGTCGAACGTCGAAGCGAAGGCATCGGCGAACGCGCCGCCTCGTGTGGACTGGTGCGCTTTGGCGACCGCCAGGATCTGGAACTGAATGTTGAGGGCGCGCGTCTGCGGATTCGGCGATCGCGCCAGGCGCGCGGCTCGTAGATCGCGCAGCGCTGCCGCGGCGCCGGCGTAGTCGCCCCGAACGAGCGCGAGGCGGAAGGTGACATCGAGCAGCGAGTCGCGGTTGTCAGTCCTGAATTCGCGGGCGACGTACGCCGCCAGCGCGCGCATCGAGTTGGGAAGCGCTGAATCGGTCAGCGGGGGTGTCGGAATGCCTTGCCCGTCCGCGTTCGACGCAAAACACGCGGCCAATGCCAACGTGACGCAATGCCGGATCGCCATGCCTCGCTCCCAGCGAGTGACCGGAGGAGGCTACGGTTCGTACACTTGATTGTCAAGATGTGACGATCAATAGGAGGCGAATCGGCGGGGTCAGGGATCCGATCGGGTCAGCCGGCCGCGGAGCGCATCGAATAAGTACCGTTCGAGCGTGCCGCGGGACCGGCAGGCGATGGCGGGCGCACCGGCGGGGTGGGCGACGGCTTGCACGGTGTTCATCATCCAGGCGGCTGATGGCGGAATGGCGTCAAGGCGCGTGGTGATGAACAACTTGACGTCCACTGAGTCGGCGTTCCGCCCGGTCGGCGGCGCGCCGCAGTCGACGAGCTCACTCACCGGGAATCGGGTGAGCGACCCGTGCACCGTCAACGAATCGCCGAGTGCGTGCGACACGCTGTCGACGGCGTTGACCTGCAGGCCCGCCGCTTCGTACACTCCGCGTAGGATGTTCCACACCCGGTTGACCGGAACGGGCACCTCACCGCGTACGGTACCGGCGCGCGGCGCCGCCAACAGGACGAGCGGAGCGTTCGCGCTGAGCAGGGCCCGCGCGCGGCCCGCGCCGAAGGCCGTGCCTTGCGTCAACCCGTGCCGGGTCACCGCATCATAGGTCTTCTGGTCATCGCTTGCCTTATCGACGATCGCCCGGGCGAGGTCGCCGGCGCGCGTGTTGATCTGCGAGCAAAGGCCGGACAACCCGCGCAATCTCGTTACAATCTCGCTGCCCGCCTTGGCGGAGATGTCCTTGTGTCCCGCCTCGTGCGTCTCCAAGGCCGCGACGAACCTTGCCCACTCGGTAGCGAGCCCCGGTTCGGTGTCCGCCGGCGGCGTCCAGCGGGGCAGCGTGATCTGCGCGTTCAGCGTGACGGTGACGTCACGGACCGAGCATGTTCCGTTCGCCGATTCCGTGCGCCAGCTCCAGCGCATCGGCGATCTCGTCTCGCCGACAAAGCTACTGTCGGCGACCTTGGGACCGAGTCGTCGCATGTCGGCGCGCAGCTCGTCGAAGCTGCGGCCGTGGACGTCGTAATAAAGAACAGTGGTATGGCCGACGATTCCCGCCGGATAGCTGTCGAGCACGGGATTACGCGGCGCGCTCGCGCAGGCAGTCGCAACGACGACCGCGGCTATGACGAGCGCCCGCATTCGCAAAGTCGAATGATTCGGCATGCGACCGCAACTTAAATGACGGTCGGACACCGTGTAACCTTTGGTATATCGATCGCGTTTGGGTGTCGTGACCGTAGCCGCCAGGGACGAGAGACCGCCGACCACCGCCCGAAGCGACGCCGAGCTCGTCACGCTCGTCGCCGGCGGTGATCTGGCGGCTCTGGGCGGGCTGTATGACCGCTACGCCGCGATGCTGCTGGCCGTCGCCTATCGGCTGACGATGTCAAAGGCGGACGCCGAAGACGTAGTGCACGACGTCTTCCTGGGCCTCCCGGAAGCGCTGCGCCGGTACGAGGAGCGTGGCACGTTGGTCGGGTGGCTCAAGCGCGTCACGGTGCGAGTGGCGCTCAGCCGCCTGCGTCATGACGAGGTACGCGCGACGCAAGCCCTCGACGCTTCATTCGCCGCGCCATCGCACGACGCTGCCGCGGCGATGGACCTCGCGACAGCGGTCGCGACCCTGCCGCCGAGTCTCCGTGCGGTGCTCGTGCTCAAGGAGATTGAAGGCTACTCACACGCCGAAATCGCGGACATGGTCGGCATCTCGGTGGCGGCATCAAAGGTCAGATTGCACCGCGGCCTGCGTGCGTTGCGTCGCCTACTGGAGGAACGATGAGCTGGTTTGGCAAGAGAGACCGTGCGCTCGACGCCTTCGCGGAAGCGATTCAACCGGAGCTGGCCGCTCTCCGCACGCCGCCGGCGCCGGCTGAGCTCCGTCAGCGCATCCTCGCCGATCGCGCCGCGGGCGGCCGAGTCATTCTGCCGGTTGGACGCGACTCCTCCGTCTCGGTTCACCGCTACGTCATCGCGTCCGTTGCTGTAATCGCCGGCGTGCTTCTGCTGCCGCTGTATCGGTCGAGCCGCGAAGACGCGCGCGAGGCGCAGCCCGTCGCATCGCTCTCATTCTTCGGCGGTGTAGCGCACGCGGAGCAACCGGCGGGCGCGCCGCGACTTCCGGCTGCGTTTCCGATTCACGCGGAACGCATCCACGCCGGGACGCTGCGCTACCGGCGAGTGTTCACCGATTCCGCCGAGCGCGCTGTGAAGACGGTCGAAGGCAGTTTGTCGGTAACGGCTGACAGTGCCGAGGGAACACCGGCGTGGCGGGTGGTCAAGCTGGAGCGCGAGTCAGGCACCGGCGGTGCGGCGATCAACGCGGAAACGGTGTTCGTACGACGGAGCAATCTCGGACTCCTGACGCGAGCCGTGCATGTGCGGCCGTACCGTCGCTGGAACGGAATCAACATCCAGCAACGCGCGATCGGCGACAGCCTTTCCGGTCGTATGACCCTCGACGATGTGACCGGGATGCGGCCGATCGCGCGCCGTCTTCGGTCGGCGTATGCGCCGTTCTTGTCCGACGCGCTCACGCCGATCTATCTGGCGGCGGTGCCGCTCTCCGCGACGTGGCAAGGCAGCCTCACGGTGCTCGGCTGGGCGGTGATTCCCAAGGATGTGCTCCATCCTGTCGAGCTTCGCGTCACGGGAGAGGAACGAGTGCGCGTACCCGCGGGCACATTCGACTGCTGGCGCATGACGATCAGGTACTCGGGCGGCGTCGTTGACTACTGGGTTCGAAAGTCGGACGGCATCGCGGTCCGCGCCGTCGAGGCGAATGTCCCGCCCGGCGGGAAGCGCACCGTTACGCTGTTGAGCGAAACCGGCATGTAACCTCCGCGCGTCAGTGAGCATTTGGGAGATATCAGTCTTTTCTCTCCCCCCCGAGGTGCGACGTGCTCCCAGCCGGAATTCTTGCGAGGTCACTCATCGTCGGCGCGATCCTTCCGATCGCGGCCGGTGCCCAGGCCCGTCGTCCGGCGCTCGAGGAGTACGTGGTGGACGCCGGGCATTCGATCGTCGAGTTCTCGATTCCCTTTGCATTCACGCGCGTCAAAGGCCGGTTCACCGAGTGGACCGGAACAATGCTGTATGATCGGGCCAATCCGTCGAACTCGTCGGTGAGCGCGGTAATCGATGCGAAGAGCATCGATACCGGCTGGCCGCACCGCGACGACCACCTGCGGACGAGCGATTTCTTCGACGTCGAGCGGTATCCGAAGATCATTTTTCAGAGCGATCGCCTGCGATCGACGCCGACCGGCTGGATGGCCGACGGCAGGCTCACGATGCACGGTGTGACGAAGAACGTCTCGCTTCCGATCCAAATCCTGGCCGAGGGTCCGCAGCGCAGTCCCGAGTCGCGAAACCTGTTGCTCGACGGGACATCGGAGCTGCGCCTCGCACGCAAGGATTTCGGCATCACCGGCGGCTCGCAATACAACTCCTGGTTTACCGCGGCCCGTGCGGCGACGATGGGTGACAGTGTATCGATCTCGATCGAGGTCGAAGGTTGGCTCCCCGACGTAGCGAGCCAGCGTCCGCCCGGAGTCGAGGGCAACGTCTCCCGCCTGAAGGAAAAAGGCGTCGCCGCGTACGTCGATCGGCTTCGTCAGGCGCGGGATTCGGCGGACCACGGGCGGACGATTGCCGGGACGCCGGGCCCGGCGTGGCCCGTGTACTTCTCGGGACAGGATCTCACGGTGCGTGCCCTCGCCAACGACGGACGCATCCCTGACGCGGTGGCGTTGGCCGAGGCGATGACGTCGTTGTTCGGTAGCTGGCGGAGCTATCTGCTGCACGGATACACGCTCGCGCTGTCGGGCAAGGAGCGCGAGGCGAGCGCCGCGTTTGCGCGTGCCAAGGCGCTCTACAAGCCACCCCCGCCGTCGGCCGAGAAGTTCAAGCAGGTGGATGACGACTGGTGGCAGGCGAATCAACTCGTGCAGGGCGCGCTGGAGAGCGGACAACGCCAAGCGGCGGTGCACGTCGCGCGTGTGTTGACCGAGATTTATCCGACGTGGGCACGGGCATTCGTCACGCTCGGCCAAACGCTCGCGGCCGAAGGGGACACTCGCGGCGCGGGGGAGGCGTACGCGACGGCGCTGAAGCTCGATCCGGACGAGACACGAGCAATGGAGTGGAGTCGCCGGCTGCATACGACGCGGTAGTGAGTTTCTCCGGGGGCGCCGGGGGGGGCGCTTGAGACCGGCTGTCCCTTTGAGCACTTTTGCCGGCAACCTCGGGGCGGGGATTCTCGATGACTGTCGGTTGCCGTCGGCGATTCAGTTGGCTGAGTGTTTCATTATTCCTGACATCGGGCGCGGCGGCCCAGTCTCCGGTCGCATGGGAGAAGTTCGACTTTGCTCATGCCAGAGTCGACTCCGTGGCGATCGACCACATGTCGCTGCTCGCGCTTCGGCAGCTGCGCGGCATCGTGTTCGGCAAACACGGCCGGCCGTTCCCGGACGAAACCGACGTCCAGACTTACCTGAAGTCCCGTCCTTGGTATCGCCCGGATACGACGTTCACGAACGCTCGACTAAACGCGCGCGAGAAAGCGAACCTGGACGTGATCCGCGGCGCCGAGGCGCGAAAGCATACGCAGATCGAGACGGGCGACATGCGGTATAATCAGAACCGCGTCGTCACGACGGCGATGCTCGGACATCACACGGCGGCCGACTGGGAGGTGATTTCCTCGGAGATCGGCGCGATCCATGGTCAGACATTCATGGACGAGGAGCCCGACGAGGAAGACTACGAAGGGCGCGATGTCTGGGTTCTGCAGAAATACTTCGATGACCGATACTGGTATCATCGGCGGAAAGAGTACTCGAACAAGGAGCTCTCGGCGATCGAGCGGGCGAACGCGGACACGATCGCCCTCGCGCGAATGCGCGACCTCAAGCTCGCCGTCGCGCCGGGAACGATGTACCTGTTCCAGACGACGGCGCTGACCGATACGCTGCTTCGCGGCGTGTCGCTCTACGAGCTGCGAATTCTGCGGAACGAGGTCTACGCTCGGCATGGACGGCGGTTCGAGACGCCGTGGCTCCGCGACTATTTCAAGAACGAACCTTGGTACACGCCGCGCGCGAGCTTCACGATCGCCGAGCTCTCCGAGAACGAGAAAGCGAACATCAAGGTCATTCAGGCGGTAGAGGCGCGGCGGCACGATGAGCTCTCCACCCGCGAGCTCTCCAACCGCGACGTCGACGGCCTCTTTCCGGAGATCGCCCGCCGATTGCGCAACGAGATCTTCGCTCGGCACGGGCGGACGTTCAAAGATCCGCACCTCCAGTCATACTTCGCGAGCCAGGACTGGTATCATCCCGATCCAAAGTTCTCGCTCAAGTCGCTGTCGCCGATCGAGCGGAAGAACGTCGACTTCATCCTTGCTTACGAGGCGCGGGCGAAGGAGGGGATGCGCTTCACCGAGGCGTGATAAGGCTCGACGAGAGTCCCGCGTGACGGGACAAGCCAACCAAGCCGCGGTCCGCGAGCGTGCGCACGATGAACGGAGGGACGAATCCATTCTCGAGGTAGTACGCGCGCCGCTCGAGAGGGAGCGAGCCAAAGTTGCGGATCAGTCGCCGGCATGACGGGTCACCGCATTTGCAGCGCATCCGCCAGACGTCGTCGTCGCCAATCGTTGTGGAGTAGTCGAACACGATCTCTTCGCCCTGGGCGATTCGGCGGGCGGCGACGAGGCGCAATCGATTCGCGCTCTTGGTGATTGCCGAATTCGGCGCGCAGGAATGATTGAGGAACCCCGCCGGCCCGTCGCCAGGGTCGATGTACGTCTCCGGGCCAAAGCGTATGCAATTAGCCGCGAAGCGCGATCCCTCGTGCTCCCAGAGGCGCCTGTAGTTGACGACGTGGCCTTCGATCTCAACGACTGTATCGCCGCGACGAAATGATCGTGCCGCGAAAACACCTCGTCCGACGCGTGCCGGCCCGACGACGACCCTCGCGCGCGTCATCCGCGCCATTCCACCAGCTTTCCGGCGCGGACCTCGATCTTGCTCGCCCGCCGGAGCCGAGCGATGTGGCTGCGGTTGACGAGCTTGAAGTGTCGCGACTGATCGATCTCGCGCTCCAGGATCCAGAGAGGTTCGGGCGTCATGATCCAATCCCCGTGATAGCGGCGAAGGTCGAATGGCGCGGAGTAGGCGCGCAGGGTCTTGCGGCCGTCGGGAAGGGAATATTCGTGAAAGTACGACGCGGCGAGCTCGCGCAAGTCGCGGAAGATCGGCTCGCGAAAGCGAAGGACGCCGTGGTTCGTCTTCGAGAGCGCGCCCCAGTGGCGCCGGAACTTGAACAGCGTGACGACATGGTCGACGTCGTCATCGGTCGTCTTGAGGTCCATCACGAGCGGCGGTTGGCCATTCATCCACAACGCGAGGCAAGCGACGAGCGCGCCTTCCAGGCAATGCACCGTGCCACGCTCGAGAGACGCGAGCGGCGACGAGCAGGTCTCGCCGCGCTTCTCGAAGTTGATCGGGAGCGAGTCGAGGAAATCTTGGACCTTCTGCGGCGTCTTGAGCTTCGCGAGCTGCCTGAGGCGCGGATGCGACGTTACGTCGCGCCCAGGAAAGCGCGTTCGGTTGGGCATCACTCAAGTGTCGCGGATCGCCTCCATCGGGTCAACGCGACTCGAGTGCCAAGCGGGGACGTATGCGGCGATGACGGCGATGCCGAGCGTGATCCCCGTTCCGAGGAGATAGATGCGAGGATCCAATCGCGACACGCCGTACAACGACGCCTGTAGATAACGCGTGGCGTACGCACCGGCGGCCAAGCCGAGGACGATCCCGGTCGCCGCCATTGCCGCCGCGCTCGATAGCACGTCCTGCCGCACGCGCGCGGCCGTCGCGCCGAGCGCCATGCGAATTCCAATCTCGTGCGTCCGGGTGCTCACGATGTACCACATCACGCCGTAGATGCCCACCGCGGCGAGGATGATCGCAATCACGCCGAACGCGGTGAGCGCGAGCATGCCGAACCGGCGGTCGGCGGCGCTCTGGGCAATGCGGTCGTCGATCGTGCCGACCTGCGCCGGTGAGTGCGGGATAATCGCGCGGAGTTTCGCGCGCGTGGCAGCCATCACGGCGTCGGGTCCGCCTGCCGTCCTGAGGACCGCGATCAGCTGTTGCCCGACGCTGCCCGGACGCTGATCGAGGGGCACATAGATCTCGTTCTGCGTCCCGTGCGGCATCGACCAACTCGATGCTTCGGCGGCGACACCGACCACGGTGAGCCAGTCATTGAACAGATAGTTGGTCGCGATCCTCTTGCCGATTGGATCCTGGCCGGGCCAAAGCTTCTCGGCGATGCCCGGCGTGATGATCGCGACACCCGGCGCGCCCACTCGATCGCTCGGCATGAACGCCCGGCCGCGAAGCAGAGGTTGACGCAAGACGGTGAAATAGTCCGGGCTCACGACGCGGAATCCGGCCATCGCGGGCCAGTCGCGGTCCGTCGGATCACTTGGCCGGCGCACGGGACCCGACCAGTTCCCCCATTGCAGCGGGAGGTTGCTGGTGAACGCGACGCCTTCGACGCCGGGGAGCGCGCGGAGCGCGGTGACGACCTCACCGAATCTCGCCGTGTCCGATTCCGCGGGGGTAATCGCCGCCGTCACGACACCATGCGAGTCGAATCCTGTCTCCGCCGAAAGGATGTTGCGCAGGGTGCGAACGAGGAGGGTGGATCCGATGACCAATACGACGGCCAGCGCCACCTCGAATCCGATCAGCGCGCGCCAGACGGAAGAGCGGACGGACGAGCCGCCTCGCCCGGCGCGAAGCACTTGTCCGGCGTCGCGTCGAGAAAGGCGAAAGGCCGGGTAGATGCCAACGATGAGCGCCGTCAGCGCGGCGACGCCAACCGCGAAGCCGAGCACACGCGCGTCGAGCGACAATTCGCTCAATCGTGGCACGAGTGCTCCGCCGACTTGTTTGATGCCGGTGACCGCGGCGTAGGCAACCAGCACCGCGAGCACGGTTCCACTGATTACCAGCAGGACGCTTTCGACGATCAGTTGCCGCGCGATGCGCGCGCGTGAAGCGCCGAGCGCGGCACGCACGATGATCTCGCGTTCGCGGTGCCATCCACGGGCGAGCTGCGCGCTCACCAGGTTCGTGCAGGCGATGAGCAGGACGAGCGCTGCAGCGGCGAAGATGATCGACAGGAGCGTCCGATAGTTCGCGACCACGAAATCGCGGAGCGGTCGCACGTCTGTATCGACTGCCTCTGTTTCCGTTCCATACACGGCTTTCAGCGATCGCGACAGCGCCGTCATCTCGGCGCGCGCCCCGGCCAACGTGGCGCCGGGCTTTAGCCGCGCCACCACCTGGTAGTTGTGCGAGCTGCGAACCGTGCCTGTGTGACCTTCATGCGGAAGGTAGATGTCCGCGGGTTGCAGGAAAGTGAAACCCGGCGGCAGCACGCCGACGACTGGCGTCGGATCGTCGCCGAGCCGGATAATTCCCAACGGTTGGCGCGCGCCCATCTGCTTTTGCCAGAACTCGTACGAGACCATGGCCACCCGCGAGCGACCCGGTGCGTGCTCGGCGTCGGTGAACTCGCGGCCGAGCGCCATGCCGATGCCCAGGGTGGAAAAGAAGCGCCGCGTAATTTCGAGAGAGACCAGGCGTGCCGGCTCGGCGTCGTTGGACACCGAGACGGTGCGCGAATAGGGATGCATCGCGGCAGCGACGCCGGCGAACGACTGGGTCTGCTCGCGCCAGCTGGCGAAATTGGGGAACGACGGCGGCCGGAGCTCGCCCCTCGAGGTTCGCTCGCGAATGAACACGAGGCGATCGGCGTCGCGATACGGCAGCGGGCGAAGGAGGACCGTATTGAAGACGCTGAACGCGACCGTGCAGGCGCCGATGCCGAGGACCAGGGTGAGGAGCGACAGAGCGGTAAAGCCGAGGTTCTTCCGCAGCGAGCGGACAGCCCATGAGAGATCTTGCACGCTTCCCTCCGTAAGGAGACTGCCGCGTTCGGCGCGAGCGGCATCGGTGATCGTGGTCGGGTTGCCGAACCGCACGTATGCGACGGCGCGCGCGGCGGCGCGGTCGAGGCCTTCACGCATCTGGCGCTCGGTCTCCAGCTCGAGATGATGGGCAATCTCCTCGGCGAGCTCGCGATCGGACCGTTCGCCGGCGAAGAGGTCGCGGAGCCGCTGTCGCGCGGCATGCAGCCAGGACATCACGCCTCCCGCGGTTCGGCGCGCAGCACCCGATCGACGCCGCCGATGGCGCGGTGCCACCAACTGATTTCGTCGGCGAGCTGCCGTCGTCCGGCGGCGGTGAGTCGATAGTAGCGGGCGCGCCGCTGGTTCTCGGTCACGCGCCACTCGGCGACGACCCATCCGCGACGGAGGAGCCGCTGGAGGACTGGATACACCGTGCCCTGCTGGACGTCGCACACGCCGCCGGACAAACGCTCGATGCGATCGGCGATCCCCCAGCCGTGCATGTCGCCGAGGCTCACGCCTTTGAGCACGAGCATCTCGAACGTTCCGGGCAACAGCTCGCCGGAGCGATCCATCGTCGCCTCCCGAAAGGGTGGTCCAGTATGTCGCTTACTGGAGGCTAGACACCCGTCGGGTCAAAAGGGTTGGGAGGGCCGTTTCAGGGACGACCGATGTCGCGCAGCCTGCCCCGCGCCTCGGCGTTTGTCGAGTCGCGGCGGATGGCGTCGCGGAACGCCCGTTCGGCTCCTGACGTGTCGCTTCGCATCAACAGGATATTGCCGCGAAAGACAGACATCCCGGACGAGTTCGGGAACAGCGCTTCGTTGAAATCGAGGATCGCGAGCGCGTCGGACACTTTGTTCGCGCGACCGGTGCGGAAGGCGGCTGTGTTGAGCGACGCCTCACGGAAGTCATAGGCGTCGCTGCCGGCGTACCGCTGCTTGAGCGCCCGATAGAGGCGCAGCGCGGAGTCGGCGTCGACGGCGATCGCGGCGTCGGCGACGAGCTGCGAGAGGGGAATCGGCTTGCTCACCCCGCGATGGCACGTGCGACAGGTGACGGCCAGGCCCTGCGTATGGCCCGGCAGACTGTCGATGCGCCGGTTGATCTCCTGAACCATCAGCATCATCTGCCGCGCGACCTGCTTCGTTCGCTTCTCGTCGGATGCGAAGTCGAACTGTTGGAGCGGCTGTCCTTCCTGACCGACGTGACAGAACTGACAGCGTACGCCGAGGTCGCCGGCGAAGTTGCGCATCGTGCCGACCACTTGAATCGGCGGTGTGTTTTTCGGGATGACCTTCGTGTTGATCAGCGAATCAGGCGGCCATTTGCCGGGCGCCTGCGCGAGCGCGACGGTGGAAATGGAGAGTGCGAGCGCCGTCGGCCAAATCGCGTTTCGCATGCGGAAAACCTCGTGCAAGTCCGCACTAACCTGCGACGAGTCGCCCAATCTGTCATCATCGGTTGAGCAAACCTTACAACGGCTTCACAATCGGTGCTGCTTGCGCCGACCGAGTGGTCGCCGGGACGATGC
>DATLPC010000221.1:0-44238 GCA_035535975.1 Gemmatimonadaceae bacterium | reverse complement strand
TGACGATGTGCAGCCTATATCGCATGCCGAGTCGAAGACCCGCGGGGAAGGTGACACGATAGACGCCGGCTCCCTGCCCGCTGCCCGACGTCGTGATGTCTTCCAGGGCCGGATTCGCGAGACCCGCCGAGTCGATGATCTCGACCCGTGCGCCTGTCACCGGAATGCCGCCGTCGCTGACGATTGGATCGGCGGGATTGAAGGTCGTGTCGTGCACCGGTATCGCGCCGCTGAGCGTGCGCTCGACGAGAATCACCTGCGTCGTCAGGTTCGCGTTGAGCACCGCGTGCACCACGATGCTCGGCGTCGTTTTCGCGACCGTGATCGTCCCGATCTCGCACGACGCCAGCGCTACCGTGCCCGCGCCCAGCGCGATCATTCCGGCGGCCGCGCCGCGCCTAAAAACGGATCGTGACACCGGCCGAAGGGAGAATGGGGAATTGGGAGATCGATTCGCGCGTCGGCGGAGCCTTGCCGTAGTCGAACACATACAAGAACACGTTCTTCGCGTTGTACGCGTTCACGACGCTGAGAAAGGGCGCGATCGTCGTGCCGCGCACGTGGTAGGTTCGGGTCACGTCGAGATCGAGTCGCTGCGTCGTCGGCAGTCGAGCTCCATTGCGCGGTCCGCCGACGAATTCCGTCTGCGGTGTTCCGCCTCGCGTGCCGAAGGCGTTGAAGCCCGGATCATATACCCGCCGCACGATCTCGCCGACGATGTCGGTATATGGCGTCCCGGTCGCGAGTCCGAGGCGTGCGCCGAAGAGATAGTTCGCGATCCGCCACGTCCCGACGACGTTGAGATCGTGACGCCGGTCGTGTCCCGGGAAGTAGCGGAGCGTATCCTGCACGCGCGCGGCGACGGCATACGTGTACGAGATCCAACCGCTGAATCGGTGGCCGGGCGTCTCGAATTGCCGCAGCAGGATGTCGACACCGTACGAGTTTCCCTTCACGGGATAGAACTCGTCGCCGCGCATCCCCGGATCCTCCTGGGGATTCGATTCGAGAAGCGTCCCGTACTGCTTATAGAAGCCCTCGACGCGCGCGAGGCGCGTCGTGCCGAACCACCGCTCCGTGCCGGCGATGTAGTGCCATGCGTTCGACACCGGGATGCCCGAGTCGCTCGTCAGCCAGAAGTCGAACAGCCGGACCGGGATGTCTTCGCGCGCCAACGAGTGCGTCCATTGCGCGAAGCGGCCAACGGCTCCCGTGAGCGCGAAATCGGGAGTCAGGAAAAACTTTGCCGAGACGCGCGGCGACAATGCGGCCCACGCCCGACCGCTCAATGCATCGCCGCGCAGCCCCGTCTCGAGTAGCCAGCGCGCGTTCGGCCGCCACAGGTCGTCGACGAATGCCGACCCGGAGACCGGGTTCTGACTCAGGTCGTACAGAAGCGTTCCCGTCTGCGGCGAGTTGGCGAGATACGAGATCCGATACTGCGCAACGTCGTA
The DNA here is from genome assembly GCA_035535975.1 of Gemmatimonadaceae bacterium. Lineage (GTDB taxonomy): Bacteria > Gemmatimonadota > Gemmatimonadetes > Gemmatimonadales > Gemmatimonadaceae > JAQBQB01. Next base: position 42,784 of record DATLPC010000221.1, on the reverse strand, counting down.
GCCGTACGTTCGATCATGGGCGCTCGTATGCGTCGTGAGGCTTCCGCCGATGCGCGTGTCCGTCACGACGTTGTTGAGCGTCAGGGCTCCGCCGCCCAGGTCCAGACTCGTCGAAAAGTGCGACACCGAGGCACGCTGTTCCGCCGTGCCGCTACTGCCGAAGAGGAATTGCGCGAGGCCCGAGCCACCCCCGTTCGGCCTCGAGTACGAATGCGCGAGCGTGACACCGCCGACCGTATTCCCCCAGCCGAAGCTGAACGTCCCGCCGCTCGGATTCGTCGACGTCGAATCACCGAAGGCCGCGATGTTCGCGTCGAGCGCGTCGCGTCCGTCGTAGAGGGTGAACGAAAGCTTCGTCGTCGGCGTGAACGCGTACGACGCGTGCGCTTGCTCGTCACGAAAGTGATAGGGCAGCTGATTCGTGCTGATCAGCTCGACGAACTTGTCGGCGTACGTCCGTCGCCCGCCGACCGACCACGAACCCTTTCCGCCGGCGAACGCCCCACCTAATTGGAGCGTCGACGCCAGCACGGAGATCTCGCTCGTTCCGTGCACGCCGGTGCGTGCTTCCTCCGCCGAGTTGACCTCGAGCACGCTCGACAGCCGGCCGCCGTACCGCGCCGGAAAGCCACCGGTCATCAACGTGATGCCGCCCACCATCGGGTCGATGAACGTGCTGAACAAACCGCCGACGTGGAACGGGTTGTAGATCGGATACCCGTCCATCAGGATCAGATTCTGATCCGCCTCGCCACCACGCACGTTGAGACCGGTCGAGAAATCGTTCCGCGCTTCGACGCCCGGCAACAGTTGCACCACGCGCATCACGTCGGGCTCACCGAACTTCGGCACGCCCTCGGCCGCGCGCGACGTGATGCTCACCGTTCCGACGTTCGGCTTGGACTCGAAAAGTTCACGATCGATCGGCCGCGCTTCGGTGCGCATCGCGCCGAGCACGACCGCGCCGGGTTGCATGCGGACCTCAATGCGCGTCGTGTCGTTCGCGGTGATCGTCACCCGCTGCTCCGCGGTCGTGTAGCCGAGGAATCGTGCCTGAACGATGACTTGCCCCGGCGCGAGCCCGCCGATGACGAAGCGACCCAGCGAATCCGCGATGTCGCCGCGCGCCGTCCCCACGACCGATACGGACGCACCCGCCCGCGGCTGACCGTTGGACGAGTCGACCACTCGGCCCGCGACGGCTCCCGTCCTCGGCTGCTGCGACGCGAGCTGCCCCGCGAGCACACCAACGAGCGCCGCCGAGCCGCCGAGTCGCCGAGCCGCCGAGTCGCCGAGCCGCCGAGTCGCCGAGCCGCCAATCAAGCCTTGTATCGCTCCATAATCACCCGGTGGATATCCCGCGCGTCTTCGATGCGAGCACGGCCCAGCTCGAGTTCCGCCGGACCAATGAGGAACGGATACAGCTGGTTCCCGCCGGCCGCGCCGTGCGCGCCGATCTGATCGTCGAACGACACGATCTCGTAGCCGTCATACGCGCCGAAAATGGTGATGTCTCCCGTGTTCGGCTGTGATGCGAGATGCTCGACCGCCCGCGCCGTGTTGCCACCGGTCCCGTATGGCTCGAGAGGATTGTCGCCCTCGAGTACCTCCACCTGTCCGCTCGCGACGATCGCGCGTCCGCTCGTACTCTCCAGATGGACGGAAGGTCCGTTGCGCGTCGCCAGCAGGCCGACGCCCGGATGCTGAAGCAGCTCGACGTACAGATTCGCGCGTCGAGCGTCGCGCATGATGTCGGTCAGCTCCAGCGGCCGCGGATCATCGGCGAAATAGAGCAGCGCGAGATCCGAGCTATAGGTCACCACGACGTCGTGCTTCGTCTCGATCCGGTACTTCTCCGGAAGGATCAGCTCGCGAAGGCCGTACTTGCTCCGCACCCAGTCGCGAAAGCGCGTCAACACTCGGCGCATCGTTCGCTGATTCTCGGGCGTCACCTCGGCCACGGCATTCACCACCTGCGCCGTGATGTCCGCGTACTCGGACGTGTCCGCGAAACTGGCGCGAGAGCTCAGCGGCGACTCGCCACGCAGCGCCGCGTCGCCCTCGAGAATCCGCTCGACCGTTTTCCCGAGCGTCTCGCCGAACCGCACGCGGTAGCTCGACGACGGCGTCATCCCGTGATCGGAGAGAATTACGAGGTCGTATTGCCGGCCGCCCACGTTCTCGATCATCCGCCGGATCTCGCGAATGCGCGCGTCGGTGCGGCGCAGATCGCGCAGCGCCTGGAAGCTCGACGGTCCGAAATGGTGGGCCAGCTCGTCGTACTGCATGAACGTGCTGTAGATGACGGGCACGCCCAGATAGACGTCGAGGAGGATCGCCATCGTCTGGAGCTCGCGCACGATCACGTTGCTCAGCACGCGAATAAACGGGAACAGCCCTTCGCTGTGCGTCCGCTTTCGCATCAACTCCCCGACGCCGCGCTCGTATTCCTCGCGCAGCCACTCGAGGATCGCCTGCAATCCCATGCGCGCCATGCGAATCGGATGCAACAGGATGAGCATCGCCATCCGCCAGCCACCGAGGCGCTGGAAGACGGACAGCTTGTCGCGCGTCGCGACGGTGAACGCGACGGTCTGTGCGTCCCCGTCGAGCAGGTTCACGTAACTCGACCCACCCGCCAACGCGCCCGGCGCACCGATGCGGTCGCGGATGTACTGCACCCCGGCCGGTGTGTTGCACGTAATCACCCGTCCGTCAGCTTTGTCGTAAAATCGAAAGCCCGGAATCCCGTCGTTCTCGCCGTAGAAGATCCCCGCCTGCGCGTACGGTGTCGCCGACGGTAGGCCGCAGAACCAGCGGCGCAGTGTGTACCCTTCCTCGCGCACCATGTGCTCGATCGTCGGGCAGTACCCCAGCTCGATGGCGCGTCGCAGCTCCGCGTACGCCAGGGCGTCGATCTGGAGCATCACCAGACCGCGCCGCCCGTCATCCGGTCGCCGCTCGCGGCGAAACACGCGATATTTGAGAGCGAAGTACCACTCGAGGAAGCGATGCCCGCGCGACACACGGCGGGGGTCGCCGCCATTCTCGCCGGAGACCGTCCTGGGTTCAGACATCGCGCTTCCGATCGCCTTCGGCGCCGGGCTGGCGAGCTTTCTCTCGCCCTGTGTGCTCCCGCTCATCCCGAGCTACATCACCTTCATCACGGGGATGTCGCTCGACGACGTGGTCCGCGCGCGACGGCTGGCCCTCATCCACGCCCTTCTCTTCGTCGCCGGGTTCTCGCTCATCTTCCTCGCGCTCGGTGCTTCGGCCACGCTGTTGGGCCGGCTGCTGTTCACCTACCGAGCCTGGATCAGCCGGATCGGCGGCATCCTGGTGCTCGTTTTTGGCCTGTATCTCCTCGGTGTCTTCAACCTACGCGCTTTCTCGCAGGAGCGCCGGATTCACGTCACCGACAAGCCATTGGGGTACCTCGGCACGGTCGTCGTGGGCTTTGCGTTCGGGGCAGGGTGGACGCCCTGCATCGGCCCAATCCTCGGCGGCATCCTCACTTACGCCGCGACGCAGGCGCAGGTGTCGCGCGGAGTGGTGCTGCTCGGAGCATACTCGCTCGGCTTGGCCGTCCCGTTCATCATTGCCGCCGTTGCCGTCGAATGGTTCCTGACGGCATTCGGGGCAATGCGACGCCACATGGTCTGGGTGACTCGGGTCTCGGGCGCCGTGTTGGTCGTCGTGGCGGTCTTGATGATCACCGACTACATGCCGGTGCTCACCGGTTTCTTGCAGCGGCTCACGCCGGCGGCCCTGAAAAGTCGCCTCTAGCGAACCGGGTCAGACCTCGTACCCACAGGTCGGTCGGAACCGCCGCGTCGAGATCGTAAAAAGTAAGCTCTAGTCGATCCATCTCTCGGTGGCGGCCATCAGCTCCTTAACGGGCACCGGCTTTATCAGGACGTCGGCGCATCCCGCGTCCAAACACTTCTGCCTCTTTCCCGGATCATCGTCGCCAGTCAACGCGATCACCACCGCGCCTCGCGCGCGCAGATGATCCACGAGTACCAACCCGTCGCCATCCGGCAGCCGCAGATCGAGCAGCACGAGTGCGGGCGAATCGGCGTCGGCGTTCACCAATGCCTCCGCGATCGACCGGGCGCCGGTGACACGACGGCCGGCCGCCTCAAAGAGGATCCGTAACGCGTCGATGACGAGCTGATTGTCCTCGACGATGAGGACGTGCGGAGCCGGGTCGCTCACCCGCGCGCAAGCCGCCTACTCGGTCTGTTCAACGGGGACGGTGAAGTAGAACCGGCTGCCCGAGCCGAGCGTGCTCTCCACCCAGATTCGCCCGCCGTGCAGCTCGACGAGCTTGCGCGCGATCGTGAGACCGAGTCCCGTGCCGTGGTGCGGGCGAGACGGGGTCGCATCGACCTGCGCGAACTCGCGGAAGATGAGATCGTGATGCTCGGGCGCGATGCCCACGCCCGTGTCGCCCACCTCGACCAGCTGCGCTTCCGGCACGTCTCCCGGTGAGCGCGACGCCCGCAACCACACGCGTCCGCCCGACGGTGTGAACTCGATCGCGTTCCCGAGCAGATTGCCGACGACGTGCGCGATCTTCTCGCGATCGGCGATCACGGGCGACAGCCCCGGCTCGGACTCCACCCACAACGTCAGTCTCTTCTTCTTTAGCAAAGACTCATTGAGCTTGCTGACCTGCTCCAGCACTTCCTTGATCGCGAAGCGCGACGACACGAGCGCGAGCTGATTCGCCGCGCCACGCGCGTAGGTCAGAATCTCGCCCACCTGATTGAGCAGTTGGCGTCCGCCGCTGATAATGCCGCGCACGCTTTCCAGCTGCCGCGGCGTCAGGTCGCCCAGGATCCCGTCGCGCAGGATCTCGGCGTGTGTGATAACCGCCGTCAGCGGCGTCCGCAGATCGTGCGAGATGTTGGCCAGGAACTGCGTCTTCAGCGCGTCGCGCGCGCGCAGATCCGCGATCTCGGCGATCGCGTCCTTGAGCCGCGCCTCGAGAATGGCGACTCGAGCCTCCGGCGCATTCAGTGTCAGCGGCTCGCTGGCGGCGTCTACCCGACTCATGCGCGTAACGTACCCTCCGAAACAACGTCTGCCAACTCGTTTCCGTCGTCTTCCGTCTCGATCGATTCCTCGAGCTGTTGTCGACTGAGGAGCGTCCAATACCGTCCGCCCGCGGCAATTAATTCCGCGTGCGTGCCCTGCTCGACAATATGCCCTTCGTCCAACACGATGATCCAGCTCGCGTCGCGGATCGCGCTGATGCGATGCGAAGCGATCATCGCGGTGCGACCGGCAAGCGCATCCCGCAGTGAATGCAGGATTTCCGCTTCCGTATGCGTGTCCACCGCCGACAGCGCGTCGTCCAGCAGCACGATGCTGGGGCGCCGAGCCAAGGCCCGCGCCAACGCCGCGCGCTGCTTCTGACCTCCCGACAAATTGATCCCACGTTCGCCGAGCATCGTGTCGTACCCGCCAGGAAACGACTTGATCGTCTCCGAAAGCTGAGCGATCTCGGCTGCCCAGACCCCCGCGCCCTCGTCGTCCGTCCCGTACTGGAGATTGTTTCCTATTGCGTCGCTGAAGAGGAAGCTTTCCTGCGGCACGTAGCCGATCTCGCGGCGCAACTCTGTCAGCCCGACGTCCCGAACAGTCACCCCGTCGATCAGGATTTCCCCTTCTTGCGGATCAAAGACGCGGGGAACCAGGTCCATGAGCGCGCTCTTGCCGCTCGCCGTCGCACCGACGACGCCGATCGTCGCGCCGGCCGGCACGGTGAACGTGATCCCGCGCAGCACCCATCGCGTCGGTTGACCGGCCTCGGTCGGATAATGGAATCCCACATTCCGGAATTCGATCGATCTACCTGCCGCCGACGCCGGCAACGTTCGTGGGGCCGAGGGCTCGCGCAACTTGGGCGACGCGTCGAGCACTTCCAGGAGCCTCGCCATCGACGCCGCCCCGCGCTGGAACAGGTTGATGACCCAGCCGAGCGCGATCAGCGGCCAGGTGAGCATGCCGAGGTACAACCCGAACGCCACGTAACTTCCCACACTGATCGTCCCACGCAGCACGAGCGATCCGCCAAAGCCGACGACCGCCACCATTCCCAAGCCCGCGAAGATCGAGAAGCCCGGCTGCATGATCCCATACAGCCGCGTGAGGCCCATGTTTTTCTCGAGATACTCGTCGTTCAGCGTCGCGAAGCGCGCCTCTTCGGCATCCTCCTGCCGGAACGCGCGCACGATCCGCACGCCCGCGAGGTTTTCCTGCGCCATCGTCGTCAGGTCGCTGAAGTGGGCCTGCACCGATTCGAAGCGCGCGTGGATATGGCGCCCGAGCAGGAGACCCAGTACCGGGAGCAACGTCATCGGCAATGCGGCGACGACGGTCAGCCCCGGCGAGATGCGCAGCATGAAGGCGATTGCGAACGCTCCGCCCGCGATCGTATTGGCCAGGTACATGATCGCCGGGCCAACGGCCTGCCGCACCGCGCTCAGGTCGTTGGTCAAACGGGCCATCAGGTCCCCCGTTCGGACGCTCGAGTAATACGTTGCGTCCAAACGCTCCAGATGGGTGTATAAGTTGTTCCGGAGATCGTACTCGATCCACCGGCTCACGCCATTGAGCAGCTCCCGCATCCAGTACCGACCGATCCCGCCGACGAGCGAGACCCCGATCATCGCGGCGGCGAGAAGCCAGATGGAGCGCGCGGGAACCCCGTTTCGAATTCCGTCCACGGCTCGTCGTAGGAACCAGGGCGCTACGCTCGAGAACGCCGCTGATGTGACGACGAGCACAATCCCCATGGCAACAGAACGCCAATATGGTTGGTAATAAGGAAGGAGCCGTCGAAGCACCGGCAAAGCGGGCACATGCCTTGCCACGGTTCAGATCACCCCAGGAGGAATACGCATGTTGAAATATACCCGTCGTTTGGGACCGTCCCTGCTCGTCGCGGCCGCGCTGCTCGGCGCTTGTAGCTCCGAGTCGAAGAAAGGTCCCGACAGCGTTGCACTCGGTGCCGATTCGACGTTGAATCGCGACCTCGCCATGGCGAATCGCGACTCTACATCGCAGCCGCAGCTGAAGGACGTCCCGGCCTCACAGCCGGCCGCTCCGGAAAAGAGCGCGCCCGCACGGAGCACGCCAAAATCGACTCCCAAGTCGACGCCCAAATCGGCGCCAAAGGCGAGCCCCCCGTCCCAACCCGCGGCGACGACGACCGCGAGCGGGAACACCGTCACCACCAACCCGACCGCCGGTAAGAATCCGTCGACGTCGGGCGGCGGAGCAGTCGGAAGCATTCCCGCCGGCGCCACGCTTACGGCGAACTCGAGCTCCCGCGTCTGCACCAACACGAACAACGTCGGCGATCACGTGACCGCGACGATTGCGAACGCCGTCACCGGATCCAACGGCGCCGCGATTCCCGCTGGTGCCACCCTCAACCTCACGGTCACGCGCCTCAAGCGCAGTGAGAACTCGAACGATCCCGTCATCCTCGAGTTCGCCGTGAACAGCGTGACGTTCGACGGCCACACCTACCCGATCGAAGGCTCGATCGAATCAGCGAGCGTCGAGCGAGTGAAGGATCAGCCGGGCGACAAAACGGCCCAGAAGGTCGCGATCGGTGCGGTTGCCGGAGCGGTGGCAGGGAAGATCCTCGGCAAGAGCACGAAGGGAGCGGTCATCGGCGGCGCAGCCGGCGCGGCGGCAGGAGCGGCCGCGGCTGCGGCAACGGCCAACTACCAGGGCTGTGTGCCCGCAGGCGGGCAGATTGTCGTGAAGCTCACGTCGGCGGCGACGGTGAGGGCAGCGAACTAAGCGGAAATCAGGAAGAATCGGGAAAGCCCGAAACGGCGGAAAAGCCCGAAACGGCGGGAAGCACGAGAACCCGGCGAGTCACGAAACGGCGGCGAGGATCGAATCCTCGCCGCCGGTGGTTTTTCGCAGTCCGGCGGTTCGGGATCTACGGCCGTTTCGGGCTCTTCCGAAGTTTCGGGCTTTCCCGAATTTTCGGGCTTTCCCACCGTTTCGGGCTTTCCCGCCGTTTCGGGCTTTCCCGAAGTACCGGGCTTCCCCGAAGTTTCGGGCTTCCCCGAAGTTTCGGGCAGCCCCGCCGTCTCATCTTTTCTTTTCGCGCCGTCCCGTCTCGCCGATCGATGGTATACGCCAGCCTCGGCCTCATGGTCGCCTTCGCCTGTGACCTCGCCACCAAATCCCTGGTCGCCCGGCGTCTGCGCACGACCACGATCTCCCTCGGCCCCGCTGGCTCCCTTCGCCATATCGAGAGCCGCCGACATCACCGATCTTCGAATCAGATAATTCTGCTGGTCATCTGGTGCGTGGCGCTGTTTTGCGCCATCCTTTTGCGCTTCAGGCTGGGCTGGTTCATGGGGCGGGGCGCGGCCTTCGGCCTGGGCGCGGCTTTCGGCGGAGCTGCCGGAAATCTGTTCGACGTACTTCGCGGACGACCGATCATCGACTTCATCGATCTTCGGTTTTGGCCGGCGTTCAACGTCGCAGATATCGCGATCGTGGTCGGTCTCGTGACGGCGTTTCTGTCCCCCTGATCGCGCGTTCGTAGCGGTCGTCGACGATGCGTCCAATCTTGTTCTATTGGCGCGGCCGGCCGATTTACAGCTATCCGGCCATGCTCTATGTCGGCCTCGTGTTCGGCATCGTCGCGGGCAACGCCGCCGCCCACGCCGAGGATGCGAACGCGTTCGCCGTCTTCGTCGCGACCTTTGCGTTGCTCGTGCCGGCGTTGTTCGGGGCGCGCCTGCTGTTCGTCGCCACGCACTGGGAACAGTTTCGCGCGGATCCACTCCGGATCTTTCGACGCGATGAAGGCGGCGCCGCTCAATACGGGGCGCTCTTCATCGCGATCCCGCTGAGCATTCCCGTCCTCCGTGCCCTCGGTCTCGGCCTCGGAACCTTCTGGGATGCCGCCGCGTTCACGATTCTCGTCGGCATGGCGTTCACGCGGATCGGATGCTTTCTCAACGGTTGCTGTGCCGGCCGCCCCACGCGCTGGGGAATTCGGTTACCGAATCGAAGCGGCACGTGGGAGCGCCGCGTTCCCACCCAGTTGTTCGAGGCCGCGCTCGCCCTACTGCTCCTTGTGCTGGCGGTAGCGGCATGGCCGACGCGACCGTTTAGCGGCGCCGTCTTCCTGCTCGTCGCCGGGGGGTACGGCGTCGGACGACTCGTCCTCGAAACATTGCGCGAGCGGCCGCCCGGACGAGGTGTCTTTTCGGTTCATCATGCGATTTCTCTCATCATGGTGATCACGGCGCTGACGGTGCTCGGCCAGCGCTGGGGACTTCACGGTCAACCTTGAACGTCGACAACCGGATAACGCGATGGCGAATAACTTGACGGGCGACTTCGATATCGTCGCGCAGGCCTCGATGGCGGCCACGAACCGTGTGCTGGCGGGCATGCACCGGGTGGAGCGATTCCCACACTCGCTTTCCCTGCGCGTCGACGACACACCACCAAAATTCCCGGGCGGCTTCCGTCCAACGATGGTCGGCGTGCTCGACGAGTTCGGCGACCCGACGCCGAATCACGACCACATCCGCTGGCCCGACGCGTTGTCGGGTGAGCTGCTCGCCGGCATTCCCGCGTTGGTCGATGCCGGCGCGATCGTCAACACCGGCGCGCTGGTCGTCGAGGGCACGCAGCTCGTGCCGAGTCACCTCGTCGGTCGCGCCCAAGTCCAGGTGGGTCCGCCGAAGCTGGAAGTCGCCGACGCCTCCGGAACGCGAATTCGCGTTCGCCTTGATCTCCGCGTTCGCTATTTCCCGGACACCGGTACGGCGCCGCTGGCTGAGTACATTCGCGGCGAGCTGCAGATCACCGCCGCGATCTCACACGTGCTCTCGCCGAGCGCCAACGTCGTCGAGATCGATATTCGTGCCGACTCGGTGGTCGTCGCGTTCGTGCCGTCGTGGTCGAGTCGTCCGTTGAGCGCCGAGGATATCGCGGCCATCGATCAGTTTGTCCGCAATGCCGTTCGCACGAGTCTCATGCCGTCGAACGCCACGCTGCCGCAGGCGGTCAGCGCGATCTCGTTCAAGACGATCGCCGGCGGCCATCCGGCGCTCGCCATGCTGCTCCGACTGCGGCCCGGCTCCGCCGACCCGGCCGGGGTGAACTCCGTCATCCTCAGCGGGTCCGATGATTTCGCCATCGCCATCGGCGCCGATTTCGTCCGCGCCACCTTCCAGCCCACCCTCGACGCGATGCTGGCGCAACCGATCGCGCCCGTAACGTTCAGCGTCGATACGCTGTTCCACACATTTCACATCACATATTCGATTACGCTCAACGGCGCCTTCATCGCCCTCGAGCCGGGTCACATCGTGCTCACGCTGACCGGACACGCCCACACCGGGACGTCGTGGATGCCGGATTTCGACTTCACGGTGCGGCAACCCTTCCTGCTCCAACCCGACGGGTCGACCGCCAATCTGGTGCCCCAGGATCCGTCGATCAGCACCTCGAGCTGGGTCGTGAATCTCTTCAGCGGCGCGGCGGCATCCGGCATGAAACAGGCTCGCGACCAAGCCCTGGCCGACAGCGGCGCCTACGACAAGGTTCGTGAGGCGTTCGATGCCAACAGCGCGCTCGGTGGCTTGCTCGACTCGCTCCTCGCCAGTCCGCCGCGGCGTCATGTTCCTCCCATCTTTCACATTCCGTCCGCCTTCCTTGCCTACACCGGCATCGGGATCAATGCCGACGGCGTCGTGCTGCACGGTACGTTGGCCGTCCGCCCTTGGCCCGCGCCGACCGTCGAGTTCGAGGAGATTCCAAAAGAGAGCAATCTGCCGATCGCTCCCGGCGTGTTCGACATGGGCTCCGACTATTCCGCGCTCAAGAGTTGGATCCCCGGCGGAGAGATCGAGCGATTCGAGTGGCGACGGGCCTCGGAGCCGCCGCCCGGCTATGTGGATGAGAACCGCTTCGTCCTCATCCATCAGCCTCCGCCGGTTTCCGCCGGCACCGCGGCGCGAACGACGGTGCTCACGGGATTCTCGCCACTCTGCCTCACAGTGCGCGGTTCGCGGCTGTCCGCTTCGGGACCGGTCACCGCGCAGCAAGTGTCGGCAACGGTCTGCGGTGTGTCGGGCTTCTCGATTCTCGACGGCCTCGTTGCCACTGACCTCCAGGCCATTCCGGCCATGATCGTCACCGGGCCGGGTCGAAATGGCGACGAGATCGTCGGCCATGTCGACGCGCACGTCGATCGTGATGGGTTGGGGACACCGAACCTCCTCGTTCGCTTGAGCCGTCGCGGACTCGAAGGGACCGACGTGTTGACGAAAGCCGTGTCGGCCTCACCTCGCGCCGACGCGACCGTCGCTGTGGTCGTCGTCGCGCCGAGCGACGTACTCGCCAAGGCCACGCTCTCCAGCGACATCGCCTACTCCGCGGACGTCGACGTGTGGGCGAAGCGGCTCGGCACGGAAGGCGAGGACATCGAGACGTTCATCGTCGCCCCCAACGGCCGCGTGGCGTGGCGGCACCGCGGCTCGATCGAGCTGAAGGAGCTCTCCGCGGCGCTGAAGAAAAATCTGGCCGCCGGCCAGCCCGTGAGTCGGCTGCTCTTCACGTCGTCGGCGCGCCACGGACACCCGGCGCCGAATTTTCTCTTCGACGTAGCGCCAGGGAAACAACTCTCGCTCCGCAAACTGGCCGGCAAGCCGGTGACCATCGTCTTCTGGACGACGCGATCGCAGCCAAGCATCGCCGCCGTTCGGGACGAAGTGCGGCACGCCGGACGCGAAGCCGTGGTCCTCGCCGTGAATGTCGGCGATTCGCCGGAGCTCGCCGCGCGCGACGCCAAGCGCCATGACCTCGGCGCCACCGTCGTCGACGATCCCGCGGGTGAGATCGCCCGCGGCTACGGCGTCACCGTCTTTCCCACCATCGTCTCCGTCGACGCGTCGGGCGTGGTCGCAACGATTCATTACGGCAAGGGCGCCTGACCATGCACGACTACTATCTCTTGCTCACACCGGTCCTCGTGCTCGGCGTACTCGGGCTCGTCCGATTCGTCGGGTGTGACATCTTCCTTGGCTTCCAACACATCCCGGACCCTCCGCTCGATTTCGTAACCGACAAGGTCTTGGGAACCGCTCGTAATGACTTTTCGGGTTTCGCCGGGATGGCAGTCGACATCGGAGGAAAGTCGCTCAAGGTCAAGAACCTTCAGCGGTACTGCATAAACGGAAGCACTGGAAGTCCCCGAATTGAAATCGTCGATGCGGAAACTGGAATGCAGGTTCCGACCGCGGTGGTGATCGTCTCGCTGACCGGGCACATGGACGGATTCGTCTCCGCGGACCTGCCTAGCACGATCACGCTGACCGCCGGTAAGCGATTCTATATCGTCAGCGAAGAGACGACCGGCGGCGATCAATTCTTCGACAACGACACTGTCCTCACCACGCGTTCGGATGCGGCGGTCGTGTCGCCCGTGTACTTCGATAGCACGGTGCAGAATTGGGTTTTGTTGGGCAATCCTGGTTCTTCGTACGGCCCCGTGAATTTCGGCTACGACAAACCGTAATAGCGCTCCAATCCCCCTCGACCCGTGCGCGACCTCTATCTCCTACTTACTCCGCTTCTCGTCCTCGGTGTCATCGGCCTCGTCCGATTTGTCGGCTGCGAGCTGATTTACAACGTCGACGAGCTCCCGCAACCGCTGATCACTGATCAGGTTTTCGGCACACCACGAAATGACTATTCGGGGTTCGCCGGTATGGCCATCGACGTCGGATCGAAGCCGCTCGTCGTTCGCTTCCTTGGGCGGTACTGCGTCGCGGGGAGTACCGGTGATCATCACGTGCAAATCATCGACTCAGTCACCGGCACAGTCGTCCCCGGCGCGGAGGTGGTCGTTTCTCTGGCCGCCAAACCCGAAGGGTTCGAGACCAAGAAGCTGGATCCCGACGTGACGCTGGGAGCGGGGAGGCGGTACTACGTCGTCAGCGAGGAGTTCGACGGCGGCGATCGATTCTTCGACAACGACACCGCCGTGATCGCAAAACCGGTCGCGTCGGTCGTCTCGCCCGTCTTCTTCGACGCGAGCATCTCACAATGGAGGTTGCTCGGGCTGACGGGCCACTCATACGGACCCGTACAGCTCTACTACGTCCCGGACTAAGGCCGGGCTCAATAGCCTACGGCCTTTCCGCTCGATCTCGGGTCGGGCATGCCAAAGAATCCGCCCTTCACCTTCATCACGGCGTTGATCAATCCGACGCCGCCGATCCCCGCGACGCCGTAGCCCATCGCTTTCAGCGAATCGACGACAGCCGGCTGCAGTCCGTTCCGCTCGAATTGCAGCGTATCCGGCAACGCCTGATGATGGATCCGCGGCGCGCTCACCGCGTCCGACAGCATCATGTGATGATCGATCACGTTGAGAATCACCTGCGACGTACTCGTGATGATCCTCGGTCCGCCCCGGCTCCCCACCACGAGCAGCAGCGACTTGTCGCGATCGAGCACGATCGTCGGCGACATCGCGCTCAGCATGCGCTTCCCGGGCTGAATCGCGTTCGCTTCGCCCTGCACGAGTCCGAACATGTTCGGCTTCCCCGGGGCCGCCGCGAAGTCATCCATCTCGTCGTTCAGGAAGAATCCTGCCCCGCGCACATACACCCCCGATCCGTACAACGCGTTCAACGTCGTCGTCGTCGCCACCGCGTTGCCTTGCGCATCGGCGACGGAGTAATGCGTCGTCTCGTTGCCTTCGCGCATGGCGCGTGACACCGACGCAGTCGGCGTGGCGCGATCGCGGCCGATCGTCGCGCGCAGCTTGTTGGCGTACTCCTTGTCCGTCAGCTGCTTCATCGGCACCGGCACAAATGCCGGGTCGGCGAGCTTCTCGTTTCGATCGACGAACGCCCGCTGATAGGCGGAGCCGAGAAGATGTTCGTACTCCGCGCTGCCGAATCGTGGAAGCGACGGGAACCCTTCGAGAATGTTCAGCGTCTCCGTCACCGTCACGCCGCCCGACGACGATGGCGGCATCGTGTAGAGCGTGTAGCCGCGATACGTCGAGACGACCGGCTCTCGCCACACGGGCTGATACTTGGCGAGATCTTCTTTCGTGATGATGCCGCCGTCGCGTCGCAGCTCTTCCGCGATCGCATCGGCCGTCGGCCCCGAGTAAAAACCCGCCGCTCCCTGCTCGGCGATTCGCCGTAAGGTCGCCGCGAGCTCCGGCCGACGCAGCGTCTTACCGACGCCGTCATTGCCGCGATACGGAGCAAACGGCTCCGCGCCGGCGAACTCGGAGATGAGGCGCCAATTCGACTGCAGCGATCGCGCGAGCGCCGCGTCCACCACAAAGCCTTCTTCCGCGTAACGAATCGCCGGCGCCATCACGTCGGCGAGCTTCATCGTGCCGTACTTCGCGAGCGCCGCCGTCAATCCCGCGACCGCGCCCGGGACGCCGCTCGCCAACGGACCCACGACGCTCTTATCGGTGAGATTTCCTTCAGCGTCGAGATACATGTTCCGCGTCGCCGCGCGTGGGGCAACCTCGCGGTAATCCAGCGCCGCCGCGCGCCCATCGGCCATGTGGATCACCATGTACCCGCCGCCGCCAATGTTCCCGGCCTCCGGATACACCACCGCGAGCGCGAACCCCACCGCCACCGCGGCGTCGACCGCATTCCCTCCCTTTTTCAGAATCTCGACCCCCGCCTCACTCGCCAGCGGCGCATCGCTCGAGATCATCGCATGCTCGCCGAATGTGGCCATTTTTCCGGCCTTATACGGCCATGCTTCCGGAAACACCGCCGGCCTGGTTCCCGGCGGATAGAGAGCAGTGTCCGGAAAAACCCGCGCCTGTCCCCCAGTATCCTGAGCCCGGGGCGCGCCGACATCTGTCGCCCCCGGCGCCGGACCAGCCTGTCGATGGCAAGCCACGACGGCAACAGCCGCGAAAACAAAGACTCTTCGCATAATGACTAAAAACTCCAGTGAATTACGGCGTTAGTCCGCCCGTGTCCGCGTTAGTCCGCGGCACTCCAAATCTCGACAAATCCTACAGTCCTCGGATGCCTACGCGGCCACCTAGAACCCGACTCGAAACCCAATCCGAAACGTCAACTGCCGCGGTGCCTCGGTTTCCGTCGCGTCACCCTGCGAGTGCAGAATGATGTCCCACTGCTCGCCCACGTACATGTCCATGTTCGGCGCGAACCCGTACCCCAATCCGCCACCGAAACCGAACGTGAAATCGTTGCTCGAGCCCGACGCCAGGTCGGTGCCCGTCGCCTTGTCCTTGAAATGACCGAACTGCGTGATCCCTGCCTCGAGGTTGTACAGGCCGTGGAATCCGAGCCCGGCGCCTCCGGCATGCACGTACGCCAGCCACTGCGTGATGTCGGCCGTCGCCGAGCAGCCGCCCAGGCAAGCGCTCGTGAAACCCTGATAGGTCATTGGCGCCGTGGCGAAGCCCGCGCTGACGCCGGCCGACACCCCGCGTTGGATGGTCTTCTCGAACGTCGCCCGGATCTGCGACGAATATCCGAACGCCCAGTGGCTGTTCGTGGCGCCGTCGGTCATCGATGTGCCATCTAGGTACCCGTAGGACAGCCCGACCCAATAACCGGGCTCTCCGGTGCCTCCCCGCGGGATCCGCGGCCCCTGGGCGACTGCCGTCGCCGCGGCGATGAAGAGCATCGCCATGCTACGTCCGAGCATTTCCAACCCTCATCTGTTGCGGGTCGCGCGCGACGCCGCGTAAGTTAGCCTGCGACATGACGTTCATCGACCCCCGCCTCACCGAGCGCCGGAACCCGCGCACCGCCGAGATCGACCTCGCGTCGCCGCTCGAGATCGTTGATCTAATAAACACCGAAGACCGCACCATCCCCCACGTGGTTGCGACGCAGCGCGAAGCGATCGCGCGCGCCATCGACAAGGCCGAGGCAACCTTCCGCGCCGGCGGCCGACTCTTCTACGTCGGTGCCGGAACCTCCGGCCGGCTCGGCGTCCTGGATGCCTCCGAGTGCACTCCGACCTTCGGGGTCGACCCTGAAATGGTACAGGGGATCATCGCCGGAGGTCCCAAGGCGCTCACTCGCTCGCAAGAAGGCGCCGAGGATCGTATCGAGAGTGCCGTCGAGGATCTCGCCGAGCGCCGCGTGCGCGCCGGCGATTTCGTGATCGGCATCGCCGCGTCGGGCACGACGCCGTACGTGCGACGCGCCCTCGAGTACGCGCGTAGCATCGGCGCCGCCACCGGTCTCGTCGCGTGCTCACCCCCGCCGCAAGACACCCTCGACGTGGTCGACATTCTCATCCTGCCGATCACCGGTCCCGAGGTCGTCACCGGTTCCACGCGCATGAAGGCCGGCACCGCGACCAAGATGGTGCTCAACATGATCACGACGGGCGCGATGATCCGGCTCGGCAAGACCTACGGCAATCTCATGGTCGACCTGCGCGCGAGCAACAACAAGCTCATCGACCGCAGTGAGAGAATTCTCATGGAGGTCTGTGAGGTCGATCGCGCCCACGCGCGCCAACTGCTCGACGCTTCGGGCGGCATCGTCAAGACCGCGATCGTCATGCACTTCCTCCACATCCCGCGCGACGAAGCCGAGCGCGCGCTCGAGGATGGCAGCGGCGTGATTCGACGCATCGTGCACCGTCCGCCTCCGCCCGTCGGCGGCCCGTCGCCAACCACGCCCCCGTGAGCGTCTACGTCGGGCTCATGTCCGGCACGTCGCTCGACGGGATTTCGGCGGCCGTCGTCCGGTTCGAATCTGCGACCGGAGTCGCCGGGCAGCCGACCGGCCGAGCGGCCGAGCAGCTCGACTTCGAGCTCCTCGCTTTCGTCTCGACCGAGTACACATCGCAGCAGCGTGACCGGCTTCACGCCGCGCTGACCCAGGGCACGGCGCGGGAGTACTGCCGCCTCGGCTTCGACCTCGGTACCTGGCTCGCCGACGCGACGGTCGCTGTCTTGGCCGAGGCAGGGGTTCCGCGGTCCACGGTCCGCGCGATCGGATCGCATGGCCAAACGATCTGGCACGAAGCGCCGCATTCCACCTGGCAACTCGGCGAGTCCGCGGTCATCGCCGAGCGAACCGGCATCGACGTCGTCAGCGACTTCCGCGTTCGCGATGTTGCCGCGGGAGGGCAGGGCGCTCCGCTCGTCCCCATCGCCGATGCGCTCCTCTTCGCCGGCGACGACTGGCGCGCGCTCCAGAACATCGGTGGCATCGGCAACGTGACCGTCGTTCCGCCGAACGGCCAACTCGACGGCGTCCGCGCCTTCGACACCGGTCCCGGCGTCTCGGTGATCGACGCTGTTACGAGAACGCTCATCCCCGGCGCGACCTACGACGTCGACGGCAAACAGGCCGCCGCCGGATCGCCGATCGATTCGGTCGTCGGCCATCTGCTCCAACATCCCTATTTCGCCGCCGAGCCGCCCAAGTCCACGGGGCGCGAGCTGTTCGACCAGGCTTACGTCCGATCGCTGATCGAGCGGTGCAGGGAAGCGAATCCCTCAGCGACTACCGCCGACATCATCGCCACGGCCACCAGCCTCACCGCCCGCTCGATCGCCGACTCATATCAACGCTTCCTTCCCGAGCCGGTCACGGAGGTTCTCGTCTCAGGCGGTGGCGCCAAGAATCCAACGCTCCTGTCGATGATCGAACGGTCGATTGCGCCCCTCAAGGTGCTCCCCTTCGCTGAACGATTCTTCGACGGCGAGGCGAAGGAGGCCGTCGCGTTTGCGCTGCTGGCTTACTTGTTCGTCGAGCGTCGAGCTGGGAACGTTCCCCGGGCCACCGGTGCGAAGGGTCCGCGGATTCTGGGGAAGCTTACTCCGGCGTAGAGGTAGTTGAGCAGAGCGTCCCGATCGAGAGCTCACTGACTCACCACCACCTCATACCTGAATCGCATCCCGCTCGCCCGCTGCCGCGTCTCCTGCGACAACACCCGCCGCGTCTCCGCGTCGATCAAATAGTCCGACACGACCACCGCATCCGAGAACCGCACCCGCCACGCCGCTCGGCCCCGGACACCCTCTTTCGCCACGACGGCCAGTGTGTCGTACTCGAGTTTGAGATCCTGCTCCGAGAAGAGCGGTACGACGACCGACGCCCCTGGCTTGTAGTCGAGCGATCGCACCAATGACTCGAGCTGGTTGAACGCGAAGATGTCGTGGCTGTAGTTGCGCTCGACTTCTTGCGTCGAATCGCCACGCTGAACGGTGCCGAGCACGCGGTTCCCCTGGTATCGCAGGGTGATCTGCGAAGCTCCGAGGTCCAACCGCTCGAACACCGGCGCCAGTCCGTCGCGCTGAACGACGAGCGAATCCCGCATTGCCCGCGGCGCCGCGTAGGCGAACGTCTGCGCCATCTGCCCCGCCGGCGCGTCGATCACTCGGTCGCTCCGGGTCACCAGCGACCACTCCCGTTCTGTGGTATCTCCACTTCCCGCTCGCACCAGCACTCTCATGCTCTGCGTCTGCGGAGTGAGATGCTTGACGTCCAACGCTCTGCTCCCCGGCAGCAACATCGCCGGCCCCGCGCCGGACTGGGCATCGACAACCACGACCTGCACGACACACAACACAGCGGCCACGCCACCCAATGAGAACTTCATAATGCCCTCGTCGTGTCGACTCGACGAAGACCGCTAATGACCGGCGCGCTTCCGCGCTATGAAATTGAAGCGAAGCCGCCCTCGGCGGGGACGAAGCGGCACGGCGGGGCAACCACGCCGTCACTCCCGCTACTTGTCAGCCCCGCTACTTGTTAGTCCCGCCCTTGGTCAGTCCCGTTCCTGGTTAGTTCCGCCCTTAGTCAGTCCCGGTTCTTGTCAGTCCTACTTCCCTATCCCCGCGAAAAACCGGTAGACGAAGTAGACGAGACTGACCACCAGCAACGAAAGCAAAGAGAGTTGCAAAAGCTTCCCCGTACTCTGCCTCTCCGGCGAAACATCGGGTATCTCGACCGGCGGCTGCGGCCTCGCCGGAGTTCTCGGCGCCTCTGCAACCGGCATCGGCACCGTCGATTCGCCGAGATGGATCGGCCTCGCTCCCGGTCGCACCAACACCGACGGCGGCAGCATCTCGACGGTGATCGCATCCGTCGGCGTTCCATCCGACGGCAGTGGGAACTCGTGATGCCCGATCTCGTCCGCATCCGTCGGAGCAACCAGCCCGGGCCCATCAAAGCGCGCGACGATTACCGTGATGTTGTCCGGTCCCCCCGCGAAGTTCGCGCGCTCGACCAGGAGTTTGCACGCCGTCGCGACGTCCGGCTCATCGGTCACCACCATCGCGATCTCTTCCTTCGTCACCTGACCCGAGAGTCCGTCGCTGCACAGCACCAGCGTATCGCCTCGCCGCACGGTCTGGTGCGTGAGGTCGACCTTGATGTACGGCTCCGGTCCCAGCGCCTGGAGAATGATGTTCCGCCGCTCGCTGAGCTTCGCTTCTTCCTCTGTCAGCTCGCCGGCCTCGATCAACTTCTGCATCAGCGACTGGTCCTTCGTAATCTGCCGCGCCACGCCGTTGCGCACGATGTACGCGCGGCTGTCGCCCACCTGCGCCAGATACAGCGTATCGCCGAGCAACCCGGCGATCGTCGCCGTCGTTCCCATCCCGCGATACTCGGGATGCGCCGTCGCATAGCTGTGGATCTTCTCGTTCGCCGACTTCGTCGCCTGCTTGATCGCCCGCACGAACGACTCAGCGTCATTTGTGTCGCCCGCGATCCAAGTCGAGCGTAGATCGCCGAGGATCGCTTCGACCGCCATCGCGCTAGCGATCTCTCCGGCCGCGGCGCCCCCCATGCCGTCCGCCACCATGAACAGCGAGCCTTTGCGCCCGCTGATCGTGCGGCGAACTTCGGTCGGCACGGCCGCCACGTCCGCCGTCAGGTCGGCGAGAATGAACGCGTCCTCGTTATGGTCGCGCGTCCGCCCAACATCGGTGCGGCCGAACACCTGAACGACGATCTCGTCGCTCGGTGCGGGCGGGTGCGACGGGACGGCAGGCATTGGCTCGGCGGGGGTGTTCACGGAAGCCACGAGTCCCGGGCCTTCATTTCCGCGGCTGACGTCGCTCGGCGACGTGGTGGTAAGGCATGGGGCGCGAATATAGATCGCTGGCTAGGGGATGGTCAAACTGCCAATGCACCATAAGCTTCCGTTGCATGCGACTCCGGCGACTGTACACGATTCCCGTCGTGCTGGCGATTGGTGCTGCCTGTCACAATCCGGCTCCCCTCCCGCCCAATCCCGCGCCCGGGCCGGCAAGACAAACACCGCAACCGGTTGCTGCCCAACCCCCTGCGGCAGCCCCCGATTCCCGAGGCAACCGGACCGCCCCTCCGCTGCCACCGATCCCATTGGTCGAGGGCCCACTCAACCCAAAGGTCGTTTTCCCCGAAAGGAATCAATCGATTCCCGTCCGCGATTCCAACTTCGTCTTCGGCTCGGTAGGCAACGGTCACGCCAGGCTCATGATCAATGGGACCCCCGTGCCCGTCGCCCCGAACGGGACCTTCCTCGCGTACCTCCCCGTTCCACCGGCGACTGCGCCGCGTTACGACCTCGTCACCTACCTTGGCGCCGCCGGCGATTCCGGCCGCGTCGACACCGCCCGCACTACCATCCCCGTTCGCGTCCCTCGCCCGCTTCCCGATCTCTCGCTGACCGGCCGCCTCGTCGTCGACTCAGCAAGCGTTTCCCCTCGCGGCGGGTTCATGGCCCTACGTGACAGCGAGCCCGTTCGCGTCACCATCCGCGCCCCACTGAACGCAATCGCCTGGATATCCCCCACCCCAGAGTCTCCGAGTTCACCAGCCGAGCAGCCAACCCGCCGAGTCGCCGAGCCGAGCCGCCGAGTCACAGGCCCGCCGAGCCGCCGACCCGCCGCGCCGCCGAGTCGCCGAGCCGCCGAGCCGCCGAGTCGCCGAGTCGCCGAGTCGCCGAGCCGCCCGCTGGCAAACGTCAGTGGAAACACCTTCGCGACCGACGTTCCCGCCGGCCTTCTCAAAGCCGGCGCCACGCTCTACGTCGCCCGCGGCAACGACACGGTGCACTTCGCCCTGACCAAGCCGCGCGACGCTCGCTCGCAGTGGGTCTCGCTCGGCGATCCCGCCGCGCAGAACGACACTGACGCCACGATCATCGGTCGCTCGACACCTGCCGGTACTTACAAGTGGATGCTCGTTCCCGGAACGATCGTGGAGGAAACGGGACGGCTCGGCGACAACGTGCGCGTCCGCTTCGATTCGCAGCTCGAGGTCTGGGTCGACTCGATGAGCGTCCGTCCACTCGCCGCGAACTATCCCCCACCACGCCGCACGGTCGGCGCCATGTCACTCGTGCCCGCCGCCGACTGGGTGGACGTCGTGCTGCCCGTGTCGTCGCCGCCGCCCTATCTCATCGAGCAGGACCTCGGCCACATCACGCTCACGCTGTACGGCACGACGGCGTCGCCCGACGTCATCAAGTTTCTCCAGAACGATTCGCTCGTGCGGATCGTGAACTGGGTGCCCGAGCAGTCGGATCGCGTGGTCTTTCGGATGGAGCTCAGCCGTCCTCCGTACGGCTATCTGGTGCTCTTCGACCCGGCACGCGGCTTCATTCTGCGACTGCGACGCCCGCCGCGCGTCAATCCGAATCGCCCGCTCGAGGGACTCGTCATCACCGTCGATCCGGGCCATCCACCCGGCGGCGCCATCGGGCCGACCGCGCTCACCGAAGCCGAAGGCGTCCTCCCCGTATCGTTCAAGTTGCGCGACATTCTGCAGCAACGCGGCGCCACGGTGGTGATGACGCGCACGACGATGGAGGCCGTCGACCTCCATCTTCGGAGTGTGATTGCCCGACGCGCGAACGCCAACGCGCTGATCTCGATTCATCTCAACGCATTCGGCGACGGCGTGAATCCCTTCCCCAACGTCGGCACGAGCACGCTCTTCTTCCATCCACAAACCGAGCCCCTCGCGCGCCTGGTGCAGGCGGGCATGACGCGCGAGATGGGCCTGCGCGACCTGGGTGTCCACTATCAGAACATCGCCATCGGCCGCACCATGTGGATGCCGTCGCTCATCTGCGAGGGCGCCTTCCTCATGGTCCCCGAGCAAGAGAACGCCGTGAAGACCCCCGAATTCCAAGACCGCTACGCCCGCGGCGTCGCCGACGGCATCGAAGCGTACTTCCGCTCATTGGCGCGATGAGCCGCAGCTGTCATCCTGAGCGAGCGCAGCGAGCGAAGGACCTACTATCCCTGTTGTCTTGCCTGATCGCAGCGTTCACCGCCCGACCAGCGAACGCCCAAGCCCCGAACTTGGACTGGCGAACGATCAGAACAAAACACTTCTACGTCCACTTCAATCCCAACACCGAACCCCTCGCCCGCCGCATCGCCGCCAACGCGGAACGAGCCTACGCGCAACTGTCACACGAGATCCATCCCCCGCGCGGCATGATCGACCTCGTCCTCTCCGACGACGTCGACTTCTCGAACGGTTTTGCCACGACGTTTCCGACGAACCGTATCGTTGTCTACGCCAATCCGCCCGTCTCCGAATCGGCGCTCCGCTTCACGAATGACTGGGCGCAGACCGTCGTCACGCACGAGCTGACGCACATTTTCCATCTCGATCGCACACGCGGCATCTGGTCACTCGGCCAGCACATCTTTGGTCGTGCCGCGCCGCTCTTTCCCAATTCGTACTCGCCGTCGTGGCTGATCGAAGGTCTCGCCGTCTATGAAGAATCCAAGCTGACTGGAGCCGGCCGCATCTACGGCTCCGAGCATCGCATGATCGCGCGCTCCACCGCGGTCGACCACCACTTTCCCCCGATCGGCGACTTGAGTCTCGCGCAACCGGAATTTCCCTTCGGCGAGACCGCTTACGGTTACGGCTCTCTCTTCGTCGATTATCTCGCCAAGAGCCGCGGCCAGCAGAACGTCGGCCGCTTCGTCGACAAATCGGCGGCGTACATCATTCCGTATCTCATCAATCAGCCGGCGAAGTGGTCGTTCGGAATCTCGTTTTCGCGCGGCTGGCGTCTGTTCGCCGATTCGGTCACGCACTCGGTCGACGCGGGGCCCAATCCGCCCTTTCCCGGTTGGCGACAGCTGACCAATGGCGGCACTTACGTCTTCTCGCCGCGCTGGCTCTCCGATTCGGCGATCGTTTACTCCGGAACGGCGGGTAAGGAAAGCTTCGCCGCCGTCGCGGCCGATCTCGCCGGCAAGCGCACGACCGTCGGCCGCCGCAACAGTCCGTCGCCGAATGTGCCTCTCGCCGACGGTTCGCTCCTCTTTTCACAGATCGATTACACGAATCCGTATCAGCAGCGGACGGACCTCTATGTCCAGCGCGGCGGTCGTCAGCGACAGATCACCTTTGGCCGCCGCCTCGACAACCCCGACGTGCGCCGCGACGGACAGATCGTCGCCGTCCAGATCACGCCCGGCGCGACCCATCTCGTCCGCGTCTCGCCGGACGGCAAGACGATCACGCCCATCACCACCGGCAGCTTCGACGAGCAGTGGACCGAACCGCGCTGGTCGCATTCGGGAACTCTCATCGCCGCGTCGCGCTGGCTGCGCGGCAACGTGTCGCAAATCGTCGTGCTCGATACGGTAGGTCGGATCAAGCACCTCGTCTCGAGCGGGACTTCCATCGAGGCCACACCGAGCTGGCTGCCCGACGACTCCGGCGTCATGTACAGCTCCGATCGAACCGGCAGCGCCGAGATCTACGTCGAGCGCCTCGCCGACAGCACGACCTATCGTTTGAGCTCGACGCCCGTCGGCATGTTTGAGCCGACGAGCTCTCCCAGTGGTCAGCGAACCGCGACGGTCCTCTTCCGCGCCGACGGATATCATTTGGGCGCCGGCTCCTGCTGTCAGTTCGACGAAGAGCAGCGCGTCGCCGATTACCGTACCACCACCGGGTCTGCCGCGCTCGCCCCCGTCGTGACCGACACTTCCCACGCGACGAAGTACAGTCCGTGGCGCACCTTCTATCCGCGCTACTGGTTGCCGACGATCGATCAGGGCATCGCTGGTGGCTATCGCTTCGGATTCGAGACGAGCGGCTACGACGTCATCGGGCGCCATCGCATCAGCGGCCAGATCGAATTCCCCACGAACAAGACCGGGGTCACCGGCTTCGGCGACTATCAGTACAGCGGTTTCGGCAACCCGGTCATCGACCTCGCCGTCACGCAGAACTGGGACCTCCTCGGCTCCGTCTTCGAGCGCAACGCCGAGCGGCAAGTACTCGGCAACCTGTATCGTCGCACGCGCACCGTCGATTTGCTCGCGACGTATCTTCGTCCGCGCTATCGCACGTCGATGTCGCTTTCCGTTGGTACGGGACTCGAGCAGCGCACGTTCACGACGACCGCCGACGTTCCACTCTCGAGCCTCGACACCACCGGGGCGTTCACGCCACCAGTCTTTCCCAACCTGGTTGCCGCCGCGACGTTCTCGAACACGCAGCGCCCGATCTTCAGCATCTCACCCGAGGACGGCGTCCGACTCGCCGTCACCGGACGCGATCGTCTCAAGAGCGGACCCGCCGGCAACAAGGGATCGAGCTACAGCGCCATCGGGACGGGGAGTGCCTACAAGTCACTCAACCTCCCCGGCTTTTCGCACCATGTAATCGCGCTGCGCGGCTCGGTCGGTTGGGCCGACGAGCGGGCCGCCGGCTACTTCGGCGTCGGCGGCGTGAGCGGTGGGACCTTTCAGATCATTCCCGGCTACACGCTCGGCGAAGGTCGACTGACATTTCCTGTGCGCGGCTTCGAGCAGTCCACCTTGCTCGGCACGCGCGCCTTTGCCGGCTCGGTCGAGTATCGCGCTCCTCTCTTCATCATCGGCCGCGCCCCGGGCATCCTTCCATTCTTTCTCGACCGTAGCTCACTCACGCTCTTCTCGGATTATGGCACGGCTTGGTGCCCCACGGTTCAGGTCGGGCGCGAAGTCTGCAACACGAACAGCCAGTTTCTCACCAGCCGCCTCGCCATCGCGTCGGCCGGCGCGGAGCTCAACCTGAACCTCGGAGTGCTGTCGTGGGACTCGCCGTACCAATTCCGTTTGGGGTTCGTCGCCCCGACGTACAATCGCGCGTTGTTCCAGCAGTCGGCGTTTCAGGTGTATCTCGTGTCGGGCTTGTCTTTCTAGCTTTCGCGCTCCGGCGCACTACTCCGTGAGCCGTGATTCCGATCGCAACCGCGTTGGCCCATCGGTGTCCGCGCTAGTCCGCGACAGTTTCATCGCGAGGCTCCGTTCGTCAGTACCAATCCTGATACTGGCGACAATCAGCCTCGCCGTCGCCTGCGGCGGCGCAAAAAAATCCGCGACCTCGGCGAGTGGCGGCTGCGACGACTCGATCAAACTGCCGACGGGCTTCTGCGCGATCGTCTTCGCCGAGAGCGCCGGGCCGGTGCGCGACATTGCGGTGCGCAAGAACGGAGACGTGTTCGTCGGTCTGCTCGATCAACGAAGACAACCCGGCGGCGTGCTCACGCTCCGCGACACGAACAAGGACGGCCACGCCGACATCGCCGAACGTTTTGGTGAGAGCGGGGTGCACGGCCTCGCGCTCGCCGGTGACTCGACGCTGTACGCGTCGACCGCGACGGCGGTGCTGCGTTTCCATCTCACGGATTCACTGCAACCAAAGAAACGCGTCGACACGATGGTCGTCGGCCTTCCTGCGCGGCAACCGCCATCGCACACGATCGCGATCGACCTTCGCGGTAACATCATCGTCAACGTCGGCGCGGCGACGAACGCCTGCGCACCCGGTGACGCGCCGCAGAAGCCGGGGCTCGACCCGTGCCCCGAGCTCCAGAGCGCCGCCGGCATCTGGCGATGGGGCACCGAGAAGTCCAATCAAACGATGGCCGAGGGAACCCGCATCGCCACCGGTCTGCACAACGCGATCGCGCTCGCGGTGAATCCGCGCGATACGATGGTCTACGCGGTATCGCAGGGCAGAGACGGCCTCCGCGACGCCTGGCCGAATCTCTACAGCGAACAAGAAGCCGCGACCGCCGCGGCCGAGGAGATGATCCGCATCGGCTCGAGCCGCGCTGACTTCGGGTGGCCGTACTGCTATTACGATTATCTAAAGCAAGAGCGCCGCCTCGCTCCCGAGTACGGCGGCGACAAGCAGCGTACCGATCGCTGCGACCGCCTCATTCAGCCGATCGTCGCGTTCCCCGCGCACTGGGCGCCGATGGGATTGCTCTTCTACACCGGCACGATGTTCCCGCCCGAGTACCGCACCGGCGCCTTCATCGCGTTCCACGGCTCCGGCGCCCGCGCCCCGTTTCCCGAAGAGGGATATCAAGTCGTCTTCCTTCAGTTCAAGAACGGCATGGCCGCGGAAGACACGATTTTCGCGTCAGGTTTCGCCGGCGGCATGGTCACCCCGCAGGGCGCCGAGCATCGCCCCGTCGGTCTGGCCCAGGGGCCGGATGGGGCGCTCTACCTGACTGATGACAAAGGCGGTCGGATTTGGAAAATCGTGTATCGAATGGCCTCGAAGAAATAATTCGACTCTCGAGGTCCCGACCGGGCCGGCGTCTGTGACCGTATCGGGGTTGGAACAACTTTGATACGGATAACCGAACGGAATGAAGGGGGTGAACGGACCTGCCACGGCCGGATGGCCTTATCTCGCCCCAGTGGTTTCGATGAAGGCTGAGCTGGAATGATGGGTTTGCCGGCGATTCGTCGGTGGATTGTTCCATATGGCGCAGCCAACACCCCAGTTCCTCGAGGGCGACCTCACTTCATCGATAATTGGGTCGATGTACGAGGTGCATCGCGATCTCGGATTCGGCTATCGGGAACCGATCTACTCCGCCGCCCTCGGGCGCGATCTAATGGCGAAAGGCCATCACGTAGCGCGCGAGGTTGCCGTGATGGTGTACTTTCGCGGAGAGCCGCTCATGCGGCAGATACTCGACATGATCGTCGACGACAAAATCGTTGTTGAAATCAAGTCGACCCAACAGCTCCATCCGAGCGCCGCCGCTCAGCTCTTTGGCTACCTCGCCGCAACAAAGTACGAGGTCGGCCTCGTGCTCCACTTCGGCCGAGAGGCCAAAGCCCATCGTGTTCTCTTCGAGAATCGTTTCAAAAAACACAAATAACGCACCGAGCTTCCCATCATCGCCGAGTCGCCGAGTCGCCGAGTCGCCAAGGCAGGTCCGTTCAGTCCCTTCATTCCGTTCAGTTGTCCGTATCAAAGCTGTTCCAACCCCGATACGGTCCCCACTGCCAGCGTGGTCGCGTCCCGCCGCCGTTTTCTCAAAACGCCGCCAATATCGCCCCCATGATCACGAGTGCGACGAGATTGCTCCCCGAATTGATCATGAGCAGCTGCGTCGGCCGCTTGGCCGCCGCCCAATCGTCGAGCTCCACGACGAGAATGAAGCCGAGCCAATTGAGAAACCCGACCGCCGCGCCGAGCGCCCACGTCTTCGCGCCCGCGTAGTACACCGCGTGCGCGAGCACAAAGGTCATGACCACGGCGCCCAGGATCCACGTCGTGAAGCCCTTGACCATGCCGCCCTTCATCTGCTCGTCGCCGATGCCGGAGAGCCGCTGCCACGGCTTGAGAAAGAGCAGTGGCGAGTACCAGAGCGCGCCGACGAAAACCTTCACCAGCACGGCAATGATGAACGGCAAGGGATGTATTTGGACCGGCTGCACGAGGTCCTCCGAGCGCGGAGTGAGGGAAGGGAAGGAAGGAACTACCGCTCGACTCGGCGCGACGCGAGCAGCCGTGCGCGCACGATCAATCGCCGGATGCCGACGACGATGACACCGGCGATTATGCACCAAATCAGCACCGCCGCAATCCCGAACGCCCATCGCCCTGCCGAGTCGCCGCTCGTCGGATGCCACCACGCGAAGGGAAGGGAGATCGTCGAAAAATGCCGTTCGCCCGGCCCAAACGCGATCCAGCTCGCGATCGCTCCCATCATTCCGACGATGCCGAGTCCCATGAGTGACTGAAAAACGTGCACCCATGCTGGCGCATCCGGCGTCAGTTGCCCATCCGGCCCAACCGCTCCGCTTGCGCCATCGACGATGAGCGTGAGTCCCGCGAGCAGAAACACTGCACCCGCTCCGACGCCAACCCACCGCGGTGTCCCTGGCGTCAACTTCAAGTCGATCACACCCAGTCCGCCGAGTATCGGCAGCGCCGACATCGCGGCACAGGCCAGCCCGAGAATCACGGAACCACGAGGAGTGAGTTTCGATTCCGTTGTCATTGAGTTCTCGACCACGCCGGCGTCGGAGACAGTGGACAGTCCGAACAATTTTGATACGGACAAAGAACGGAGGGGAGGGACCGGTTGTCCGTATCAAAATTGTTCCAACCTTCCACCGCGCGAGACGCAAGCCTGGTCGCGATCCGCGCCCCAAAAAACCAAATAGTTTCGACCTGCGACGATGACCCGTGTCAACGGTTACGAAATCTCGCGTCGGGCGAAACGATCGATACATTCCGTTCCGCAATGCCCACGATCCACCCTACCGCGTACGTCCATCCCACAGCTGTGGTCCTCGGCGACGTCACCCTCGGCGCGCGCGTGTCCGTGTGGCCCACGGCAGTTATCCGCGGCGACACCGATTCGATCACGATCGGCGACGACAGCAACGTCCAAGACGGCACAATCATTCATGTCGATCACAACTTCCCGGTGGCCATCGGGAAGCGGGTTGGCATTGGCCACCGCGCGATCATTCACGGCGCGACGGTCGAGGACGACGTGCTGATTGCGATGGGAGCGGTTCTGTTGAACGGAGTGCACGTCGGCACCGGGTCGATCGTCGGTGCCGGAGCGGTTGTCAGGGAAGGGATGAGGATCCCTCCAAACTCACTCGTCCTCGGCGTCCCCGGCCGGATCGCCCGGAGCACGACTGACGAGGAACACGAGCGGATCAGGAAGACCGTCCAGTCTTACCTCGAGCTTCAGGAGCGGTATCGGTCCGGTTGATGCGTTCACGTGATTCCGAGCAAGGCATCACGGAGTGGTAACGAATTTGCTGCGTCGGCGGGTCCGCTGACGAAAGCTCGGCAGCCAAGTCGGCGCAGTCGTCCGTAACAAGCCAAGTCCTTGGATGTATCGGAGTTGTCCCATGCTGCAGATCACAACCCCGCTCGATGCAGTGGTTACTTCCGGCCAGTTCTCGACACGGACCGGCCCGTTATCAACGCAAGCGGGTACTGACAACAAACTTCGTGATCGACTTTTCGTAACTCGTGCTTCCACCGTCGGTTATATTACTACTGGCGTGGAAACACGAACGTCGGTAGACTGTCGCCCCTTGGCTCGCGCCGTCCACCCTCCTGGCGCGCCCGCGAGCCGGTTGTAACGGGCTGTAACACTCCCAACGACAATCGTTTCGCCTCGCTCCACGCTGCTTCCATATAGGAGTATTGTCCCCATGACGCTTCCCCTCAATCCGCCCCCGGGGCCCGTTTCGCTCTCCGCCAACGCGCGTACCGTGCTCGAAAAGCGCTACCTGGTGAAGAACGAAAAGGGCAAGCCGGTGGAGCAGCCCGAAGATCTTTTCTGGCGCGTGGCGACAGTCGTCGCCGAGGCGGATCGCAGGTATGGAGCGAGTGAGGGTGCGGTCAAGACAGTGGCGGAAGAGTTCTACGCGCTCATGACCCAGCGTCGCTTCGAGCCCAACTCGCCGACGCTCATGAACGCCGGCCGTCCACTCGGCCAGCTCAGCGCCTGCTTCGTGTTGCCCGTCGAAGACGCGCTCGCCAACGGTAAGAACGGCATCTACGACACCTTGAGCGCCATGGCGCTCATCCATCAGAGTGGTGGCGGTACGGGTTTCTCCTTCTCGCGCCTGCGCCCGAAGGGATCGATGGTCCGTTCGACGACCGGGGTCGCGAGCGGTCCGATCTCTTTCATGAAGCTCTATGATGCCTCCACGGACGCGGTGAAGCAGGGAGGCACGCGGCGCGGCGCGAACATGGGCATTCTCCGGGTCGACCACCCGGACATCATGGAGTTCATCACCTGCAAGGAAGACCTCACGCAGGTGACCAACTTCAATATCAGCGTCGCCGTAACCACCAAGTTCATGGACGCAGTGAAGGCGGGTTCGTCCTACGATCTGTTGGATCCGAGCAACAAAAAAGTGGTAGGCCAGCTCGACGCCCGCATGGTCTGGGACCGCATGATCCTCGGCGCGTGGCGCACTGGGGAACCAGGTGTGTTCTTCGTCGACGAAGCCAACCGATACAACCCCGTCCCGCACCTCGGCCCGTACGAAGCGACCAATCCGTGCGGCGAGCAGCCGCTCCTCCCGTACGACGTCTGCAACCTCGGCTCGATCAACGTCGGGTACTACGTCAACAGCGGGAAGATGGATTGGGATGCGTTCCGAGCCGACATCCAGCTCTCGACGCACTTCCTCGACAACATCATCGACGTCAATAAGTATCCGCTCCCCGAGATCGACGCCCTGTCCAAGCGCATCCGAAGAATTGGCCTCGGCGTGATGGGCTTCGCCGACGCGCTCGTGCGCCTCGGCATCGCCTACGACACCGACGAAGGCGTCGAGTTCGGAAGAAAGGTCATGGAGTTCGTCGACGTCGAGGGCAAAAAGGAAAGCAGCCGACTCGCCGCCGAGCGTGGGCCGTTCGCCGAGTGGGCGAAGAGCATCTGGGGCCCGGACGAGACCTGCGCGCGCGATGCGAACGGCAACCGCATTCGTCCGATGCAGCTCCTGCGGAACTGCAACGTGACGACCGTTGCCCCGACGGGCACGATCAGCATCATCGCCGGCTGCAGCTCTGGCCTGGAGCCATTGTTCGCAGTGGCCTTCATGCGCAACCAAGCCGGCGTGATGATGCCCGACGTGAACGAGGACTTCGTCGAGATCGCCAAGCGCGAGGGCTGGTACTCGGCAGAGCTGATGGAGCGCATCGCGAAGACAGGCTCCGTGAACCACCCCGAGGTCCCGGAGCAGTGGCAGCGCGTCTTCGTCACCGCCAACGCCATCGCCCCGGAATGGCACATCAAGATGCAGGCTGCCTTCCAGGAGCACTGCGACTCGGCGATTTCAAAGACTACTAATTTCGCCCACTCGGCCACGGTCGAAGACGTCCGCAAGATTTACGAGCTCGCGTTCGACATGCACTGCAAGGGCGTCACCGTTTACCGCGACGGCAGCCGCGACAACCAGGTGCTCTCCACCGGCGCGACCGAAGGTGCCGCCAAGGCCCGTGAGGGCAGTGCTTCTGCGCCCGCCGGTCATCCTGAGCGCAGCGAACCTGGCGACCGCTCCCTCGTGGCCGATCTGCGCAGCACCATCGCCGAAAAGGAAGCCGAGATCGAGCGCCTCAAGAAGTCGCTCTATGAAGCCGAGGCCGAGAACCTCCAGCGCCGCGCGAAGCGTTCGCGGCCGGACAAGTTGCGCGGGACGACCATAAGGAAGGAGACGCCGCTCGGCGTGATGTTCGTGAACATCACCGAGGACGAAAAGGGCCAGCCGTTCGAGGTGTTCATCACGCTCGGCAAGGCGGGCGGCTCAGCGATGGCAGATGCGGAGGCGATGGGTCGGCTACTCTCTTTGGCCTTGAGATCGGGTATTCCGATCATGGAGATCCACAAGCAGCTGCGTGGGATCTCGTCGGATAGAGCAGTCGGCCTCGGACCCAACAAGGTTTTGTCAGTTCCGGATGCGATCGGTATCGCGATCGAGGAGTGGCATCGGGATCGAGTCGTTGGCGTCCAGCAGGAGCTCATGCCGCCTTCGGCGCCATCCGTTAACGGCGGGGCTCCGTCCGCCGAAATGATGGAGAGCATGACGCATCAGGTGCCGGCTGCTCTTCGATCGACCGGGAATACGGCGGCGGAGATGGAGCTACAGCTTGGCTTACAGCACTCCGCTGAGGCGTACATCGGGACATGCCCTGATTGCGGGTCGCAGATGGAATACGCAGAAGGGTGTGTGAAGTGCCATGTATGTGGTTTTAGCGAGTGTGGATGATTTTCCTCGTAGAAGAGGAAGAAGGGAGAGTAGCCAAGGCTACCCTCCCTTTTTTTATTGAGCGGTCATAATTAAGAGGCGGGAGGTATTTCGTCTGCGGCGCGACGAGGTCTGGTGACTCACGCAGTGCATGGTGCGGCTACGCGCACGAGGGAATATGAAGTCCCGCATACATCTCGTTTTTGTACACGGCTTCAATTCAGACAAATCGACGTGGAACGAATTATGGCGCCAGCTCTCGCACGGCGCATTTCCCAGGGCAGAGCTGGTGCCGCACTGGTTCGAATACAATTCCAAATTGGTCGAGCTCAATTTCTCAAACGCCATCCCCAAGCTGGACGAAATTCGTGAGAGCTTCGCGACCTATCTGAGCACTGAACTGCGCGCCGGCGATGGCGAACCGATCGTACTAGTTGGCCACAGCCAAGGCGGTTTAGTAATCCTCTCGACTCTAGCGTTTCACCTCGACAGTCGACGAGCCCAAGATCTGCGTCAAATCGCGCATTGCGTGCTCATTTCAACGCCGACCAACGGGTCGGATTTCTTAGGACCCGCGAGGAGCATCATTCGCAAGCTGCCGTGGGTCAACAAGGAGCAAGAACAGCAGCTGCGGCCGTTGGACGAGTACATCGGACGGTTGCAACGCCGTATCGCCGGCGATGTGTTGTTCGCCGTCGCACCGACGGAGCACTCGTGCCCGATCCCCATAACGGCCATCTACGGGACTGAGGACCCGATAGTCAAAAGCCAGAGCGCGCGCTGGATATTTACTCACACCGAAGCAGTGCCTGGCAACCACTTGTCCGTTCATAAGCCGACCGATCGCGATGCAGCGATTTGTCGTCTCATTCGTCGCGTTGCCGAGGATGCTCTATTCCACGTACCCGCCGACGGCACGCTTGTCCGCACGGTACCCGTTTTGGCCGGCGACGCCGACATCCTGCGCTCCGCGCTCGATCTACACAACGCTCATTTCACGGTGGCGCAGGGCGTCCGGAAGGATGACGTGGCGTATTGGCTGAGCCACTACAGGGCGGAATTTGGAATTAATCTTTGGACTTTTGCCGCACTGATCAATGAAGATGTCCGGGCCTTCTTGATGTTTCATGACGATGCCCGCAAGGATATCGCTATCGTCGATTATCTCGTGTCCGGCGGCGAGACTGAGCTCGACACAGTCGCTGTACGCCGGCTAATTGAGCGCCTCCAATCTGTGCTTTGGACAAGCGGCACCAGAACGATTGCGTTCGAAGTGTCGCGACCAACCCCAGGGTCTAGCGACTACAGTCGCGATCGAGCAAGGATTCGCCGCTTTGAACGGTTCGGCGCGCGCGTTGTCCCGCACCTACCCTACGTGGCTCCCAGCATGGATGGCGAGTTTAGTGCCGATAGCGAGGAACCCAGCCTAGTCATGATAGCGTCGGTCGGGCGTCCGCCTGCCGCGATCCCGTGGATCAAGGTTCGGGAAGTAGTGTCCTACCTTTACGGGACTTGGTACCGCAATTGGTTCTCTCGTCGGTATGCGGATCGCACGGCAACCATGGACGGATACTTTAATGATTTGACCGCTCGGGTGTTGGCAGCGGTTCCGCTGCATGGCACGGCGGCACTCGAACGATTTTCCGATGCGACAGACATCGGAATGATTGGCGGACCATCGTCCTAAGCGCATCACGATCGAGCCAAGGCCTACCTTCTCTAGCGGCTTCGATTGTCGAACTCGCCGATACGGCCGTCGCGCTTTGCATTCTTCACGCCGCGGCGATCTGCCCGCGCTCGCCGCACAGCGCCGACTCCCCGCCCCCGTGCGTCAACTTCTTTCTGCCACGGCGAGCGACTAATCGCTTGACACCTTTTGATTAAAGGGTCTTAAAGTTTCGATCGGCGTCACCCTTATGCGCCGGTCTTGTGCGCCAGCTTCAACAACGGTATTGTCCCCACGGAAGTAAGGGCAGACCTGTCGTTGGAGGACCTGTGCGCGTCGAAGCGCGAATCAATGCCGTCGCCGTTACGTCGTTGGCGCTCGCCCTCGGTGGCTGTGTAACGCCGACCACTCAAATCGGTTCCGTCAACAATCTCGACGTTGCTGCCGAGGTGGTGAAGCAGCAGCAACTCTTCATCCAATCCTCATTCGAACAGCAAAGCCGGTTGAACGCCGTCGCCGGCCCCTTGCTCCGAGCCGCCGTCCCGCTGTGCAACGCTGTCACGACCCGCATGGGCGTGTACGCGATGAATCGGGCTGCATTTACGCCCGAGTATCGAGAGGCGGCGCGTACCCTCGGCTTCGGCGACACGCTGGAAGTCATCGACGTTCAACCCGGCTCACCCGCTCAGCAGGCGGGCCTCTCTCCTCACGACCGCATTCTCGCTATCAGCGGAATCGCACTTCCCTTGGGCGAGGGTGCCACCGAGGCGTTTCGGGACCGCCTCGACCGGTTGGCCCCGCGCATCTCCATGACCGTCATCCGCGACTCGATCGTTCGATCCGTCGCCATCGCCCGCGACACCGTCTGCGATTACGACGTGACGGTGGCGAGAAAGGACGTCGTCAACGCCGCGGCCGACGGCAAAACGGTCTACGTCAATTCGGGTTTGCTGCGATTCATCTCCGATGATGACGAATTGGCTGCCGTTGTCGGACACGAGATCGCCCACAACGCGATGCACCACATGGATGCGAAGAAAACGAACGCCCTCGTCGGCGCCCTGGTCGGCATGATCTTCGACGTAGCCGCCGCCAAGCATGGCGTCAGTACTGACATGTCCAATCAAATGGCCGCGGCGGGCGCCATGGTCTTCTCCGCCGATTTCGAGCGGGAGGCCGACTACGTCGGCGTCTACATAATGGCCGCGGCTGGCCGCAATCCGGCCGCCGCGGCCAACGTGTGGAGACGTATCGCCCAAATCGAGCCAGGCTCGATCACGCTGGCCTCGAGCCATCCCACCAGCGCCGAGCGGTTCGTTCGACTGGATCAATGGCAGAACGAGATCAACCAGCGCCTCAGCGCCGGTCTGCCCCTCCGCCTTGCCATGAAAAATGGGTCGGTCAGTGCGCCGTTGAATGTAGCCCAGCGCTCCACC
Source organism: Gemmatimonadaceae bacterium (assembly GCA_035535975.1). Taxonomy (GTDB): domain Bacteria; phylum Gemmatimonadota; class Gemmatimonadetes; order Gemmatimonadales; family Gemmatimonadaceae; genus JAQBQB01. Next base: position 7,632 of record DATLPC010000221.1, on the reverse strand, counting down.
GTTGCGCAGGCCAATCGTGCTGGCGGCTCCAAAGGCGTAGCCGACGGAAAGCTGGCAAGCGCCGCCACCAAGCAGGCTACACCGAAGGCTCAGACGGCGGCGCTCGCTCCGAGTCAATCGCGCGACGCCACTCCTAGCCGCGTCGCGGCGGCGGCAACGGCATCCCCAAGAAACTTGCCGAGAAGCAACGACCGTATGGCCGTCGCCATCGTCGGCGCCCCATCCAGCGATTCAGCCCGTATCGCGGCCATTGGAACATTCAACGTCGCGAAAGTCTACTTCGATCGCCACGATTGGGGAACCGCCGAAGATTGGTTCAAGAAGACACTTCTCCTCGACGGTTCGATGGCCGAATACCACGCCGCCCTCGGTTCCGTCGAGATGATATTGCAGAAGTGGGAAGAGGCCGAAGCCGAGTACACTGCCGCCTCGCTCATCGACGTTGTCAATCAAGACTATCGCGCGCAAATCCTCGAAGCGCGACGACGAAAGGGACGCTGACTCTCCCGTTCATCGGAGAGTCTCGCGCCGAGCTCAGGCCGCGCTCACCACCAGCTTCCGAGCGCGCTCGGACAGCACGACCTCGAGAAATACCTGCACCACCCGCGGCTCGAAGTGCATCCCCGACTTGCGCCGGAGCTCGGCGATCACCCGCTCGCGCTTCCACGCGCCACGATACGGCCGCGCGTGCGTGAGCGCGTCGTAGACGTCGGCCACCGCCACGATACGCGCCGCAAGCGGAATCGCCTCGCCGACCAATCCGTCCGGGTATCCGCCGCCATTCCACCATTCGTGGTGACTGCGCGCAATCATCTCCGCCATCCGGATGTGCCGCGTCGCGCCGTTGGCCAGCATCTCGGCGCCGATCAGAGTGTGCGTCTGCATGATCGCGAATTCGTCGGCGTTGAGCGCGCGCGGCTTGCGCAGAATTGAATCGGGAATACCGATCTTGCCCACATCGTGGAGCGGCGCCGCCAAGCGGATCAGCTCCACCTCGTCGCATGAGAGTCCGAGTGCCTCGCCAATGCGCGCCGCCAGCTCACCGACGCGCCGGGTGTGCTGCCCCGTGTCGTCGTCGCGCGCTTCGCCCGCCGCGGCGAGCCGAGCCAAGACCTCCAGCTGCGCCTCGCGCGCCTTCTCTTCGGCGTGAACCCGGTCGGTCACGTCGCGCGCGTTGATCACGATGGCCTGCACCGCCGGGTCGTGTAGCAGATTCGTTCCGCGCGCTTCGATGATCCGCCACGATCCGTCCCCTTCGGCGTGACGCACGCGGCAGACGAACGGGCGCGGGTGACCGTGATGGGCCGCCATATCGGCGAACGCTTGTTCGAGCGCATCGCGGTCTCTGGCGTGTACGCCGTCTTTCAGATTCGCGCCGGCGATTTCCGTCGCCGTGCGGCCCATCAGCTCCTCGGTGGACGGGCTGTGATAGCGCACCGTTCCGTCGCCATCGACAAGGAGGAGGACATCGGGCGCGTGCTCGATGACCGCCCGTGCGCGCGCCTCATGGTGCGCCAAAGCGGTCGCCTGCGTGATGGTTCGACGGCGCACGCGGACCAACACGGCGAGCAGCACCACCAGCTCGAGCGCGATCGCGGCGTCGGCGAACACGCGCATCCATTCTTGTCGCCGCTGCTGCGCGCTGTACACAAGCTCTTCCGACCTGAGGAGGTCGATGAACGACCACCGCACCGTCTCGAACAGCGTGTTGCCGACCACAATCGCCTGCTCGCTCTTGGTGCGACCGGGCTTACGCAGCGCGGGGAACGCAAAGACGTTCGCCCATCGGTTGACCGCGGCGCGGATCGTTCCGGTGCGCTGCGACTGTGCCGGATCGTTCGCGGTCAGCACGGCCAGTGAGTCGATTGCGATCGCCAATGGCAGCCGCGCGACGAGCTCGGGGACAAGCAACGAAGAGTCGCGTGTCAGGAGATAACCGCGAACGGCTGCCTCGCGATCGAGCGCCATCTCGTAGGCCTGTCGCGCGACCCGCACCACCTCGCCACTGCGGCGCAGCTCGCGGTCGAACTGGCGAGCAAGCCAGTCGAGCGCGCCCACAGTGAGCGCGAGCGCGACGAGCGCGCCCGCGGCATATCGAAAGAGGCCGCGGGCCAAGCCAACGAAGCCTCGGTTCGTGGGCTGAGCTTCTATTGTGGACATGCCCAATAGTCCCCGCGTGCGAGCGCTGTAAAAAAGACGCGCTGGCTATGGGCGGGTCACTCTCCTAAACGCGTGGTCCAATTCGCCGCGGTCACACCCACAAAGGAGACTGCTCGCTGTGGCGTCCGGGGCGTGAAGGTCGCGCGCGCGACGGGGCGGTTCTTGCGGCCGCGTCGGAGGGCTCTTCATACTGTCGTGTGTGAGCGACTCATTGGCGGCGTTGAACGACTTGCTTGTCGGGAAATACCGCGTCGAGCGCCAGATCGGCGAGGGCGGCATGGCCGCCGTCTACCTCGCCGATGACCTGAAGCATCGCCGGAAGGTGGCGATCAAAGTGCTTCGGCCGGAGCTGGCGGCGGCGATCGGAGTCGATCGCTTCCTCAAGGAAATCGAAATTACGGCGAGCCTCCAGCATCCCCACATTCTGCCGCTCCACGACTCCGGGCCGGTGGGCGGCTCGGTGTACTACGTCATGCCCTTTGTGGAGGGCGAGACGCTTCGCGATCGGCTCGTCCGAGAGCGCCAACTTCCGATCGACGACGCGATACGCATCGTTGGCGACATCTGCGGTGCGCTCGAGTATGCGCATCGACGCGGTGTCGTTCACCGGGACATCAAACCCGAGAACATCCTCCTGCACGAGGGCGGAGCCCTCGTGATGGATTTCGGGATCGCGCTGGCCGCGGCAAACCTCGGTGAGAGGCTGACGCAAGCCGGCGTCTCTCTCGGCACCCCGCAGTACATGAGTCCCGAGCAAGCGAGCGGCGAGCACGCCGTGGATGCTCGAGCGGACCTGTATGCATTGGGCAGCGTGCTCTACGAAATGCTCGTCGGTCAGGCGCCGTTCGTTGCGCCAACCGTACAGGGCATCGTCGTTCGCTTGCTTGCCGACGCTCCGCGGCCCCCGGCATCGCTTCGGCCGACGATTCCCACGAATGTGAATGACGCGGTGCTCACCGCGCTCCAAAAAATTCCCGCCGACAGGTTTACGTCGGCTTCACAATTCGCCGACGCGTTGCGCGACCGCGGTTATTCGGCCGGCAAGGCGCGGGAGGTCGTCACGCGGTCCGGCGTTGTTCGCGGAATAGGGCGTGCGGTGCCGTGGATCGTCACCGCGGGCGTCGTCGCAACGAGCGGATGGACGCTTTGGCGTCGCGTACCGCTCGACGCGCCTCGCGTCGTTCGATTCTCGCTGACGCTCCCGTCCCCGCTGCGGTTCGATTTGACGCAACTCGATCCTACGATGACCTCGATCGCAGTCACGCCCGATGGGTCGCAGGTCTTGTTCTTGTTGTCACACGAGGGGCGGCGACAGATCTATGTTCGTGCGCTGGGAAGCGACGAGGTCCGTCCGATCTCGGGGACCGAGGGTGCCCGCTACCTCTTCATATCGCCGGACGGTGCCTCCGTCGCATTCGAAACGGCGGAGGGCGACCTGTACCGCGTGCCGATCGCCGGAGGGGCTGTGACGACGATCGCCAGGTCCGCGGCGGCGCGTTTCGGTTCGTGGGGCACGAAAGACCTCATCGCGTTCGGTAGAGCCGGCAAGCCACTGATGGTCGTATCCGCGTCCGGTGGTGAACCGAAAGCCTTCACGACGATCGACAGCGCGCGCGGCGAAATATCTCAAGGCCAGCCGTCGTTCCTGCCATCCGGCGATGCCGTGGTCTACACCAGCTTCTCGGGAAACGGGGGACGTACGCTGGTGGCAGCCACACTCGATGGCCACGTCAAGCGACTAGATGTCTCCGGGACCAGTCCGGCGTTCGTGCCACCGAACCATCTGCTGTTCGCGCGGCCCGATGGAGTCTTGCGCGCCGTTGCCTTCGACCCGAAGACCTTCGTTGTCTCCGGGACGCCCGTGCCGGTCGCCGAGGGAATCGCCGGCACCGGCCCGCCTTGGAATTTGGAGTTCGCCGTTGCCTCGAGCGGCAACCTTCTCGTGTTTGCTCGTGGCCAAGCATTGGCCAGACTGGCGTTGCTCGCCTCGGACGGAGTGACCCGGCTTCTTCCCGGAGAAGCACGAAAATATCAAGCCATTCGCGTGTCCCCCGACGGCGCTCGGATCGCTGCCAGTATCGTGACCAACGACGAGGAGAACGTTTGGACCTACGATATCAGCTCCGGCGCCGGTTCGAGGCTCACCGATGATGGCCACAGCGCGGGACCAAGATGGAGTCCCGACGGAAAACGGCTTGCCTTTACCCGGACTGATTCGCGCAAGGGAACGAGCGCCGTAGAGCTGCCCGCCGATGGGAGCGGCGTACCCACACCGTTACCGCTCGGTGCCGGACTCCGATTTGCCGGAGAGTGGCTGCCCGACGGAAAAGCATTTGTCTATGGAGAGATCATCACTTCTTCCGGTCTGTCTCGCCTCTCGCTGATGGATTCCACCGGGACCCTCCGGGTCTTGCTCTCGTCTCCTACAGGTATCGGAAAAGCTGCTGTCTCTCCCGACGGCCGGTGGCTGGCCTACGTGTTGAGCGAATCTCAGCGGAATGAGGTATCAGTGCGCTCGATGCAGCAGGGCAGCGGCCATTGGCAAGTCTCACTGCAGGGCGGGACGGATCCCGTCTGGTCGCGCGATAGCAAGACACTATTCTATCGCGACCCGGGCCACATCGTCGCGGCAACGATCGGCGCAGGTCCCGGCTTTGTCGTAACGAGCCGGCGCAACTTTGCCGACGACCATTTCGCGGCGAGCTACGACGCCATGCCCGATGGCAAGCACCTGCTCGTGCTGCTTCCCGACGAGACCGACGGCGGAATCACGGTCCTGGCGAATTGGCGGTCGGAGTTGGAGCGCCGGCTCGCCACACCCAAGCCTTAGCGCAAGACGACGGTCTACCTCCAAGCCGTGAGATCGGGGCCTGGAATCCGACTTCCCCGGCCGGTCACTCCCTCCCAGCAACCCCGGGGGCTTGACGCCAACCGTTCCCGCCCGTACATACCAGGCGTCTATAGACATTTTGTACATATCAGCCACGATCATGGCCATGGCTCAGCGCTCAGACCTCACCGACCTTCTGCCCCTCAAAGCCGACACCTTCCACGTCCTCCTCGTACTCCTGCGCGGCGAGCGACACGGCTACGCCATCATGCGCGAGGCCGCCGAACGCTCGGCGGGTCGCGTCGAGCTCCAGGCGGGTGCGCTGTACCGCTTGCTCGCCCGGCTGCTCGACGACGGCGTGGTCGTCGAATCCCAGCGCCGCCCCGCCGCCGACGCTGACGACGAACGGCGCCGCTACTATCGCATCACCCCCCTCGGCAAACGCGTCATCGCCGCCGAAGCCGAACGGATGGCCGTGCTCGCCGACGAAGCGCGTCGAGCGTTGGGACAGACCGCACTCGCCTGATGCCGGACTTCCGCCTGCCGCGGCTCGACCTCGGCGAACGTTGCTATCGGGCGCTGCTCGTGCTCTACCCGCGGCGCTTCCACCGCGCGTTCGCGCTCGACCTCGTGGAGACGTTTCGCGACGAGCGGCGCGACGCGAAGCGGCGTGGCGTTCCGGTCGGTGCCTTCTGGATGGCGGCCATTCAGGACGTTCTCGTCCACGCCGCCGCCGAATGGACGACGACGCTCGGGCGCATCGTACGCCGGACCAACGACGCAGATGAAGAGGAGTCTTCCATGGCCGCCGTTCCATATGCGCTGCGCTTCGCCGAGCTCCGCTTCGCCGCCCGCCGGTTGACGCGCGTTCCGAGCTTCACCATCGCCACGGTCCTCGTCCTCTCGCTCGGCGTCGGCGCGACGACGGCGGTGTTCAGCATCGTCAATGGCGTCCTGCTTCGGCCGTTGCCATACCCGCGCTCGGACCGGCTCGTCGCGCTGCGGCACAGCGTCGAAGTGTCGGGCGTAAAAGACGCCGACCAGTCGGATGCCAGCGTCTTGCTCTATCAGGAGCATGCCCGCGCCTTCGACGGCATTGCCGCATCGCGCTATACCGACGTCAACCTTGCCGCGGCGAGCGAGAATGACCGGGCCGAGCGTGTGTCGGCCGCCACAGTCACGGCGAACCTGTTCGACGTGCTTCGCGTGGCGCCGGCGTTGGGCCGCGGTTTTCGCGCGGGCGAGGATCGCGTCGGCGCGTCGCCGGCGGCGATTCTCTCATACGCGCTATGGCAGCGCCGTTTTCGCGGCGACCGGTCGGTGATCGGACAGCGCATGGTGACCGACGGCGTCTCGCGCGAGATCGTCGGCGTGATGGGGAAAGGATTCGCCTACCCATCGGCGAGCGTCGACCTCTGGCTTCCTCTGCCGCTCGACCCGGCGAACGCGCAGGCGGGAAGCTTCAACTATCAAGGCGTCGGGCGGCTTCGCGATGGCGTGTCCGCCGAGGGCGCGCGAGCCGACCTGGCGCGCGTGCTGCCGCACATTCTTGAAGAATTTCCGAGCGGCATTCCGCCGGCGATGTGGGCGCAGGCTCACGTCGCGCCGAAGGTATTGACGCTGCGCGATTGGCTCGTCGGCGACGTCGCACGACTGCTATGGATTCTTCTCGCCAGCGTGTCCATCGTGCTCGTCATCGCCTGCGCGAACGTGGCCAATCTCTTTCTCGTGCGCAACGAGAGCCGCCAGGTCGAGCTTGCGGTGCGCGGTGCGCTCGGCTCGGGGCTGGCAGGAATTCTTGCCCAGTCGTTGAGCGAGTCGGTCTTGCTCTCGGCTACGGGCGGCGCCATTGGCGTGGTACTCGCCGGCGTTGGCGTGAAGCTCGCTACGGCGATCGGCGGCCCGCTCGGCCTGCCGCGACTCCAGGACGTGACGGTCGATGCGCGCGTACTCGTGTTCGCGTTCGGCGCGTCCCTCTTTTGCGCGATGTTCGTATGCGTGGTGCCGGTGCTTCGAGCGCGACGACTGCCGATCGCGATGGTGCTGCGTGCCGGTGGGCGCGGCAGCACCAACGGCGGGCGACAACGAGCACGAAGTGTTTTGGTCGTCGCGCAGACGGCGCTCGCGCTCGTCCTCGTTGCCGCCTCCGGACTGCTCGCTCGGAGCTTCATGCGCCTCGAGCAGGTGAAGCCCGGCTTCAATGCCGACGGCGTCGTCTACGCGCGGATGATGCTGCCGAGTGCGAGCTATTCGAATGCCGCGGCGCGCATGCGGTTCTATGACGCGCTCATGTCGAAGGTACGCGCGCTGCCGGGCGTGCAGAGCGCGACGCTCAGTGATTGGGTCCCGCTCAGCGACGACCATAACGACACGATCATCGAGATCGAAGATCACCCGGCCCCGCCGAACGCCGTGCCCGACGACCACTTCGTGGCGACGGTCGACGGTGAGTACTTCCATACGATGCAGATCCCCATGTTGAGCGGTCGCGCCTTTGGTGTGCAGGACCCGAAGCGCGCGACGCTCGAAGCGATCGTGAGCCGTGCGTTCGCCAAGCGCTATTGGAAGGATGAGAGTCCGCTCGGCAAGCGCGTCCGACCCGGCATCAACGGGCCATGGTTCACGATCGTGGGCGAAGTTGG
>DATLPC010000220.1:0-72242 GCA_035535975.1 Gemmatimonadaceae bacterium | reverse complement strand
AAAGGCGAGGTCGACGACGGCTCGGGCGAGCTGCCGAACGCGCGAGTGCTGCTCGGCGACCACCTCGAGCGGCGTGAGCGCGCCGATCTCGCCCATCAACCCCGTGGCGTAGCACGCCCAGCCCTCGGCCATCGACCCGCCGCAAAACATTCCGATGCGATTGGCGCAATCGACGGCGGCGATCTGTCCGACGCGGGACCTCGACTGACCATAGGCATGCGCGTTCTGCACGTGGTGTCCTACGCCGCCGTGATGAAAAACATGATTCAGCCGAATGACGCTTCGGTTCCAGGCACGAAGGTGCGGCGTAGCGTCACTCGCCGGGAGCGGTGTGACGACATATACGTAGTTGTTTCGCTTATCGAACGGAGCAGGGGAGCGATAGAACAGGTAGTAGAGAAAGGGCGCCGCGTCGCGCGTAAAGACTGGGATCTCCTCGTAGTGGAGCGGCCAGTCCGGCCAGGAGACGACGTCCGCCTCGACGGCCTTTTGTCGGCAAGCGCGCCACTCGGCGTTGAACGTTGCGAGGTATTCCTCCGGTGCCGGATGATCACTTGCCAGAGCTTCCTGGACTTCACGCCACGATCCGGCAGTCTCGGCGGCCATTTCATCGAGCTTCCGACATTCGGCGTCGAGCGACGACCGCGCTTCGGCGAGAAGATCGGCGCGCGACCTGCTGCACTGATGTCCAGCGCGTAGCAGCAAGTCATAGTGGGCGGCGCCGCAGCCCAACGCGGTCTGCGGCGCGTGCGGTCGTGCGGCGAGCCACGCGGCGTGATCGTGAAATGCGGTCAGCGCGCGATCGGCGGCGGCGAGCGACGTCGATCGTTCTTGCGGCGGAAGCTCACCGGACTCGAGCCAGCAGCCGACGCCGCGACGAAACAGAATAGCCGCGCCCTCGCAATCGCGGAGCGCCTTCGCGGTCCATGCGGCGGGGAGCGGCGCGTCGCCGAGTGTTTCGCGTGACTGCAGAAGAAAGTCCGGGAGCGCGTTCATGCGCTTCGTCGCCGCGTTGACGCGATCGCCGAGCGGTGCGAAGTCGCGAATCATGAGCGCAATGACCGAGAACACGCCCTCTCCCGTCCACAGCGCCGGGTTGCCGCGCGGGCCGTGCGATCCATCGTGCTCGCTCGCCTGGATCGCGCAATAGCCGCGAATCAGCTCGGCGTCGAGTTCGTTCGAGTTCTCGTATGCTACGCGGCTGGCCTCCGCGTTACTCTGCGCGAGTCTCGCGCTAATGTCGCCCAGCTCGGCGTCGATAGTGGCGAGTCCACTCGCCGACCAATCGGGAAGCTCGCCGTCATATTCGTGAATGCCGGTGAACGTCGCGTTCACCGGCCGTCGCTTGTAGTAGTGGGCGAAAAACTCATCAACGGGATCCATCACCCACCCGCCGAGTCGCCATGCGCCCGCAAGCGGGCACCCGGCCGAGTCGCCGAGTCGCCGAGCGGGATCGACACCCATCGCTTCTCGCGGAACGACAGCTCGACGGCGTTGATGAGCTCTTGCACATGCGCGCCGTCCACGAAATTGCCCTGGTTGTCGTCGCCGTCGCTCAGGATCTCGCTGATGAACGAGCTGACCAGATTGGCGTAGAACGACGAGCGCCACGATTCGGTCCGGCTGCCGCCCGGCGGATAGAAACGCTGAGGCACGTCCAGCTCTCGAAACTCGACCTGTTCCTTCGTCGCACCCTTGAGCGATTCGCAGATCCCGTTCTCCTCGACCAGCCGGCAGATCAGCGCGCCCTTGCTGCCGTACACTCGCGCCTCGAGACCCGGGTAGTTCCCCACGGTGACGAAGCTCGTCTGGATCGACCCGAACGCGCCGCTGGCGAAATTGCCGATGAAGATGTCGCCGTCGTCGATGTTCATGCGCATCATCGTCCCGGTGGCGCGCACGACGCGCTCGGGGACGAAGTTCGTCATCGTGCCGACGACTTCCTTAAAGCGACTGCCCATGAACAGGTGGGCGAGATCCATGATCGGCGCGCCGTAGCCCTCGAGCGACGAGACCTGGATCTGCGACTGGTCGGCGAGATGATCGACCTGGCGCAGCGGCGTCTGTGGATCGAGCCACTGCGAGTTCTGCTCGTAGCCGTTGAAGATGAACGGCGTGCCCACGAACCCGTCGTCGATCAGCTCCTTCATGTACTGCATCGCCGGGCTGTAGCGAAAGGTGAATCCAAGCTTGGTCTTCACGCCTTGGCGGCGCGCCAGGTCGGCGGCGCGGAGCGTGTCCTGGTAGTCGTACGCCACCGGCTTCTCGCAGAGCACGTGCTTCCCGTGCTCGAGCGCCGACCAGGCGAGCTCGAAGTGCGTCGAGCTCGGCGTGCACACGTCGACGAGGTCAATATCATCGCGCGCGATCAACGATTCGTGCGAATCGTACCAGTCGGGGATCTCGAACTTCTCGGCGAGCGCCTTCGCACGCTCGGCAACGGGGTCGGCGATCGCGACGAGCTCGCAGCGCGGATCGCGTCGGAAACCGGGCAAGTGTGCGAAGTCCGCCCAGGCGCCGGCGCCCAGCACGCCGACACGCACCTTACGCCCGCGGATGGTGTGCGGCGCCGGCATCAATCGATCACCGACGACGTGTCGCCGGGCAGCAGCAGCATGCGTTGCGCTTTGATCGGCGCGATGCCGTTGGTCATGAATCGCTCGTGGAAGTCACGGAGGTTGAACTTGGCGCCGAGTCGCGCCGCGTAATCGGTGCGCAGTTTGATGATGGCGAGCTTGCCGAGGAAGTAGCCGCCGTAAGTCGGGTCGTAGGCGGCTCGCTCCGCCTCGCGTTTGGCCGCGGGGGCGGCGACATACGCGTCTTTCTCGAAGCAGCGTTGGGCGTCGTCGAGGGTCCACGTTTTCGAATGCACCCTGATCCCGGACAACAGTCGACAGATGCGCGTGAGCGCGTCGCTCAACTGTGCGAGCCGCAGGCGCGGATCGTCGTTGTCGTAGCCCTCGTCGAGCACCATTTGCTCGGCGTAATGGGCCCAGCCGTCCTGACCGGACGACGGCTGCGGGAACGGATTCAACCCGATCCAAATGCGCCGGACCTTTCCCGGCGTCTTGCGCATGTAGAGCGAGTGCAGCCAATGGCCGGGCATCGCTTCGTGCGCCGCCGTGTTGGAGAGCGATGCATAGTTGTAGCGCTCGAGCCACTCCTCGCGTTGCTGCGCGGGCATGTCCGGCCGCGCGTCGGTGATGTAGAAGACGCTCTTCACCGGCTTCGGTTCGAGCGGCGGCGACGCGTGCATCGAGGCGAAGCCGAGGTCGAACGGGAGGGCGGGTGCGACGACGACACGTTCGCCGCGTGGAACCGAGGCGATGCCTCGCGACGACACGAAGCTCGTCAATGAATCGACGACCGCCTGTGTGGCCGCGACCACGCCGCCCATCGGCGGATGGTTGCGGCGGACGGACAACCAGGTCGCTACGGGATCCTTGCCCGGCGCCAGGCGCTCGGCCGCGGCGCGAAATGCTGCTTGCTGCGCACGAAGCTCGCGTTCGCCGATGGATACTAAACGATCCAGCGGCGTCCCGATCATCTCCTCGGCGCGGTAGCGGCGAGCGAGATTGGCCGGGCCGATCGTGAAGTCGCCCGTCGCGCGCGGAACGACCTCGCGCTCCAGATACGTCGCATACGCGTTGACGAGCGGGATCACCCCGTCGGCGGCGTGGCGCAGCGAGTCGCGCAACCGCGCGTTCGGTTCGGTGGCGAAGGCGAGGTCGAGATCCTTGCCCAGCATCTCGGCGGCCCCGCGCATCATGGCCGCGCCGCGCTCGGCGAAGAGGCGCGGTGGATTTTGAACGTTGGCGCGGGCCGCGGCGAGGAGCTTCGGCGCGTCGCGCAGCTTGGCGATGATGAATCGCATACGCGCCGGCGCCGGCGCGCTCTCCTTCGTCATCAGATCGTGAATGCCGTCGGCGAGCGCGGCGGCGTATTGCATGGGATTTCGCTTCCAGTTCTCGAGCGTCTCCTGCTCCAGCAGCCAGCCGTCGATGATGCCGAGGAGGATCTGACGATCGACGCGCTCATCGAGGTTGAGCGTCGCCGTATCGATCCGCGTCGTGAGGAATGCGCGCTCCTCGTTCAGCTTCGCGATCTCTGATTTGATCGCGGCCGCCGAGAAGTCGTCGAGCAGATCGTCGTGCGCGTGGATGCCGTTGCCCGCGGCGATCGACGGATGGCGTCGCGCGAAGTCGTCGAGGTAGTCGTCGACGAAGCGGGCGAACGTTACCGACGCGGTCGGTGCGGACCGGCTCGCCACGAGGATGACGAGGCTCGCCGCGATGGTCGTGGCGGCGATCAGGAATCGGGAGCGGTGGGCGAGGGCGGGGGAGCGCATGACGTGGATGGCGGAGGCGATTCCCTGCTTTATCTTGTCCAACCTACCGGACACTCCCCTCCGAGGTAATCGTATGACCAGCCGGACGACCATTGCCAGACTGTCCGTCGCGTGCGCCCTCGCCTTTCCGGCGATGCTCCTCGCGCAGAGCAAGCCCCTGATCACGCCGAAGGATTACGGCAAATGGGAGCAGCTCGGCGCGCCGCGACTGTCGCCGAGGGGCGACTGGGTGGCGGTTCCGGTGACCCGAGTCAGTGAGGAGAATGAGCTGCGCCTTCGTGGGGTGTCCCGCGACACGACGATCGTCGTGGCCTACGGCACGGGAGCGGTGTTCTCGCCGGACAGCCGCTGGGTCGCGTATGCGATCGGCGTCTCACCCAAGGAGCGCGAACGGCTCACGAAAGACAAGAAGCCGGTGCACAACTCGTTCGAGGCACGCAACCTCGTCACCGGGACGACGATCTCGGTGAGCGACGTCAGCGCCTTCGCGTTCAGCCCCGACGGCCGGTTCATCTCGATGACGCGATACCCGGCTGAGGGGAAGAAGACGAGCGAGGTGCTGTTGCAGGACCTCGCGAACAACGTGCGTCTCACCTTCGCGAACGTGAGCGATCAAGCGTGGGCGGATGCGGGTGCATTGCTGGCGTTGACGATCGACACCGACGGCGGCGCGGGCAACGCGGTTCAGCTGTACGACGGCCGCTCGGGCGCGATGCGCGTGCTCGAATCGTCGAATTCGCAATACCGCGCGCTCGCCTGGCGGCCGAAGTCGACCGATCTGGCCGTGTTGCGCACCAACATCGACAAGGCATACAGGGACACGGCGCACGTGTTGCTCGCCTGGACAAACGTGGGCGGCGGCGAAGGCGCGGCGCTGCGCCTCGATCCGGCCGTCGGCAGCACGGGATTCCCGGCGGGGACACGGATCGCTGATTATCGCCGGCCGTCGTGGTCGCGCGACGGTCGCGTCATCTACTTCGGCGTTCGCAAGCGCGAGCCGGTCGCCGACGCGATCAAGAAGAGCGATGAGAAGGTGTCCGACGTCGAGATCTGGCACACGAATGACGTTCGTCTGCTGCCGCAGCAGAAGTCGGCCGAGAATAACGATCTGCGCGCGACGATGCTCTCGGCGTGGCGGATCGGCGACAACAAGGTCGTGCAGGTCGGCACCGACGTGAACGAACCGTCGACGATTCTCGAGGGTGGGCGATTCGCGACCGAGATCGATCGGAAGCCGTACGCGTGGGGGTGGAAGTTCGGGCGCGACGACGAGGATGTGTGGGTCGTGGATCTTGCGTCGGGTGAGCGCAGGAAGGTTCTCGAGAAGGTCCGTCACTACTACGGTCCGGATCCGATGGGGACGAAGCTCGCCTGGTCCGACGGCAAGGATTTCTGGGCGGTCGATCTCGCGACGGGCAAGAAGACGAATCTCACGGCGCCGCTGACGTCGAGCAAACGCGCCGACTTCGTCGATCACGACGACGATCACCCGAATAACGTCGCGCCGATCATCAATCCCGCGGGCTGGACGAAGAACGGCGACGCGTTCCTCGCCTACGACACGTACGACATCTGGCGTCTCGCCCTCGACGGCTCCGGCGGCACCAAGCTGACCGACGGCGCGAAGGAAGGCGTGATTCACCGGCTGGCGAACTTCGCGCCGTTCAACGCCCCGGTCGCCGACCGCGCGCTCGACCTGTCGAAGACGCAGTATGTCTCGCTACGCGGAAAGAAAACGAAGCAGACGGGCTTTGCGCGTCTCTCTCCCGACGGGAAGATCCAACGGCTGGTCCTTGCCGATACGGGGTTTGGTCTCGCCGCGCCCGCCGACAGCGCGCCGGTGATCGCGTTCCAGCGGCAGCGGTACGACACGCCGCCCGTGTTGCGCGTGGGAACGGACTACGCGACGGCGAAGACGGTCGTCGAGACGAACGCGCAAGCGAAGGACTACGCGTGGGGCAAAGTCGAGATGTTCAACTTCAACAGCACGATCGGCGTGCCGTTGCAAGCGCTGCTCTACTATCCCGCGAACTACGATCCATCGAAGAAGTACCCGATGATCGTGTACACGTACGAGCTGCTCACGCAGGGCCTGCACAACTACATCGTGCCGCGCGAGTCGGACTACTACAACGCCACGGTGTTCACGCAGAACGGCTACTTCGTGCTCATGCCGGACATTGTTTTCCGTCCGAGAGAGCCCGGTCTTGGCACGCAGCAGTCCGTCGACGCAGCCGTGCGCAGTGTGTTAGCGCGCGGCATCGTCGATCCGGCGCGCGTGGGACATGTCGGTCACTCGCAGGGTGGTTACGAAGCCGCGTTCCTCGGCACGCACAGCAAATTGTTCGCGACGACGGTCGTCGGATCGGGAATCACGGACATGATCAGCTTCGCCGGGCAGCTCCACTGGCAGCCGGGCAGCGCGGAATTCGATCACTGGGAGACGGGCCAGTTCCGCATGCAGGTCGCGCCGTGGGAAGACATGAAGGCGATGATCGACAATTCGCCGTTGGCGATGGTGGACAAGATGCCGGTGAAGGCAATGCTGCTCGAGGCGGGGTCGGACGACGGCACCGTCGACCCGCGGCAAGCGTCGCTCTTCTACAACTATGCTCGGCGCGCCGGCAAGGACGTCGTGCTGCTGATGTATCCCGGCGAGGGACACGGGCTACAAAAGAAAGAGAATCAGCTCGACTACGAGCGCCGGATTCTTCAGTGGTTCGGCCACTATTTGAAAGGTGATCCGGCGCCGGCGTGGATCGCGAACGGACAAACGGCCCTCGAGCGACGGGCGCTGCTCGACGCAAACAAGGATGGTCCGGTTCAAGCGGGGGCGCCGGCGGTGGTTCGGCCGTAGTTCGTGCGCATAGGCTGACGCTATTCGCCACGACCCGGGAATTGATGGGGAACAGCCTCGGGACGCTTCGCTCACTGAAGCATCCCGAGGCTGCTTAACAAAGAATCCAACTTTCCGTGCGCGGTAGCCTGAAGAGAGCGCGCCGTGGCGTCTCGAGACCGCGTCAGCCCGCGCGTGTCCGCGTTAGCCCGCGAGTCCCAGCGTTAGTCCCGATCGCCTGTACCAACCATACGACGGTCGCCTAGTTGACTACGGTCACCTACTTCCGCGCGGCAGCGACAACGCCGTGGATGGCGTCGACAATCTTGCGCATCGCCGAAGGCATGGTCCCATCGTCAGCGCGGACCGTCTTCGTGCCATTGTCAAGAACGACGCGAAGCGTGTACGTGACCATGTCGGCGGCATTCGGCGTAACGCCGTAGTCGTCCTTGAGCGTTCCGGGCTGCGCGTTCACAACGATATTGAACAGTGAGTCCGACGCGGCGACCGAGAGGGTGCCGCTCGCGCTGTCGAGCGGGGCCGGACAGTTGGCCGAGCAAATGTGCCGGCGCGAGAACGCGAAGGCGCGGTCGTCGTGGCGCGCGGTGTAAGTCGTCGAGAAGGCCGCGATGCCTCCTTCCTCGGCCAGCTCGACGCGCGCGCCGCTGAGTGCGGCCACGTTGTCGACGCGCGTGGCGGCAGTTGATGTCGGGGCACCGCTCGCGCATCCAACGAGCGCGGCGACGATGAGAAGACTGGATATCGTGACTTTCATTGGTAGAAAGAGCGTGGGATTCGAACGGCTTGCATAGGCCTAACCATCTGACAGGTCGTCCGGTCACCCTTGATACCGGCGGCGCTCGGTTGTGCTCCGGTCCCGCGGCCCTCATACTCGGGCCACTCTCGAATCCCCATGAAACTGAAACCGGTCGAATCCGAAAGCGACATCAAGATCGACGACGCCGACGCGCGCCTTCGTCACCGAAAGCGCCTGCCGCGTTCGGTGAAAGACGCCGCCGAAAAGGAAGGAGCGCGCATCGCCGACCTCCAGCGGCTACTGTACGCGGATCGGCGGTATGCGCTTCTCATCGTACTGCAGGGGCGCGACGCGTCGGGCAAGGACGGCACGATCCGAAAGGTGTTCACGTCCGTGAACCCGCAGGGATGCCAGGTATCGAGCTTCGGCGTGCCGACGGATCTCGAGCGGCGGCACGACTTCTTGTGGCGGATTCATACGCAGGTCCCCGCTCGTGGAATGATCGGGATCTTCAACCGCTCTCACTACGAGGACGTCCTCGTACCGCGAGTGCACGGGCAAATCAACAAGTCCGAGCTTCGCGACCGGTACCGCCAGATCAACGACTTCGAGCGCAATCTCGTCGAGAATGGTACGGTCATCCTCAAGTTCATGCTCCACGTCTCGCGCGACGAGCAGCGGTCGCGCCTCGAGGAGCGGCTGCTCGACCAGACCAAGAATTGGAAGTTCCGCGTCGGCGATCTCGACGACCGGCAGCACTGGGAGCAGTTCTCCAAGGCCTATCACGGAATCCTCAAGAACACGAGCACCGAGCGTGCGCCGTGGTACATCGTGCCGGCGGACGACAAGGATGTCCGCGACTGGCTCGTCGCGCGCACGATCGCCGATACACTCGAGAGTCTCGACCTGCGATATCCCACGGTCGACCCGGCCGTGAAAGCCCTCGTCATCGAGTAGCCGATGCCTTGCTCACGGAGAATGCCCGCGGCGATCGCCGCGCTGGGCGTGGTTGGATGCGGCCGAGCAGATCACGGGAAGCGTCCCTTCACCGGCGCCGCCGCGATGTGATGGCGTCATCCCGATCGAAAGCGGAACGGAAAGCGCTCACCTGTTTCGCCGTCACCGCGCCGGGCATCGAGCGGATTTGCGCAACGGAGCTGGAGCAGCTCGGCGTTCATTCGAACGTCGAGGACGGCGGCGTGACGTGGGCGGGAGACGGCGGATCGGTGGCCGCGGCGAATTTGTGGCTGCGGACGGCCAGTCGCGTGTTGGTGCGCGTCGCCGAGTTTCGAGCGAAGACTTTCTTCGAGCTCGAACGCTCGGCGCGGAAGATCGAGTGGGAGCGGTTCGTCGCTGATGGATCGGGCGTCCGCTTTCGCGTGACCTGTCGGAAGTCGAAGCTCTATCACAGCGGGGCCGTGGCGCAGCGCTTCGCCGAGGCCGTGGCGCATCGCGTGAGTAGCGCGACGGTCGGCGCCGCGGTGCGGGACGATGAGGAAGAGGCGCCGTCGCCCGGCCAGTTGTTCGTCGTGCGGTTCCTACACGACGTCTGCACGGTGAGCGCCGACAGCTCCGGCGAGCTGTTGCATCGGCGCGGTTATCGGCAGGCGCTCGCCAAGGCGCCGCTGCGAGAGACGCTGGCGGCGGCGATGTTGCTCGGCGCCGGCTGGAACGGCGCCGTGCCGCTCGCCGATCCAATGTGCGGGTCGGGGACGATTCCTATCGAGGCGGCCCGGTTGGCGCGTCGCATCGCGCCTGGACGCGACCGGCGATTCGCGTTTCTCGATTGGCCGGAGACGAATCTCGCCGACTGGAAAGCGCGTGTGGATCGCGCGCGAGAAGGCGAGCTCCCGCGATCACCCGTGGACATCTTTGGTGGCGACCGCGATGCAGGAGCAATCGATGCGTCGCGCGCGAACGCCGAACGCGCGGGCGTCCATTCCGACATCGCGTTCCAGCCTCAGCCGATCTCGGCTCTTTCAGCCGCGGATGGTTCGGGGCTGATGATCTCGAACCCGCCGTACGGCACGCGCGTCGGCGAGCGGGACCGATTGAGAAATCTTTACGCGCAGCTGGGCAACGTCGTGAGACAAAAGCGCCCCGAGTGGACGCTGGCGCTTCTGCTCAGCGATCGTCAACTCGAGGCGCAGGTCGGGCTGCCGTTCCGCGACGTGTTCGATACGCGGAACGGCGGAATTCCCGTACGCTTGGTTATGGCGCCAGGAACGTCTCGATGAAGCTCTTCACCTGCGCATAGACCGTGGGGTCCTCGTGCAGTTGGCTGTGCGACATGCACGCGGTCAGCACGTTATTCTCGAGGTTAGGGATCAGCCCCTGGAGGATCGGGCTGTCGTGCGGGCTGACCGCCTCGTCGCATGGGCTGCGCCAGGTACTGTAGCCGACGCCGAACGGCGATTCATCCGTGGCGTTCAGGTGATTCAAGAGCGTCGAATTCGGGCGCATCTCGATACCCGCCGTGGTGAACAGGAACGCGGCGAGGGAGGTTCCGTGGTTTGTCGCGCCGAGCCCTGCGAATGCGTGCACTTTCGGCGAACCACCGAGACTGTCGATGTAGTACCGGACGGAAATCGTCCCCATCGAGTGCGTGATGATGTTGACCTTCGAGACTTCGGGGTGCAAAGCAAGCATCGAGTCGACCTTCGTCTTGATCAACTGCGCGGTAGTCCGGTTCGACTTGGTATAGTCATACGTGAAGTTCACCAGCTCGCCGGCCGCGTATCCGTCCGTGCTGAAGCGGCTGACCATAGTGGTCCACGTTGAGCTGCTTCCGTTGTAGCCGTGCACGAAAAGAATGGGCGTGTGCGTGTAGGGCACAACGGGCGGCGGCGGGGGTGGGGGTGGGGGTGGGGGTTGTCTCTTGAAGCTTGCGTCGCTCGGCGGAGCCAGCGGATCCGTGACGGAATCGACATTGCAGGCGGCAAGGGCGATCAGGGTCGCCAACGGAACGACACGCAGCGATCGGAATTCGGCGAGACGCACGGGGAGAACCTGCTGCACGAGGTGAAGAAACGTCCGAGGCGAAGCGGTTACAGTACTGTTTAAGCCCGACTTCGCAAGGGCCGCATTGCCCGGCACTCACCGGGCTCGCACAACGGAGAAAGAACAATGTCAAAATTGACGATGCAGGTATCACTGGCCGCGCTTGGTCTCTCGATCGCGTCGCCTGCGTTGGCTCAGGGCGATTGGAGCGCGGTGGACAAAGCCCTCGGCAGAAGCGGCGCCGCGCAACCGGCCGGCGTGTACAAATACAGCTTTCCGCGCGGCGACCTGAAGGTCTCCGTCGCCGGTACGCAAATTCGTCCCGCGCTCGCGCTCGGCTCGTGGGTCGCGTTCAAGCGCACGAGCGACGGAAAGGCCCTGGCGATGGGAGACCTCGTTTTGACGCCGGACGAGCTGCCGGCGGTGATGTCGCGGCTGCAACAGGGCGGCGTCGAGCAGATGGCGGTGCACAACCATCTCTCCGGCGAGACGCCGAACGTCGTCTACGTGCACATCATGGGGAAGGGCGACGCGGAGGCGATCGGACGCACGATTCACGACGCCCTCTCGACGACGAAGACGCCACTCGCTCCGCCGCCGGCGGTGACACCGCTGCGACTCGACCTCGATACCGCCGGTGTCGCCGGCGCGCTCGGTGTCGCGGGCAAGGGCAGCGGCGGCGTCTATCAGGTCAGCGTCCCGCGCCCGGAGGTGATTCGCGAAAATGGGGAGGAGATTCCTCCGTCGATGGGCGTCGCCACGGCAATCAACCTCCAGCCGACGACAACCGGTCGCGCGGTGACGACAGGTGACTTCGTGCTGCTGCCGAGCGAGGTAAATCCGGTGATCCGCGCCCTGCGCGCAAACGGGATCGCCGTGACGGCGCTACACAGCCACCTACTCATGGACCAGCCGCACGTGCTGTTCATGCACTTCTGGGGCGACGATGACGCCCTCAAGCTCGCCCGCGGGCTTCGGGCGGCGCTCGACGCGACTGCCATGGCGCGAGCCGGGAAATAGACGGCGGACTTGAAACACAGAGATCACAGAGACGCAGAGAAAGCTGAGCAAGACGCCACTCGCGACAGTTTCAAACTCCTGGCCTGTAGTGAACTGCGCTCGACGCGTCGAATCTCTTCCTCTGTGATCTCTGTGATCTCTCTGTTTCAAAAGCGCTTTCAAACTCGATCAGCCGAGCCCGTCTAGGCCGTTGGTCCAGTGACCGCCGTCACGACTGTCCGCTTCTTGCAGAGTCAGGCGCCCGGGTGACGGGGCGGGGTGGGGCTGCGGCAACGTGGGTTGACCCGTAAGCGAAGCGTCCCCCCGCCTTCCGTTGCACTGACCAGCCCGGCATCACTCTTGAAATAGCGGACTCGGGACGGACGCCGTCCGCCCTACCGGCGCGGGAATCGCGCGCCGGCCGCACTCTCGTGCCTCCAGTTGATCGCCTGCCGCGTCGCGCGCGGCGGGCTTCTCCCTATCGCACCTCCAATCGCGCAGGAGCGGACAGTGGGCGTCGGCGAAAAACCGGAACTCGAACAAGAAATACCAGACCAAGAGCGCGGCGGCGGCAACGGTCGCGGATCGCGCAAATCGGCTCGCAAGCGGGCAAACGGGTCGGATGTCGAGGTGCCCGTACCGGAGCATACCGCGACCCGCGAGCGGCGGGCGTCGCGCGAGCGATCGCTGAACCGGCTGCTCGCCGGCCTGCGCGCCGTGAACGCCGGCGACTTCTCCGTCGAGCTCATGCCGAACGGCGATCCGCTGATGGCCGAGATCATCGACGTGTTCAACAGCGTCGTGCAGAAACAGTCGCGCATGGCTGACGAGATCTCGCGCGTCAGCACCTCGGTGGGCCGCGAAGGCAAGATGAGCGACCGCATCTCCGTCGCTGGCATGGCGGGCCAGTGGATGACGACGGTCGACGCGATCAACAACCTCATCACCGATCTCGCGCAGCCGACCTCCGAGGTCTCGCGCGTGATCCAGGCGGTGGCCGAAGGCGACCTGTCGCAGAAGGTCGAGCTCGAGATCGACGGCAAGCTCGTGCAGGGCGAGTTCCTGCGGATCGGGTCGACGGTGAACCGGATGGTCGATCAGCTCAACTCGTTCGCGAGTGAAGTGACGCGGGTGGCGCGCGAGGTCGGCACCGAAGGCGTGCTCGGCGGGCAAGCGAATGTGCCGGGCGTCGCCGGGACGTGGAAGGACCTCACCGACTCGGTGAACGCGATGGCGTCCAACCTGACGAATCAGGTACGCAACATCGCGCTCGTCACGACGGCCGTCGCCAACGGAGATCTGTCGCGCAAGATCACCGTCGAAGCGAAGGGCGAAGTGCTCGAGCTGAAGGACACGATCAACACGATGGTCGATCAGCTCTCGGGATTCGCGGCGGAAGTGACGCGCGTGGCGCGCGAAGTCGGCACGGAAGGAATCCTCGGCGGCCAAGCGAACGTCCCGGGTGTCGGCGGCACGTGGAAGGATCTCACCGACAACGTGAACTTCATGGCCGCGAACCTCACCAGCCAGGTGCGCAACATCGCGCTGGTGACGACGGCGGTCGCCAACGGCGACCTCTCACAGAAGATCACGGTCGAAGTCCGCGGTGAGATCTCGGAGCTCAAGAACACGATCAACGACATGGTCGACCGGCTCCGCATCTTCGCCGATGAAGTGACGCGGGTGGCGCGCGAAGTCGGCACGGAAGGCGTGTTGGGCGGGCAGGCGACCGTGCCCGGCGTGGCCGGCACCTGGAAAGGCCTGACCGACAACGTGAACGCGATGGCGTCGAACCTGACGGCTCAGGTGCGCAACATCGCCGACGTGACGACGGCCGTCGCCAAAGGCGACCTGTCGCGCAAAATCACGGTCAACGTGCAAGGTGAAGTGCTGGAGCTGAAGAACACGATCAATACGATGGTCGATCAGCTCAACGCGTTCGCCAACGAAGTGACGCGTGTCGCGAAGGAAGTCGGAACGGAAGGAAAGCTGGGCGGCCAAGCGCGCGTCGAGGGCGTGAGCGGTACCTGGCGCGACCTGACGCAGAACGTGAACGGCATGGCGGCCAACCTCACCGTGCAGCTGCGCGACGTGAGCGCCGTGGCGACGGCCATCGCCAACGGCGATCTGACGCGCAAGATCACCGTCGAGGCGCAGGGCGAGATTCTGCAGATCAAGGACGTCGTCAACCGGATGGTCGATCAGCTCAACTCGTTCGCCGGCGAAGTGGTTCGCGTGGCGCGCGAGGTGGGCACGGAAGGCGTGCTCGGCGGCCAAGCGGAAGTGCGGGGCGTGAGCGGCTCGTGGAAGGATCTCACGGACAACGTGAACTTCATGGCCGCGAACCTGACGAATCAGGTGCGCAACATCGCCGACGTGACGACCGCGGTCGCGAAGGGCGATCTGTCGCGCAAGATCACGGTCGAAGCGAAGGGCGAGGTGCAGGCGCTCAAGAACACCATCAACACGATGGTGGACCAGCTGTCGGCGTTCGCCTCCGAAGTCACGCGCGTGGCGCGCGAGGTGGGCACCGAGGGCCGACTGGGCGGCCAGGCGAGCGTGCCGGGCGTCGGTGGAACATGGAAGGACCTCACCGACAACACGAACGCGATGGCGTCGAACCTCACCGTTCAGGTGAGAAACATCGCGGATGTGACCACGGCCGTCGCGCGCGGCGATCTGTCGCGCAAGATCACGGTCGATGTTCGCGGCGAGATCCTCGAGCTCAAGAACACCATCAATACGATGGTGGATCAGCTGAACGGCTTCGCGAGCGAAGTGACCCGTGTGGCGCGCGAAGTCGGCACCGAAGGAAAGCTCGGCGGCCAGGCGAAAGTCACCGGCGCGGGCGGCGTGTGGCGCGACCTCACCGACAACGTGAACGTGCTCGCCGCCAACCTCACGACGCAGGTGCGAAACGTCGCCGACGTGACGACGGCCGTCGCGAACGGCGACCTCTCACAGAAGATCACCGTCGAGGCGCAGGGGGAGGTCCTCTCGCTCAAGAACACCATGAACAACATGGTGGACCGCCTGCGCGTCTTCGCCGACGAAGTGACGCGCGTCGCGAAGGAAGTGGGTACGGAAGGGAAGCTTGGCGGTCAGGCGGAAGTGCCCGGTGTATCGGGCACGTGGAAGGGCCTGACGGACAGCGTGAACGCGATGGCGAACTCGCTGACGATGCAGGTGCGCAACATCGCCGACGTCGCGACCTCCGTGACGAAGGGCGACCTCACGCGCCAGATCACCGTCGATGCGCAGGGCGAGCTCGACGAGCTGAAGACGAACATCAATCAGATGATCGCCAACCTGCGCGAGACGACGGAACGCAATCAGGAGCAGGACTGGCTCAAGACCAACCTGGCCAAGTTCAGCCGGATGATGCAGGGCCAGAAAGATCTCGAGTCGGTGTCGCGCCTCATTATGTCAGAGCTGACACCCTTGGTGTCAGCTCACCACGGCGCGTTCTTCATCGCCGATCAGGAGACGGCAGCCGCCGGCCAATTGCTCAAGCTCATCGCCAGTTACGCATATCGCGCTCGCAAGCACGTCGCGAACCGGTTCACGCTGGGCGAAGGGCTCGTCGGACAAGCGGCGCTCGAGAAGCAGCCGATTCTCCTTCAGAACGTGCCCGACGACTACATCCAGATCACGTCGGGGCTCGGTGAAGCGCCGCCGCGCAACATCATCGTGTTGCCGATTCTGTTCGAGGGCGAGGTCAAAGCGGTGATCGAGCTGGCGAGCTTCCTCCCGTTCAGCCAGATCCACCAGTCCTTCCTCGATCAGCTCGCCGAATCGATCGGTGTCGTGCTGAACATGATTCAGGCGAACATGCGCACCGAAGAGCTGCTCGAGCAGTCGCAGAAGCTCACCCAGGAGCTGCAGAGTCAGTCGAAGGAGCTGCAACAGCAGCAGGAAGAGCTCAAGCGCTCGAACTCGGAGCTCGAGCAACAGGCCCGCACGCTGCGCCAATCCGAGGAGCTGCTCAAGGAGCAGCAGGAAGAGCTGCAGCAGGTCAACGAGGAGTTGGAAGAGAAGGCTTCGCTGCTCGCCGAGCAGAATGCGCGTGTCGAGCAGAAGAACCGCGAGGTCGAGTCGGCGCGCGTCGCGCTCGAGGAGAAAGCGGAACAGCTCGCCCTGAGCTCGAAGTACAAGAACGAGTTCCTGGCGAACATGTCGCACGAGCTGCGCACGCCGCTCAACTCGCTGCTCATTCTGGCCAAGCTGCTCGTCGACAACAAAGACCGGAATCTGTCGACCAAGCAGGTGGAGTTCGCGCAAACGATCTACTCGTCGGGCACCGACCTCCTGAACCTGATCAACGACATCCTCGATCTCTCCAAGGTCGAAGCCGGAAAGATGGAGGTAAACTTCGCCGACGTGCCGATCAGCGAGATTCGGGACTTCGTCGAACGGACCTTCCGGCCGGTGGCCGAGCAGAAGTCGCTTCCGTTCCAGGTCGACATCGCGTCGGACATTCCGCCGGCGATCTTCACCGACGGGCAGCGGTTGCAACAGGTGCTCAAGAACCTGCTGTCGAACGCCTTCAAGTTCACGGAGCGTGGCAACATCGCCCTCACGATCGGCCGCGCGCCGGCGTCGTTGCGCTTCGCCAGCCGCTCGCTCGACCGGTCGCCGGACGGGGTGATCGCTTTCGCCGTCCGCGACACGGGCGTCGGAATCGCGCGCGACAAGCAGCAGCTCATCTTCGAGGCGTTCCAGCAGGCCGACGGAACGACGAGCCGCAAATTCGGCGGAACGGGACTCGGTCTCTCGATCAGTCGCGAGCTGGCGCGACTCCTCGGCGGCGAAATTCGCGTCGAAAGCACGCCGGGGACGGGCAGCACGTTCACGCTGTACGTGCCGGTCGTCGGTACCGAGCGACGCGGCAGCGCGCCGCGCCAACTTCCGCCGGCGGGGCGCGCGCCGACGACGGCAAGCAGCACGCCGCCGGCGAGCAGCGCTCCGGCCGTACGGGACACACCGCCGAGCGGGACGCAGCCGTGGGACGACGACATGAGCGGCGGCGTCGCCACCGAAGCACCGCGGCGCCGCTCCCTCGACAAGCCGGCGATGGCCGACGACCGCGAAGACATCGTGCCGAGCGATCGCGTGGTGCTCCTGATCGAAAACGACGCGAACTTCGCGCGCATCCTGCTCGACATGGCGCGCGACAAAGGATTCAAGGGCATCGTCGCGCTCGACGGTGAGTCAGGGCTCGATCTCGCCCACGCCTTCCACCCGGACGCGATCACCCTCGACATCGACATGCCGGGAATGGACGGGTGGGCCGTGCTCGACCGTCTCAAGCATCATGCGGAAACGCGGCACATCCCGGTGCACATCATCACCGGCATGGGCGACCGCCAGCACGGCCTCAAGGCCGGCGCGATCGCCTATCTCGAAAAGCCGGTGTCCAAGGAGGCGCTCGAGGGCTCGTTCAACAAGATCGGGAGCTTCATCGACCAGCAGGTGAAGCGGCTCCTCGTCGTCGAGGATGACGAGTCGCAACGGAGCAGCATGGTCGAGCTGATCTCGCACGAAGACGTGGAGATCACCGCCGTCGGCTCGGCGCAGGAGGCGCTCGAGGCGCTGCACAAGACGCGCTTCGACTGCATGGTGCTCGACCTCGGTCTCGCCGGCGGCACCGACGGCTTCCAGCTCCTCGAGACGGTGAAGGCCGATCCCGAGATGAAGGAGCTGCCGATCATCATTTACACCGGTCGCGAGTTGACGCAGGAAGACGAGACGCGCCTCCGGCGATTCGCCGAAACGATCATCGTGAAGGACGTGAAGTCCCCGGAACGGCTGCTCGACGAAACCGCGCTCTTCTTGCATCGCGTCGAAGCGCGATTGCCCGAGCAAAAGCGCCGGATGCTCGAGCGACTGCACAGCACCGACGCGGTCTTCACCGGGAAGAACGTCCTCATCGTCGACGACGACGTGCGGAACATCTTCTCGCTGACCAGCGTGCTCGAGCAGCACGGGATGAACGTTTCGTTCGCCGAGAATGGCCGGGACGCCATCGCCAAGCTCGATGCGGCGGAATCAGTGGACCTGGTTTTGATGGATGTGATGATGCCCGAGATGGACGGCTATGAGACGACTCGAGCCATCCGCGAGCGAGCGCGGTTCCGAAACCTGCCGATCATCGCGCTGACGGCGAAAGCAATGAAGGGGGACCGAGAGAAGTGCATCGAGGCGGGAGCGTCGGATTACATCACGAAGCCGGTCGACACCGAACAGCTGTTGAGCCTCATGCGGGTATGGCTCTACCGGTAAATGACGGCAGTCCGCTCGAAGGCCCACCCGTCTCGTACGATCCCGAGCTGGAACGGGTCGAGATCGAGCTGCTGCTCGAGGGGGTGTTTCGCCATTACGGGTTCGACTTCCGCTCGTACGCGTACGCGTCAATCCGGCGGCGTCTATGGAAGCGCATAGAGGCAGAGCGGTTGGACTCGATCTCGGGCCTTCAGGCGCTCGTGCTGCACGACAGCAAGGCGATGGATCGCCTGCTGCTCGACCTGACGATCAGCGTCACGGCGATGTTCCGGGATCCGGACTTCTACCGGGCGTTCCGCCAGGAAGTCGTGCCGCTGCTTCGCACGTACCCGTTCATCCGGATCTGGCACGCCGGCTGTTCGACGGGCGAAGAGGTGTACTCGGCGGCGATCGTGCTCGAGGAAGAAGGGTTGCTCGACCGTGCGCGTATCTACGCGACGGACATCAACGACAGCGTCCTCAAGCAGGCAAAAACGGGAATCTTCCCGCTCAACCGCATGCAAGAGTACACGGAGAACTACATCAAGGCCGGCGGCGAGCGGTCGTTCTCGGAGTACTACACCGCGATGTACGACGGCGCACTGTTCAGTCCGTCGCTCACGCGAAACACCGTATTCTCGCAGCACAACCTGGTCACGGACCGGTCGTTCAGCGAATTCCACATGGTGTTCTGCCGGAACGTCCTCATCTATTTCGACCGGACGCTACAGGATCGTGTGCACTCGGTGTTCTACGACAGTCTGGTGATGCTCGGCATTCTCGCGCTCGGCAGCAAAGAGTCGCTTCGCTTTTCCCAGTACGAGGATTGCTACGAAATGCTCCATGTGAAAGAACGCATCTACCGAAAAGTCAGGTAGTCGTGGCATCCGAGCTTGCCGTGATCGGCACCTCGTGGGGCGGACTCGCGGCGCTGCACCAGATCCTCGCCGCGCTCCCGAAGGCGTTCGCGCTGCCCGTCGTCGTCGTCCAGCATCGCCACAAGGATTCGGGACAATTCCTATCGCACGTTCTTCAGGAGGACACCCGGCTCTGCGTGTGCGAAGTCGAGGACAAGGCGCCGATCGTCGGCGGCAACATCTACATCGCACCCGCCAACTATCACGTGCTCGTCGAGCGAGGACATCTCGCGCTCTCGACCGAGGAGCCGGTGTCGTTCAGCCGTCCGTCGATCGACGTGACCTTCATCTCGGCGGCTGACGCCTACCGCGGGGGAGCCGTGGGGATAGTGCTGACCGGGGCGAACTCGGACGGCGCGCGCGGACTCAAACGCATCGCCGATCGCGGCGGCGTCGCGATCGTTCAGCGGCCCGACACGGCGGAAAGCGCGGTCATGCCCAACGCCGCCCTCTCCTTCGTGCCGACGGCGCGGGTGCTGACGCTCGCGGGAATCGCCTCGTTCCTCGGCTCGTTGACGGTCAAATCGTCGCCCCCGCAGCGGACGGCCACGTGACGACGCCGCACGTCTCGGATCCCGTCGACATTCTGATCGTCGACGACCGGCCGGAGAATCTTCTCGCGCTGGAGGCGATCCTCGAGCCGCTCGGTCAGCGCCTCGTTCGCGCGTCGTCGGGCGAGGACGCGCTCCGCTGCCTCCTCGAGCGCGACTTCGCCGTGATCCTGCTCGACGTGCAGATGCCGAACATGAACGGCTTCGAGACGGCGCGCCTCATCAAGTCGCGTCAGCGTACGCGCTTCATTCCGATCATCTTCCTCACGGCGATCAGCAAGGAAGCCGAGTACGTCTTCCGCGGATATTCGGTCGGCGCGGTGGACTACATGTTCAAGCCGTTCCAGCCGGAGATTCTGCGGTCGAAGGTCGGTGTGTTCGTCGAGCTGTACTTGCAGCAACGCAGACTCACCGAGCAAGAGCAGCGGCTGCGCGAGATCGAGCGCCAGGATCTCGAGCTTCGGCACATGCGCGAGTTGCTCCAATCCGAGGCGCGGTTCAGCGAGATCGTGCGCTCGGCGATGGACGCCATCGTCGTGTTCGACGCCGATGGCAAGATCACGCAGCTGAACGGCATGGCCGAACGGATGTTCGGAAGGACGGCGGCCGACTCGATCGGCGCTTCGATCACGACGTTCTTTCCCGAAACAGCGTCCGAGAACCTCATGGGAACGATTTGCTCGGCCGCGGAGCACGGGCGCTCGGGTAGCGGCAGCGAGGGTGGGGCGAACACACCGCATGCGTTCATCGCGCAACGCGCGGATTCGGACACTTTCCCGATCGAGGCGTCGCTGTCCTGTCTGGACGCTCCGAGCGGTCGGATGTACACGCTGATCGCGCGCGATATTTCCGAGCGCGTTCGTCAGGAGCAGGCACTCAAGGAGCAGGCGGATTCTCTTGCCGAATCGGCGCGCGAACTAAAAGAGCTGAACGACGAGCTCAATCGCCGGCAGGTTGAGCTCGAGCGCGCGATGACGGCCCGCAGCCGCTTCTACGCGTCGATGAGCCATGAGCTGCGAACGCCGATCAACGCGGTACTCGGCTATAGCACACTACTCCTCGAGCGTATTTACGGACCGCTCAACGAGAAGCAAGCCGAGGGCATCGAGCGCACGCAGAAGGCCGCGCGTCATCTGCTCGAGCTGGTGAACGACGTACTCGATTTGTCCAAGATCGAGGCGGGCAAGATCGAGCTGCGGTTGCAGCCGGTGGAATTCCCGTCACTGATCGAGGATCTCTTTGTCACGGTGCGGCCATTGGCCGACGAGCATGGGTCGGCGCTGTCGCTCGACCATCGCGGCGAGGAAGCCGTGCGCGTCATCTCCGATCCACGGCGGCTGCGCCAGATTCTTCTCAATCTGCTCTCCAACGCAATCAAGTTCGGGCGACGGAAGCCGATCCAGGTCATCACCGAGCCGACCGACGATGGGGGCATCGCCATCCAGGTCATCGACCAGGGCGAGGGCATCTCGGAGCCGGATCAGGAGAGAATCTTCCAGGAGTTCGTTCAGCTCGGGAAGACGCAACTGCAAGATGGGACGGGACTCGGCCTCCCGATCTCGCGACGATTGGCCGAGCTGCTCAACGGCTCGCTGACGGTAAAGTCGACGCTTGGGCAGGGGAGCACCTTCTTGCTCGAGCTACCGCACAACGCGGAGCCACAACGTTCGCTTCGTCTGATCGATCAAGAGCTGCATCGAGAGCCGAGTGACGAGCGCGCCGCCTCCGCGGTGGACGCGCGGGACGAACGCGAGCGACGCGTCGCGATCGGCGACGCCGTGCGCGGATGAGGGCGCCGCGAATCAACTGAATCGCGGACCAGGCTGCGCGCGGTCGGGTATATTCAACCCATGCGCGTTTTGTGCGTGGGCCGACATCGCTTCCTGGCTGAGCATTTTTGCCGGTTCTTCGACGGATTGGGATTAGATACGATTGGCTGTGTCGGAATGGTGGAGGCGGTCGACGCCATCAGGGTGGGCGACCTTGACGCAGTCATCTGTGACTACGATCTATTGGCCACCATGCCGCTCACGAGTTGGGAAAACGATCCGATACTCTCCAGGGTTCCCCTCATAGCGGTGAGTATGACGCGTCATCCGGGCGAAGTTCACGTCATGGACGTGAACGGGATCGCTGGATTCTTGTACCTGCCGACGCTCGACGCTGAAGACGCCTGCCGTCTTCTCGCCGCGGTGCGGCGAAAAACGGGCGGGATCAATCCGCCCAGCGTTCTGCCGTGGCCACCCGTCCCGAAGACAACCGGTCAACCGCTCCACTGATCGACGCGACGCGCGGCGGCCCGGGGGGGGAGGACGACAGCCGAACCTTTGTCCCAGCCGCGCCGCTGCTCGACGCCCTCGAGGCGACGCGTGTCGACGGCGCTTCGCGGAGCGTTCGTCTCGGCGAGGAGCAAGAGCGTCAGGTCGAGATCTCCGTCTGTCGCGAGGCCGACGGTGCCGTGATGCTCGGCTTCAGCCACCTCGAGGAGATGGACGACAGCGACGCCCTGCGGCGTCTCACGCGCGAGATGGCGGCGGAAACCGACACCGCGACGCTGCTCGAGATTCTCTGCGATGCCGCCGCGTTGCAGTGCGCCGCGAACGGCGCCGGCGTGCTCAAGGCCATCGCCAACGAAGGTGAGCTCGTCGCCGCGATTGGTCCGCTCGCCTCCGCGCGCGGTCGCCGGTTCGCGCTTCCCGGTTCGCTCGCGCGTGAAGTCCTGCGGACGCGCGACGTGGTCGCGGTCGAAGATTTCACGAATTCGTCGCGGCCGCTCATGAAGGTGGTGCCGGACATTCGTGTCGGTCCGATGCTGCTCGCGCCGCTCATGGCCCACGAAGTCATGCTTGGCGTCATCGCCGTCACGCGCGATCAGCAGCAGCCGGTCTTCTCCGCGCGCGACATGCATCGTTTGCGCGCGATTGCCGACTACGCGGCGCTCGCGTTGTGGAAGGCCGAGCTCCTCAACCAGGCGCAAGCCGCCGACCGGGCCAAGAGCCGCTTCCTGGCGACCGTGTCGCACGAGCTGCGCACGCCGCTGACCGCGCTTTCCGGCTACGAGGAGCTGCTCGTCGACCAGGTGATCGGCCCGCTGTCGGACAGCCAGCTCGACGTCCTCGAGCGCATGCGATCGGTGACGCAGCATCTCGCGTCGCTGATCGAAGAGGTGCTCGCTTTCTCGAGTCTCGATGAGGGGCGCGAGACGCTTCGGCCGAGCGACTTCCTCGCCGCCGACATCGTGCGCGCGACGGCCGCCGTCGTCGAGCCGTTGGCGAGAGCCAAGGGACTCGGCTTCAGCTACCAGGCCCCCGACGGCGCGATCCGAATGACGAGTGACATCGACAAAGTGCGACAGATCCTCGTCAACCTCGCCGGGAACGCGGTGAAATTCACCGACCGAGGCGAGATCAGGCTCGAGGTGGAGCGCTGCGGCGACGATGTCTGTTTCACCGTTCGCGATACGGGAATGGGCATCGCCCGGCGCGACCTCGACC
This sequence comes from Gemmatimonadaceae bacterium, assembly GCA_035535975.1. Lineage (GTDB taxonomy): Bacteria > Gemmatimonadota > Gemmatimonadetes > Gemmatimonadales > Gemmatimonadaceae > JAQBQB01. Next base: position 49,079 of record DATLPC010000220.1, on the reverse strand, counting down.
GCCTCTTCAAGCCGTTCGCGCAGCTCGACACCGGCCTTACCCGGCGACACGGCGGGACGGGACTCGGCCTGTACATCTCCCGCAGCCTGGCCGAGCTGCTCGGGGGGCGCATCGAGGTGGATTCGGTGCTCGGCAAAGGCTCCGTCTTCCGGCTCATGCTTCCCGCGGATTGACTGCTCGGCTGGGACCAGCGAACCGCGTAGATTTCGGGCATGTCGGAATTGCCCATTACAAGCGTTTTCAACGACGGATACATCGCTGAGCAGTACGAGGCGTTCCGTCGAGATTCTTCGTCGGTCGACGAGTCCTGGCGCCAGTTTTTTCGCTTCGCTGAACGGCTAGGTGGAGGCCGCCCCTCTCCCGGCGTCGCGTACGACCCGTCGCTTCTTCGAAAGGCCGCCGCGGCCTCGTCCCTCGCCTTCGCCATTCAGCGTTACGGCCATCTCGCCGTCCAGGTCGACCCGCTCGGCACGCAGCCGCCCGGCGCCGCCGAGCTGAAACCAGAGTTCCACGGTATCACCGAAGCCGAGCTTCCCGAAGTACCGGCGCAGGCGCTCGGATACGACGAGGGGACAGCGGCGGACGTCGTGCGACACCTGCGCGACCTGTACTGCGGCCCCCTCGGCTACGAATTCGAACATCTCGAAGAGGAAGTCGAGCGTCAGTGGTTCCGCACGACGATCGAGTCGGGCGTCGCCACGACTCCGCTGACCGGGGACGAAAAGCGCGCGCTGCTCACGCGACTCAGCGAAGTGGACGGGCTGGAGCGATTCCTCGGCCGCGCTTACGTGAGCGTGAAGCGTTTCTCGGTCGAAGGTCTCGACATGCTCGTCCCGATGCTCGACGAGGCGATCGGACGCGCGTCGATGAATGGCGCGCGACATGTCGTGATCGGAATGGCGCACCGCGGCCGGCTCAATGTGCTCACGCATACGATGGGCAAGCCCTACCGCGCGCTGCTCGAGGAGTTCGAGGGGCATCACGCCGACACGAACGCCGAGAGCGACACCGGCGACGTGAAATACCACATGGGCTATCGGGCGACGCGTGACATGGGCGCGAACGGCTCGTTGGCGATCGAGCTCGTACCGAACCCAAGCCACCTCGAGGTCGTGAATCCGGTGGTGGCCGGAGTCGCGCGCGCTCGCCAGCGCATCGACGGCGGCGCGCCGGACGCGCGCGACGAATCCCGCGTCTTGCCGATCGTCGTGCATGGTGACGCGTCGTTCCCGGGCGAAGGAGTCGTCGCCGAAACGCTCAACCTGTCGCTGCTGCGCGGCTACCGCGTCGGCGGGACGCTGCACATCATCTCGAACAACCAGGTCGGATTCACCACCGATCCGAAGGACGCGCGTTCGACTTACTACGCGAGCGATCTGGCCAAAGGCTTCGAGATCCCCATCGTGCACGTGAACGCCGACGACGCCGAATCGTGCATCCAAGCGGTGCGTCTCGGTCTCGCCTACCGCCGCCGATTCAACAAGGACTTTTTGATCGACCTCGTCGGCTATCGCCGCCACGGCCACAACGAGGCCGACCAGCCGGCGTTCACCCAGCCGCTGATGTACAAGATCATCAGCGAGCATCCGACGGCGCGCGAGGTTTTCGGCGCGCGGCTCGTTCGCGAGCGAGTGGTGACGGAAGAAGACGTCAAGGCCGCCGACGCCGCGGTCGCGGCGCGCTTGCAGCAAGTCTATCAAGAGATGAAGCGCGACGGACAGGCCGACACGAGCAGCGACGCGGGCGGGGGGGGCCGCGAGGCACCGACGCAGGCGCCGTCAGCGCCCGAAACCGCCGTGCGTGGAGAGAAGCTCGTCGCGCTCAACGAGCAGCTGCTTGCCTGGCCGTCGACATTCAAACTGCATCCGACGATGCAGCGGACGCTCCCGCGTCGCCGCGAAGCGATCAACACGGGCGCGATCGACTGGGGTCACGCCGAGACGCTGGCGTTCGCTTCATTGATCACCGAAGGAACGAGCGTTCGCATCACCGGACAGGACGCCGAGCGCGCCACATTCTCGCACCGCCATGTGGTCCTGCACGACGTGAACACCGGCGAGGTGTTCGTGCCGCTGCGGGCGCTGCCGCAGGCGACCGGAGCATTCGAGGTTTATAACAGCCCGCTGTCGGAGACGGCGGTTCTCGGGTTCGAGTACGGCTTCAGTGTCGCCGCGGCCGACGAGCTGGTCCTCTGGGAAGCGCAGTACGGCGACTTCGCGAACGTCGCGCAGCCGGTGATCGACCAGTTCATCGCGGCGGGCCGCGCGAAATGGCGGCAGGAGTCGGGGCTCGTGATGCTGCTGCCACATGGGTACGAAGGGCAGGGACCGGAGCACTCGAGTGCTCGCCTCGAGCGGTATTTGCAGCTCTCGGCGGAAGACAACATGATCGTCGCTTATCCGTCGACGCCCGCGCAATACTTCCACCTGCTGCGCCGGCAGGCGTCGCGGCGGCCGCGGCGGCCGCTGGTCGTCATGCAGCCGAAGTCCCTGCTGCGCCTTCCGGCGGCGACGTCGTCGCTCGCCGATCTGTCGTCGGGAACGTTCAAGGCGGTGATCGACGACGCCAACGCGGCGGCGAATCGCGAAGCCGTGCAGCGTCTGGTGTTCTGCACCGGCAAGATCTACTACGATCTCATGGCGGTTGCCGAACGGCCGGCGAACGTCGGCATCATCCGCGTCGAGGAGCTGGCGCCCTGGCCGCGCGAGATCGCGGACATCGTCGATCAGTATCCGAACGTGGACGACGTCGTGTGGGCGCAGGAAGAGCCGAAGAACATGGGGGCGTGGACGTACGTTCAACCACGCCTGCGCGCGTCGATCGGGACGGTGACCACGTTGCGCTACATCGGGCGTCCCGAGCGGGCGAGCCCCGCCGAGGGATACAAGTCGTCGCACGACGCCGAGCAGGCGCGCATCGTCAACGACGTGCTGACGTACCAGTCGTCGAAGCGCCGCGCGGGAGCGACGCGATGAGCGCTGTTCGGCGCGACCGCGTCGCCGCGGTCCGCCGCTCGCTGGTGCTGATCGGGTGTCTGCTGATCGCCGCGCCGCGCCTACCCGCCCAGGAACGCGGGGCGGTTGCCTTGGACGCCGCGCTGTCCGGACTCGGCACGACCGGGCGTGTGCTCGTGATCGGCGCGCATCCGGACGACGAGGACACGCAGCTCATCGCCTATCTCGCCCGCGCGCGCCACGTCGAGACGGCGTATCTCTCGCTCACGCGCGGCGACGGCGGACAGAATCTGATCGGCAACCAGCTCGGCGAAGTGCTCGGCATGATTCGCACGCAGGAATTGCTCGCGGCGCGTCGCATCGACGGCGGCCACCAGTATTTCACGCGCGCGTTCGACTTCGGCTTCTCGAAGACGCTCGACGAGACGCTCGAGCATTGGCCGAAGGACTCGATTCTGCTCGACATGGTGGCGATCGTCCGCGCGTTCAGACCGCACGCGATCATCGCGGTGTGGACGGGGACCTCGGCCGACGGCCACGGACATCACCAGTTCGCCGGAGTGACGGCCCGCGAAGTGTTCGACGCCGCGGCCGATTCGGTGCGCTTCCCGGCATCGCGCGTCGGCGGACTGCGGGCGTGGGCGACACCCAAGTTCTACCGCGGCCGATATCGCGCGACGTCGACGCTCTCCTTCAACGTCGGCGAATACGATCCGGTTGCCGGCAAATCCTATTCGGAGATCGCGTCGATCAGCCGCTCGCAGCATCGCTCGCAAGGCCAGGGCGAGCTCGCCGAACGCGGCGCGCGGATCGATGGCGTGCGCCTCGAGGTGTCCCGCGTTTCCGACCCCGCGGTTCCCGAGCATGGGCTGTTCGACGGGCTCGATACCACGTGGGCGCGCTTTAGTTCGCTCCGTGTAGCCGACTCGGCTCGAACCGCGCTCGACTCGCTGGCGATTCAGGAATCGGTGATCCGGCGCGCGCGCGATCTCGAGCGTCCGTCGCGCATGGTGGCGCCGCTCGCGTCATACGTGCGGTTGCTGGGTCGCGCGACGAGCGGCGTTCGATGCGCACCGCTGCCGGCCGTGCAATCCCGCGAGCCCTCGTGCGCGCCGCTCATGGGCGACTTGGCCCTTGCGCTCGAGGCGACGCGAACGCGCGCGGTGGCCGCGCTGCTCAATGCCGCCGGTGTGACGATCGACGCTACCGCGCCGCGCGAGCTGATCGCCGAGCGGGATACGGTGACGACGACGATCAGCGTGTTCAATCAGGGCACGCAGCCGGTGACGGTGGAGCGGGTGTCGTTACCCGGCGAAGCGTCGCCGTCGTCGTTGGTGGCGCGGCGGGTCGAACCGGATAGCGTGTTCCACTCGCGGCTTCTCTATCACGCCGACGTGTTGACGGTTCCCTGGTGGCTTCGTTTGGGCCGCCGCGGCGACACGTTCGTGCAGCCGATCCAGGACATGGTGATCGGCGACGATCGCATCCAGGACTCCGGCGCCGACGTCGTGTTGCGCATCGCGGACGTCGACGTGCCGGTGCGCACCGGGCCGATTGTCTACCGGCACGCCGATCCGGCGCGCGGAGAGGTCCGTCGTCCGATCGCGACGGTCCCTGAGATTTCAGTGCTGTTGCAGCACGAGGTCGAGTACGCGCGCGCGAACGCACCATTCGACCGGACGGTGATCGTTACGCTGCACTCGGCGTCGCCGGCGGCGCGTGAAGTCGACGTGACGCTCTCCGTGCCGCGCGGCGCGAAGGCCGACACCGCGACACGCCACGCGAGCCTCAAGCCCTTTGGCGATGTGCAGCTCTACTTCAAGGTTCAGGGCCGATTGACTCCTGGCCGCGATTCGATCGTCGCCGTCGCGCGGCTCGGCCCCAGAACGTTTTCCCAAGGCTTCGTTCCTATAGAATTCGAGCACATCGCCCCACAGCGGTACTATCGGCCGGCCCGGACATACGTCGAATCCGTCAACGCGACCTTCGCCGATCTGCGGATCGGCTACATCCGCGGCGTGAGCGACAACGTCCCGCCGATGCTCGAGGAGCTCGGGCTACCGGTGACCGAGCTCGATCCCGCGGCGCTGCCGCAAACAAACCTGTCGCGCTATTCGACGATCGTCATTGGCCCGCGCGCGTACGAGGCGAATCCGGCGCTCGTCGCCAATAACGCCGTGCTGATGCGTTTTGCGAACGATGGCGGTACTATCGTGACGCAGTACGGCCAGTTCGAGTATACCCAGCCGGGCGTTTTGCCCTATCCGATCACGCTGGTTCGCCCGGCCGATCGCGTCACGGACGAGCGGGCGACGGTGCGCGTGATCGATCCGGCGTCGCCGTTGCTCGCGCAACCGAACAAGATCGGCGAGTCGGATTTCTCCGGGTGGGTCCAGGAACGGTCGCTCTACATGCCGCGCACGTTCGACAAGCAGTATCACGCCATCTTCTCGATGAACGACAAAAGCGATCCGCCGAACGACGCAGCGGTGCTCGTGGCGCCCGTGGGGAAGGGGACGTACGTGTACACGACCCTTTCCTTCTTCCGGCAGCTTCCCGCCGGGAACCCCGGCGCCGCGCGGCTGTTCATCAACTTGCTGTCGGCGAATCAGTCGTCGACCAGCCGGCCGTCCGCCACGTCGTCGCCCATTCGCCCGTGACAGTTGATCCGCGGCTGTTCGCGTTCGTCGGCGTCGCGGCGTTGCTGACCGTTCTGCCGGGCGCCGACATGGCGCTCGTCACGCGCAACGTGCTCGCGCTCGGGCGGCGGCGAACGATGTTCACCATTCTCGGGATTGGCGCCGGTTGCCTGATTCACGCGACAGCGTCGGCGCTCGGCATATCGGCGATCCTCGCCACGTCGGCTACGGCGTACAACGTCGTCAAGACGATCGGGGCGGCATATCTCGTGTGGATCGGAATTCAGTCGATCAAGACCGCCCGGCGTCCGTCGCCCACGATCCGTCCCCCGCAACCCGCATCAAAAAACCCCGTTAGGGGTCAGACTCCTAACTTTTTTGCAGCAAAAAACCCCGTTAGGGGTCAGACTCCGAAGACCAGCGAGCAAATTGACGCGCGGTCGAGGGCGGCGTTTGTCCAAGGGTTTCTCACCAACGTGCTCAACCCGAAGGTCGCGATCTTCTATCTGACCTTCCTCCCGCAATTCATCTCGCCGGGTGAGCCGGTGCTCGCGCGGAGCCTGATGCTGGCGAGCATCCACATCGCGATGGGCCTCGTGTGGCTCACAGCCTACGCGTGGTTCATCGACCGGCTCGGCACGGTGCTCACGCGGCCGGCGGTCAAAGCCTGGCTCGAGCGCGTGACCGGCGGGTTGCTCATTGCACTCGGCGCGCGCCTCGCCTGGGAGCGACGATGACCAATCAGTTCAAAGTCACGCTGCTTCGCGTGCTCGCCATCCAGGTGATCACGCTTCTGTTGCTCGGGTGGCTTCAACAGCATTACTCCGCCTGACGTGCATCCACTGAACTGGGCGATCGTCGTCGGTTGGCTCGGCTACGCGGTGAGCCACGGCATTCGGCGCTCCAAGAACACGAAGGAGCTCGAGGGATATTTCCTCGGCAACCGCAGCTTGCCATGGTGGGCGGTGGGGTTGTCGGTGATGGCGACGCAGTTGTCCGCGGTGACGATGATCGGCACCACCGGTCAGGGCGCGACCGACGGCATGCGTTTCATCCAGTTCTACTTCGGGCTGCCGTTGGCGATGGTGATCCTGGGCGTCACGCTCGTGCCGTTCCTGCACGGCGCCAGAGTCTACACGGCGTATGAGTATCTCGAGCGACGCTTCGACGCGAAGACGCGGTCGTTCACGGCGCTGCTCTTCCTGTTGTCGCGCGGCATGTCGGCGAGCACGATCATTGCCGCGCCGGCCGTCGTCTTCTCGGCGGTGTTCGGTTGGAACCTGTGGTGGTGCGTCGCGCTGATCGGCGTACCGGCTGTCATCTACACCATGGTCGGCGGTGTGCAGGCGGTCACATGGGTCGACGTGAAGCAGATGTTCTTGATCGTCGGCGCCCTGCTCGCCGTCGTCATCACGCTGCTGATCAAGATCCCGCTCTCACCCAACGATGCGTTGCACATGGCGGGATCGGCCGGGCGGCTTCGCGTATTCGACTTTTCGTTCAGCCTCACCAACACGTACACGTTCTGGTCGGGACTGATCGGCGGCACGTTCCTGATGCTGTCGTACTTCGGAACCGATCAGAGTCAGGTACAGCGGTATCTCTCCGCGAAGTCGGTGAACGAGGCGCGGAGCTCGCTGCTCATCAGCGCGTACTGGAAGATTCCACTCCAGGCGCTCGTCCTGCTCGTCGGTGTGCTCGTGTTCGTGTTTTACGAGACGCACGAGCAGCCGCTCCTGTTCAATCCCACGAACGATCGCACCGTGCGAGAGGCCGAGCCGGCAAAGTACGCGGCGTTGGAGCAGCGATTCCACGCCGCGACGTCCCTCGCCGCGAGAGATTCGCTTCGCACGGCGGCATACGAGCTGACGAGCACGGTGACGCATCAAGCGGTCAAGGACGTGCGCAAGGCCGACGTGAATTACGTCGTGCCGCGATTCGTCATTGGCTTTCTACCAATCGGACTGTCCGGCATCTTCATCGCCGCGGTCATCGCCGCCGCCATGAACGCGATCTCGGGCGAGTTGACGTCGCTTTCCACGGCGACGGTGATCGATTTCTACCGGCGCTGGATACGACACGACGCCCCCGAGTCGCACTACTTGATCGTGTCGCGCGCCGCGACGGTGTTCTGGGGGATCTTCGCCTGCATCGTCGCCAAATTCGCCGTCAACCTCGGGTCGTTGATTGAAGTCGTGAATCGGTTCGGCTCCTTCTTCTACGGATCCATCCTCGGCGTCTTTCTTCTCGCCATGATCCCGCGCGCTCGCGCCAACGGCGCGTTCGTCGGACTGATCGCTGGGATGGCGGCGGTAGGGTTCGTGAACTTCAGCCAGCCGGATGTGTCGTTCCTCTGGCACAATGTGATTGGCGCCGTGACGGTGGTGGTGGTCGGCATGGCGTTGAGTCTCGCGCAGCCCCAGGCGGTCGAAGCGGCGCGCGCGTCATGACCACGCGGCGCGCGGAGCCGCGCGTCGTGATCATCGGCGCGGGATTCGGCGGGCTGTACGCCGCGCGCGCCCTGCGCGACGCGCCCGTTCATGTCACGGTCCTCGATCGGACGAACCATCACGTCTTCCAGCCGCTCCTCTATCAGGTCGCGACGGCGACGCTCGCGCCGAGCGACATCGCCGTGCCAATCCGCTGGCTCCTCCGCAAGCAGAAGAACACGGAGGTGCTGATGGCGGAGGTCGCCGCGATCGACCCGAAGGCGCGTGTCGTCGCGTGCCGCGACGGCACCGAAGTCCATTATGATTTTCTCATTCTCGCCGCCGGAGCGCGCCATTCGTATTTCGGTCATGCCGAGTGGGAATCATTCGCGCCCGGCCTCAAGAGCCTCGAGGACGCGATCGAGCTGCGCCGACGCTGGCTTCTCGCGTTCGAGCGGGCCGAGCGCACGACGAGTGACGCGGACCGCGCGGCGGAATTGACGTTCGTGATCGTCGGCGGCGGGCCGACCGGCGTCGAGCTCGCGGGAATGCTCCCGACGATCGCCCGCTTCGGCCTGCCGAAAGATTTTCGGCACATCGATACGGCCAAGGCGCGCATCGTCCTCGTCGAGGCGGGACCGCGGTTGCTTCCCGCGATGCCCGAGGCGCTGTCGGCCCGCGCCGCCGGCGATCTCGTCGAGCTGGGCGTCGAGCTGCGCATCGGCCAGCGTGTCACGAACATCGGGGAGGGATTCGTCGACGTCGACGGAGAGCGAATCGAGGCACGGACGATCTTCTGGGCGGCCGGGAATGCGGTCGGCGGTCTCGCCGGCGTATTCGGCGCCCCGCAGGATCGCGCCGGTCGCGTCCACGTGCTCGACGATCTGAGCGTTCCGGGCTATCCCGAGGCGTTCATCGTCGGCGACCAGGCGGTGCTGCGAAGTCGAGGCGCCGACGTGCCGGCCGTCGCGCCGGCCGCGATGCAGAGCGGGCGGACGGCAGCGCGCAACATTCTTCACACGATCCGCCGGGAAGGTCGCGAGCGATTCCGGTACCGGAACAAGGGTGATTTGGCCACCATTGGCCGTTACAAGGCCGTCGGGGTCGTCGCGGGCCGCCAGCTGAGCGGCTGGCTGGCATGGTGGACTTGGCTGTTCGTCCACATCATGTATCTGGCGGGCTTTCGCAACCGACTGAGCGTTTTGCTCGAATGGGGGTATTCGTTTTTTACGTACGACCGTGGTGCCCGCCTGATCACGGTGCCGCCGCCGGCGCCCGCGCCGGCCAAGAACCGGACGATCGAACCCACTTGGTGATGTAGGTCGTAGCGCCTCGCTAGTTCGGAGAGCAACGATGGGCTGCTCCGAGCGGTAGACGCCGGCTGCCAAACCCGTGTCCAAACGCTTCGGAGCACCGACCCTTCTCCCCGTGGCTCAAAATCTTGCCGCATTCGACCTCTCGCTCGGCACAATTGCCGGTGCGCGCCTCGAAGCGCTCTTCGAGGCGGTGCCGCTGGCTGTTGCCGTGTTCGATCCCGAGCTGCGGATGCTGACGGCAAACGCGAGATATCGAGAGCTCACCGGCGTCGACGCGGCCGCTGCCGTTCGGATCTCGATTTACGATGCATTCCCCAACGCACTCGCCGACCTCACCGAACAGATCGACTCGGCGTTGCGCGGGGAAATGCCGCCGGGCCCGGTCAGCATTCCGTTTCAGCAGCGCGACCGTCGCCGGCTGATCGAGACGACGTTCGTTCCGCTGACCGACGAGTCTGGCGGACGCGGACTCCTCTTCGCCGGCAACGACGTCACTGAGCGAGAAGAGCTCCGTGAGACGTTGAGCCGCAACGTTGCGCAGCTCGAGTCGATCTTCGACGTTATCCCGGACTCCGTGCGTGTGTTCGACAGCGAAGGTCGGACGGTCCGCTCGAACACGCAGGCGTTGCTCGATTACGCGTCGGTAGATCCACCGACCCTGCGCGAGCTGTGGCAACGCGACCGTCCCCGGACGACGGACGGGACGAGCCTGTTCATGCACGAGCATCCGACGGCGCGCGCGTTGCGCGGTGAGCGCGTGCGCGGCGAGACGCTCTCCGTGCGTCGCGGCCCGGATGGCTCCGAGCAGATCATCGAAGTAAACTCGAACCCGCTATACGACGAGCACGGGAAGATCCGTGGCGCCGTCACGGTCGAGCGCGATGTCACGATAAAGACGCAGCTCGCCAAGGCGCTCGAGGAAGAGGCGCGACGGACCGCCCAGCTCTATGAGCGCGTGTCGACGGAAGCCGAGCGTCTGGAGAAGATGGTCCAGACGCGCACCGCCGAAGTGCTGGCGCTCCAGGAAGCGCGGGCGCGCGAGCGGCGCTTGGCGGCGGTCGGCCAGTTGGCGGCTGGGGTCATGCACGACGTGAACAACGCGCTGAACCCGATCATGGCGGCGTCGTATCTCCTGGAGACGAACGCCGAGAATCCGGTGGCGGTGCGCGATTACGCGGTGCGCATCGCCAAGGCCGCCGAAACCGGCGCCGCCACGGCGGCGCGCGTCGGACGCTTCATCCGTCAGGAACCGCTGCAGGGCGAGCGGGAAGAGACGGTCGATCTGTCGCAGGTGTGTGACGAGGTGGTTGCGATGACGCGGCCGCTCTGGGCGGAGCGGGCTCGAGGCGGCACGGTCCATCTCGAGCGCGATCTCGCCGCGGGCGCAATCGTGCGCGGTATCGGGGGCGAAGTTCGCGAGGCGCTGCTCAACCTCGTGCAGAACGCACTCGACGCCATGCCGGGCGGAGGTACGCTCGGGCTTCGCACATACGTCGCGGAAAGCGAGGTCCGCCTCGAAGTGCGCGATTCCGGCATCGGCATGTCGGCCGAGGTGCGGGAGCGGGCGTTCGAGCCGTTCTTTACGACGAAAGGCAGGGCCGGGACCGGACTGGGCCTCGCCGAGGTGTACGGCATCGTGAAACGCCATCGCGGACGGACGGAAATCGAATCCACACCGGGCGTCGGTACGACGATCCGGCTCGCGTTCCCTGGGACGAATCCCCTCCAGCAGCCCGAACCGGACATCCCGGCCTCGCCGGTGAGACGTCGCATCCTGCTTGTGGAGGATCACGACGACAGCAGAGAGTTCATGCACGCCGTATTAGAATCGAAGGGCCACCACGTTGATTCCGTGGCCGGCATGCGCCAAGCCTTGACACTGCTCGCTCAGCCTGCGTCTGTGTACGAGGTCCTGGTCACGGACATCGGGTTGGCGGACGGCAGTGGTTGGGACCTGGTCGCGGAAGTGCGGGAGCGATGGCCGTCGATTCGGATCGGCATCGTAACAGGTTGGGAACCCGGCGCCGGCGCTGGCGCGGGCGGAGACTTCATCCTCCGGAAACCGGTGAGGACGTCCGAGTTGCTGGCGCAAGTCGCCGCGGACCAATGAGCATAGCCATGAATCCGGGAACCGCCCCCACCGCGCGGGCCCAAGATCATTCGAGCATGACAGATTCTTCCGTTACACCGATCAAGGTGTTGATCGCGGAGGACGACGAGAATGCGCGGTCGCTGATCACCGACCTCCTCACCACGCTCGGACACACCATCGTGGCCGAGGTGTCGACGGGCCGCGAGGCATTCGAGCGGGCGAAGGACGTGGCGCCCGATGTCGTTCTGCTCGACGTCCACATGCCCGACGGTTCCGGCATCGAAGCCGCCGAGCTGATCACGCAGAGCATTCCCGGCGTCGCCGTGGTGCTGTTCAGCGGCGATCAGACGTTGACGCTCACGGATCGCGACGTGGCCGCCACCGCGGCGATTGCCTTCCTCCCCAAGCCGGCTCCGCCGCGAGTCCTCGACTCCACGATCCGTCTCGCCGCCACCCGCGCCAAAGAGCTGCTCGCGGCGCGAAAGGATGCCGAGTCGGCGAAACAAGCGCTCGAGAACCGGAAGACCATCGAACGCGCCAAAGGAATCCTCATGCGGCGCACCGGGTCGTCGGAGCAAGAAGCGTATCGCATTCTCCAACGCACCAGTCAGGATCGCTCGGTGCCGATGGTCGAGATTGCGAAAGCAGTCTTGGCGAGTGAGCCGACGGCGGAGGCGAAGAGCAAGACCTGAAGACCGAGACGGCGGGAAAGCCCGAAACGGGCTTTCCCGGTTTTTCGGGCTCACCCGCCGTCCAAGCAGTTCGCCTATCTCGTGCGCACCACCGTGAACTGTACCAAAGGACTGACCGGCAGCCCTCCCGACGCCCAATCGATCGAACCGGAGGTTCCTCCCGGCACCGTGAAGCGGACGTACGCTTCGCCTCCCGCAACGATCGACAAATTCGCTGGCGCCGCGTCTGAGAGGGGCACGACCGCGAGCGGATATTTGCCGAGCGCTCTCCCCGTCGACTCGTCGAGCAGACGCGGGAAGATGCTGCGCATGTTCCAGCTCGGCTGGAGGAAGTTGTTGTCGCTGACCGCGGTGAGGTCGTCGGTGAACACCGAGATCGCCCAGTTACGGATCTGCGTCATGTAGTTCGAGCCGAACACCCGTCGCAGGTTGTCCTGGCCGTGCGACGTGCTGTTCACGAGCTGCATCCAGGTGTCGCCATCCGACGAACCCTTGTGGTCCGCCAGGTAGCGAAGCAGCTCCCAGGTCGCGCCGCGCGTCTGCAGCTCATCGTCGCCGCCGTACACCGAGGTCGTCGACGGTCGGGCGAGGAATTCCTCGAGGCGGCCGATGTTGCCGCCTTGGAACTCGCTGAACGCGTCAGAACCCGCCGCAATCACTGCGTTGACATCGAGGTTTTGCCGTGGTGCCAGCTTGGTTGCCTTGAAGTAGAGCAGCTCCTCGGCGATGTGGCTCAAGCCCTCGTTCAGCCAAGTGTCCTCGAACGTCGGCGCGTTGTTCACGTAGAGACGGCGGCCGGCGTTGATCAGATGCTGGTACTCGTGCGCCAGCGTGCTGTTCGTGAAGTCGAGGACGTCCGTCTTCGAGCGCTTGTCGCTGTAGATGCCGGTTGGATCGGGCACCAGCGCGTAGTACATCTCTGCCACGTTGCTCGACGCGCAACCCTCGAGGTCTCCGTTGCCGACCGTCGGGAACAGGTCACGCTCGTAGAAGAATCCCGCCACAACGCCATTCGAGCCCTTCGGCGTGAGCTTGTTCACTTCCTTCGTGAACAGGATGATGATCTTGCCATTCTTGTCGATGTCCGACGGCGCGCCGAAGTTCTGGACGTCGACCGGATTCACCAACGTGTCGAATGTCGTGGCGAACGACTGATACTCGGCGTCGGTGAAGCCGCCGGCGGGATTGGCCGTGTCGGCGATGATATAAGCCGTCTGCCCGATAGCGGCGACTCTGCCGCCAATGTTGATGGGATTACTGCACGCCGGCTGGTTCCCGTTCGCGTTGAGCGTGATGACCTGATTGAGGCTGAGCGCCCCGGTCGGCACCGCGTTGAAGGACGCGTGGCTCTTCATCCACAAACGCGCTGCCGCCATCTTGGGCCCGAGCTCTCGCTGCGCGGACCGGCGGAGGTTCATGTCGAACGCGACCTGAAGTGGATTGAGTCGCGAGCGTGCGAACGACCCACCGGTCGTCAGCACATTGAAGGCGGGGGCGACGTCGGCTGTCGTAAGCGCGACGGCGTTCTGCGATGTGAGGTTGACCGAGGCGATCGCCGAGCTATCGGGGTTCGCATGGAAGGCGATGATCGCGAAGTCGGCGCCGCTGGTGCCGCCGCTCAGGCAGATGCCGCTGCCGCTCACTCCGGCGTTGATCTGACCGAGTGCCATCGCCACCGGCGTCGTACCGGTGCAGGCCTTCGCCGAGCTACTCGTCCCCGCGGTCACGACGAACGCGACGACCAGCGATGTGCCGCCGACGCTCGCATTGATCTGAACGTTGCCCGGTGACGAGCCAAGCGTAACGGTTGTCTTTGCCTGGCCGGTCGCATCGGTCGTCGCCGAGGTTGGGGACAGCGTCGCCGAGCCGCTGGCGACGCTGAACGTCACCGTCGCGCCCTGCACCGGGTTGCCGGAGCTATTGACGACTTTGACGACGAGCGGCGAGGCCAGCGCCTGGCCGACGAGCTGAACCTGTCCGTTGCCGCTGACGATCTGAATTTGCGACGCGCCGTTCCCGGATCCGCCCGGATCCGTCGAGCCGCCGCACGCCGCCGCGAAAATAGCGAGCGCAGCGGCGAACCACCTCGCGTTACGAACCATGATCATTCCTGCTCTCCCCCCGAGACCCATGAATGGCCGAGCATCGAATGACTAAGCCGCGGGAGCGGCCTCGGGTTCGCGCTTCGGACGTGTGTACTCTTCCATACCCAAGCCCAACAGGATCGTGCCTGCCACAAGACCAGCCGAGACGAGGAACGGCAACTCCTGAAACCGGTCGAACGCGAACCCGGCGGCGATCGGGAAAAGCACTCGTGCGGTTCCGCCGAATGTCTGTTGCACTCCCATGTACAACCCACGCTCGGAACTCGGAATTACCCGCGATAGCAGTGCCGTCACGCAGGGGAAAGTGAAAGCCGTTCCGAGCGGGAGGAGCGCCACGGCGAGGGCGAGAGGCAAGTACGGCAGATAGGCCACGGCCGAGACAGGCAGCAGCCCACCCAACTTCGCGGCCAACCCCGCCGGGTCCGCCAGCGGATGGATGAACGGCAAGGTCGCCAAGCCAGTGGCCAAGAGAGTTTGTCCGAGACGCGACAGCCGCGCTTCACCAAACCGATCCACCGCCCAACCCAATATCAACGCCCGCGTCAGCACCGAGATAACGCCGATGTACGTGTAGAAATAGCCGATCGTACCGGACGTCACGCCGAACCGCGCGGCGAGAAAGAGCGCGAGGATGGCGTTCAGTCCCTGAAATGCCCCAATGCCGATCGCGTAGATCCAGATCAATCGAGGCGCCGGCTCGTTCGAGTGCGTGATCACGCGCACGATCGCCGCGCGCGAACGCCCAGGTTTATGGACACTCGACCGCGCTTCTACCATGTCGCGCGATTCAACCAGATAGCGGAGCGCGAACATACTGTTGAGCACGCAGAGCGCCGCGGCCGCCAAGCCCGGGGCGTGCTTGCCGAAGTGAAGCATCTGCGATCCGATCACTGGGCCGAGCGCGACACCGGCGTTCGTCGCCGCCGAGAGCCAGCCCAGCCCCTTCGCGCGCTGACTCGGCTCGACCGCGTCGGCGACGTACGCCTGAATGACGCCGACCGTCCCGCCGCCGGAGCCTTGCACGAAACGCGACAGGAAAAGCAACCACAACGAGTTCGAGTAGGCGAAGATCACGTAGGCGATCGCCGACGCCATCATCCCGACGACGAGCGCCGGCCGCCGGCCATATCGGTCGGAGAAACGGCCCCAGGCCGGAGCACTCAGCAACTGCGCGATCGCGAAGGACGACACGAGCAGGCCGACGACCAGCCCATTCGCTCCGAACGCCTTTGCATAGAACGGCATGAGCGGAATGATCATCAGCGTTCCGACCATGTCGATGAACGCCGTGATCATCAGGACGATCAGCTTAGCGATATCCGTCTTTCGCCCGGTTACTGGAGCTGCTGACACGAGGAGGGGAAGAAGGGGGGGAAGTCGGGCCGAGTTCTAAATCTCGCCTACTCGGCGGCCGGTTTGCCGAGGGCCGCCGGCGGAATCGCCCGTCCGACCACTCCAGCCAGGGCGACGATCGTCAAAGCGTACGGTATCATCTCCACGAACTGCGATGGAATTATCTGCGCGCCCTGGAGTTGAATCTGCAGTGTTTCCGCGGCAGCAAAGAAGAGGCAGGCTAACGCGGCGCGAAATGGATCCCACCGGCCAAAGATCGTGGCCGCCAACGCGATAAAGCCGCGCCCCGCCGTCATCTCGGCGCTGAACTGATGCTGGTCGAGTGCGAGATAGGCTCCGCCCAACGCGGCCAGCATTCCGGAGAGGGCCGCGGCGACATACCGCACGCGATCGACTGGGACGCCCACCGAAAGCGCGGCCTCTGGATGCTCGCCCGCGGCCCGCACACGCAGCCCGTATGGCGTGCGATAGATCAGCCACGCCATGACCCCGACCGCGATGATGCCGAGCCATATGAGCGGATTGCTCGCCAGCGCGGCCAATCCGGTACCAGACTGCTCCGCGCCGAACCCGGGCACGCGCGGCGAATTCGCCGAGCTGTGGAAGGCCAGCCGGAGGAAGAAGCGCGTCGCGCCGGTGACGAGCAGGTTGACGGCGATGCCCACGACCACCTGATCGGCGCGGAAGCGAATGGCCGTCACCGCATACAGGAGGGCCAACGCCGCGCCGCCGGCGATCGCGCCGAGGAGTCCGACCCAGGGACTTCCACTGTAGTAGCTCGCCACCGCGCCGCAGAACGCGCCGCCGAGCATGTATCCCTCGAGCCCAAGTCCGATCAAACCCGAGCGCTCCGAGATGACGCCGCCGCTCGCCGCGAACAGATATGGAATCGCGATGCGCAGCGTCTGCGCGAGGAAGGCGAGTACGATCACGCCGTTCTCCTCGCGAGCCGCCGCACTTCAGGGACGGACGCCGCCACCGCGATGATGACCACCGCCTGTAGGACGTCGACGATCTGCTTCGGGACGACGGCGTTCACGGCGAGGCCGCCCTGGGACATCGTGGCGAAAACGAACGCTGCCAGCACGACGCCGACCGGATGATTCCGTCCGACGATCGCGACGGCAATGCCGAGAAACCCGGCGCCCGATGCGAACGACTCCTCGTAGTAATGCTTATAGCCGAGCACGTAGTTCAATCCGCCAATGCCGGCTAACGCTCCCGAGAGCGCCATCGTTCGCCACCACACCCCGCCGACGTTCACCCCGCCGTATTCGGCGGCGGCGGGTTGCAAGCCGGTCGCGCGCAGCTCGAAACCACGGCGCGTGCGGAAAAGGAACCACGCGACCGCCGCCGCGGTGACGAAGGCGAGCAAGAGCACGACGTTCGCCGCCGATCCATGAAAGGCGTCGATCATGCTCGACAACCGCGGCAGCGCGCCGGCGTGAATCTCCGTGGTGTGCAGCGTGCCTTCGACTTTGAGATGCGCCGCCGTGAGATAGTTGAGCAGCGCCAACACGATGAAGTTGAGCATGATCGTGGTGATCACTTCGTGCGCTCCGAACCGTGCTTTGAGCACGCCGGGGATGCCACCAACGAACGCGCCGCCGGCGGCCGCCGCGACGAGGAAGGCCGGCAGCGTCACCAGCGCCGGAAGTCCCATTGGCAGAACCAGGCCGACGAGCGCGGCGAGAAAGCCGCCCGCGGCGAGCTGGCTTTCCGCGCCGATGTTGAACAGTCCTGCGCGGAGACCGACCGCGACGGCGAGGCCGGTGAACGTGAGCGTCGTCGTCTTGTAGAGCACTTGTCCAAATCCGTACGCGTTGCCCCACGTTCCGTCGATCAGCAGACGATACACGCTGCCGGGATTCTGTCCGAAGCTGAGGATCAGCACGTCGCCGACGACCGCCGCGACGAGCAGCGCGACGAGCGCGGGTAGGACGGCCTCTTCGACGGTGCGTTTCACGCCGCGTGCTCCGCGCCCGTCATATATGGTCCGAGCACTCCTTCGCTCGCGTCGCGCCGGTCGAGCACCACGACGAACTTGCCGCCGTACATCACGGCGATGCGATCGGACAACGCGAGTACCTCGGCGAGATCGGCGCTGACGAGCAGGATCGCCTTGCCGGCGTCGCGTGCTTCGCGCAGTCGCGCGTGAATGAACTCGATCGCGCCCACGTCGACGCCGCGCGTCGGCTGGGCGGCGAGCAGCACCTGGAACGCACGACTCATCTCGCGCGCGATCACGATCTTCTGCTGGTTCCCGCCCGACAGCGCGCGCGCGGGAACGCTCGGCACCGCGGGGCGAATGTCGAACGCTTCTATCTGCCGGCGGGCGTTGTCGGTGATTGCGTCATTGTCGAGGCGAACGCCGGTCGTGAACCGATGCTGCTGACCAAGAATGAGATTCTCGGCGATGGTGTAATCGAGAATGAGACCGCGCGCATGGCGATCTTCGGGAATGTGCGACAGGCCCGCGTCGCCGCGCGATTTCACCGGGAGCCGCGTGATGTCGCGTCGCGCGACGGTGATCGTTCCCGCCCGCACCGGACGAAGTCCGGCCAACGCGTCGAGGAGCTCCGTCTGTCCGTTGCCCTCGACGCCCGCGATCCCGAGAATTTCGCCGGGCGCGATGGCGAAGCTGACGCCGTTCACGGCACTCGCGCGCCGCGGACCATCGACGACGAGATCGCGGACATCGAGGAGCGGCGCCGACGGGAGATCCGCGCGTGGCCGCGCGGTCTCGGCGTAGTGCATCGCCAGCTGGACGTCGCGTCCGACCATCGCCTTGGCGATCGCGGCGGGCGTCGTCTCCCGCGTCGTGAGCTGGGCGATCGTTTGCCCCTGTCGCATCACCGTGATCGTGTCGGAGATCTCCATCACTTCGTCGAGCTTGTGCGTGATGAGTACGATCGTCTCGCCCCGCTCGCGCATTCCACGCAACACCCGCCACAGCTCGTCGATCTCCGGCGGTGATAACACCGCCGTCGGCTCGTCGAGAATCAGGATCTTCGCGCCGCGGTAGAGCGTCTTCAGAATTTCAACGCGCTGCGCTTCACCCACCGACAGATCGGCGACCTTGCGCTCCGGATGGACGGCGAGCCCGGTACGCCTGCTCAACTCCGTGACCTCACCCACGACGCGCCCGCTGTCGATCTGCCCACCGGACGTCGGCTCGCGGCCGAGCATCATGTTCTCGGCGACGGTGAGCGTCGGGACGAGCATGAAATGCTGGTGGACCATGCCGACGCCGGCGTCGATCGCCTGCGCGGTCGTCCAACCCGTGACGTCGCGGCCGTTCACTTCCATTGTTCCCGAGTCCGGCGCGTACATGCCGCCGAGGATGCGCATCAACGTCGATTTGCCCGCGCCATTCTCGCCGACGAGCGCGTGAATCTCGCCGCACGCGACTTGGATCGACGCGCCGCGATTCGCGTTTACCGGACCGAAGGATTTATAGATGTCGGCGAGACGGATGGCGAGCGGCGCCGACGCGGAGGATTCCACGATGCTCATCTCGTGCTGGGCACGGGAATCTTTCCCGCGATGATGTCCGTCTTCAGCTGTTCGACGCGAGCGCGGACGCTGTCGGGGATGAGCGCTCGATTGTGTTCATCGTAGACGTAGCCGACGCCGCTCTGCGCCAGGCCGTACGTAAAGATTCCGCCGGAAAAGGTCTTGTCGCGCGCGCGCTTGATCATGTCGAACACGGCGACGTCGATGCCCTTGACCATCGACGTCAGCACGCGGCCCGGCGCTTCGCCGTATTGATCCGCGTCGACGCCGATCGCGTACTTGCCGGTCTGTCGCGCCGCCTCGAACACGCCGAGGCCGGTCGATCCCGACGCGTGGTAGATGACGTCGACGCCCTGCTGATACTGATTGAGCGCGAGCTCCTTCCCCTTTCCCGGATTGCGAAATGCGATCGGCGTGACGCCGGCGTACTGCGAGATCACGCCGCAGTTCGGGCACACCGATTTCACGCCGGCCTTGAACCCTGCCTCGAACTTCTGGATGAGCGGAACGTCCATTCCGCCGACGAAGCCAACCTTCTTCGACTGTGAGACGAGCGCCGCCAAGGCGCCGACGAGAAACGAGCCTTCCTCTTCCTTGAACTTGAGTGCGGCGACGTTGGGCGGCGGCGGGATCGGGTTGCCCGCCTTGTCGGTCGAGATCGCGTAGTCGACGACGGCGAAGTTGATGTTGGGGTATTCCTTGGCGAGTTGCGTGACGTCGTCGGTGAAGATGAATCCGACGCCGATCACGAGGTCCATGTGTTCGGCTGCCAACAAGCGCAGGCCGGACTCGCGGTCGGACTCCTCCCCCGGCTCGACCAGCCGGATGTGCGCGCCCAACTCTTTCTCGGCGCGCATGGCGCCCTTGTACGCGCCGTCATTGAATGACTTGTCGCCGAGGCCTCCGATATCGAGTACGATCCCGACGTTGACGCCATGATCGAGCCCGGCTGCCGCCTGGGCCGACCCCGACGGGCGCACAAAAAGGAGCGCGACGTGCACCGCGAGGAGCACGCCCACGACGATCGTCAGCTTGCGCATGCGGAACAATCGTCGCCGAGAGAGGGTGGAGCAAGGGGATTAGCTTTCCCTCCGATGACGGAGCGTGTTCGCACTCGTTTTCTTGTCGTCGGCAGCGGCGTCGCCGGCTTGCACACCGCGTGGCGGGCGTCGGAGCACGGCGACGTCATGCTGCTCACCAAACGCTCGCTGTTCGACAGCGCGACCGCGTACGCTCAGGGGGGCATCGCGGCGGCGCTCGGCGCGGGAGACTCGCCGGCGCTGCATCGCCAGGACACGCTGGCCGCCGGCGCGGCGCTCTGCGACGCGGCGGCCGTGCAAGTGCTCGTCGAAGAAGGCCCGGCACGTGTTCGGGAGCTGCAAACCGCGGGCGCCGACTTCGATCTCGATCCCAAGGGTCGCTTGTCGCTCGGGCGCGAGGCGGCGCACTCGAAAAATCGCATCGTACACGCGCACGGGGACCAAACGGGCGCCGAAGTGGCGCGGACCCTCGTCGCTCGCGTGCGCGAGACGAAGCGCATTCGAGTTCTCGAAAAAGCGCGCGTGCTCGATCTCATCGTTCGTCGCGGCACGTGCTACGGCGTGCGCGCCAGCATCGCCGGCAAAGCGATGGAGATCGTTGCCGACGCGACGGTGCTCGCCACCGGCGGCTGCGGCCAGATCTACCGCTATACGACCAATCCGGTCGTCGCGACGGGTGACGGCTTCGCCATCGCGCACCGGGCCGGCGTCACGCTCGCCGACATGGAATTCGTCCAATTCCATCCCACGGCGCTCGACACGCGCGAGAATCCGCTCGCGCTCATCTCCGAGGCGGTCCGCGGCGAAGGGGCGATTCTCGTCAACGCGCAAGGCGTGCGTTTCATGAAAGGCCGCCACCGACTCGCCGAGCTGGCGCCGCGCGACGTCGTGGCGCGCGCCATCTTCCGTGAGCAGAAGAAAGGGCCCGTCTTTCTCGACGCGCGAAAGCTCGGCGAGCGATTCGCCGAGCGATTCCCCGGAATCTTCTCGCTTTGCAAGGCGCGCGGCATCGATCCGCGGTCGGATCTCATTCCCGTCACGCCGGCCGCGCACTACATGATGGGCGGCGTCGTGACGGATCTGCGTGGGCGGGCGAGCGCCGCCCGGTTGTACGCGGTGGGTGAGCTCGCGCGAACCGGAGTGCACGGCGCGAACCGGCTGGCGTCGAACTCGTTGCTCGAAGGGCTGGTCTTCGCCGAGCGCGTGGCGCGCGACCTTTCGTCGGTGAACGAGGTTGGCAAGGCGCCGGCGATCCCAAAATGGCGAGTCCCCCCGCTCGCCGACCGCGGCGCGGCGCAAGTCGCGGCCGACGAGATTCGTGCGGTGATGTGGGACAACGCGGGTATCGCGCGTACGGCGCGTGGCCTTCGCACCGCGCTGGAAAAGCTGGCCGACATCGGACGCCGCTTGCCGGCCGGTGCGACGGAAGAGCTGAACATGCTGCAGACAGCCCACTTGGTCGTCGAGGCGGCGCTGTTACGGAAAGAGTCGCGGGGGGGGCACTATCGGGCCGATTATCCGCGCGCGAAGCGAACTTGGAAGGGGCGACATATCGAGCTCTAGGCGGCAGAATCGTCCGCCTGGACATCGAGAACCCCGTAACCCATTCTCGATGCTCGCCCGACCTTGGGGACTTTCATGCGCCGCTCTTTGCTCCTCCTTGCCTCCTGCCTTTTCGGCGCCGCCGCCTGCGCGCCCGACTCGACACCCGTTCGCTCGATCGCGCCTGGCGAACCCTCCCTCATCGTCAACGGTGCGTTCGATCTGACGAACACGTACGCCAACGTCGGCGCGCTGATCGTCAAACGGAAGAGGGACGGCCAGCTCTTTCCCGAGTGCTCAGGGACGCTGATCGCGCCGACCGTCTTCCTCACGGCCGGCCACTGCACGTCGTATGTCCAGAGCCTACCGGGTGCCGATTTCGCCATCGGCGTCAGCTTCGCGAATCCCATCCCGTGGGGCGATCTCACGAACGGGCAGTCCGGTTTCGTCCTCGCGACATCCATCGCGACGCATCCCGACTACAATCAGCGACAGAGCGACGGGGCAGACTTGGGTGTCGTGATCCTTCCCACGCAAGCTGGGATTCCAGTGGCGCATCTTCCGACGCTCAATCTGCTCGACGAGCTCCAGGCCGCGCACAAAATCCAGTCGATGCCATTCACCGCGGTCGGCTACGGCATTTTTGCGCGGGTGGTTGGCGGAGGAACTCCGTTCTTCCTCGACTACAATCCGGAGCCGCGGCAGTACGCGATCTCGAGCTTCAACTCACTCGGCCCCGGCTACATTCGCTTGTCGCAGAATCCGGCGAAGGGCGACGGCGGCACCTGCTACGGCGATTCGGGCGGGCCGAACTTCATCTCGGTAAACGGCACGCTCGTCATCGCCGCGACTACCGTGACCGGCGACGCGAATTGTCGCGCGACGAACGTCGATTATCGCCTCGACACGCCAACCGCGAGAAGCTTCCTCGGCCATTACGTCAGCCTGCCCTAGCCTTCCCTTCGGGGCGTTATCTTGCGAGCATGGCTGTCTCCATTGATCAGACCGCCGAGCTCCAGGCTGAGATAAAAGACCTCGCTCGCGACCGCAACGCTGTCGTCCTCGCCCACAACTACGAACGGGCCGAGGTTCAGGATGTAGCGGATTTCGTCGGCGACTCGCTCGGCCTATCTCGCGAGGCCGCGAAGACGGGCGCGGAAGTCATCGTCTTCTGCGGCGTCCACTTCATGGCCGAGACGGCGGCGATTCTCTCGCCCACGAAGACCGTCTTGCTCCCCGATATGGCGGCCGGCTGCTCCCTCGCCTCGACGATCGATGCCGACGGTCTGCGAAAATGGAAAGCCGAGCACCCGGGCGCGGTCGTCGTCTCGTATGTGAATACGACGGCCGAGGTCAAAGCGGAGAGCGACTACTGTTGCACTTCGGGAAACGCCGTGGAGGTCGTGAACTCCATTCCCTCCGACAAGGAGATCCTTTTCCTCCCGGATATGTTCTTGGGCGCGCACGTCCGGCGCATGACCGGACGGCAGAACATCCACGTCTGGATGGGGGAGTGCCATGTGCACGCGGGCATCGACCCCGAGAACATTCGCTTGCAGCGCACGCTGCATCCCGAAGCCGAATTCCTGATCCACCCCGAATGTGGCTGCTCGACCAGCGTGCTCGAGGCGATGTCGGCCGGCGACGTCGATCCGCACGGCGTCCAGATCCTCTCTACCGAGGGGATGATCAAGCGACCGGCCCTGTCCGGCGCGAATGAGTTCATCGTCGCCACGGAGGTCGGAATCTTGCACCGACTGCGGCGCGAGAATCCGAGCAAGCGCTTCTTCGCCGCGAACGAGCGTGCGTCGTGCGCCTACATGAAGGTCACCACGCTCCCCAAGGTCCGCGACGCCCTGCTGTACGACCAACATCGTATTACCGTTCCCGCGGATATCGCCGATAAAGCACGTCGCGCGATCGAGCGCATGGTCAGCATCGGTGGCGGCGCGAAGCAGCCCTTGTCACCGGTCCCGGAAGGCGTAGATCCAGGGGAGTAACGAGAGGGGGAGAAAGCCGATGGAAATGTCCGAGCAGCCGCGCGAACGCCGGTCGGTGCCGCGTACGATCACGCCCCTCTCCGTTCCGGCGGTCAACGGTCCAGGCATTCTTCGCTTCCCGCTCAAACACGAGGTGCTGAGCGAATCGGTCCGCTCGGCGCTCGACGAAGACGGCGCGTTCGACGACGTGACGACGATCGCCACCGTCGTCTCCGATCGCCGTTCGCGGGGTACGCTCATGGCCCGCGAGAACGGCGTCGTCTGCGGCATCCCGCTCGCGCTCGAGGCTTTTCGGCTGCTCGATCCCAAGGTGTCGATCCGCGTCGATCGCGAGGACGGCAGTCGCGTCCGCGCCGGCGAGCCGGTGCTCTTCGTCACCGGCCACGCCCGCGGGCTGCTTTCCGCCGAGCGCGTCGCGCTCAACTATCTCCAGCGGCTTTCAGGAATCGCCACGCTCACCGCGCGCTACGTCGACGCGGTCAAAGGGACGAAGGCCAAGATTCTCGATACGCGAAAGACGACCCCTGGCTGGCGCACGCTCGAGAAGTACGCGGTGCGCGCCGGCGGCGGCACCAATCACCGTATGAATCTGTCGACCGGTGTCTTGATCAAAGACAACCATCTTGCCGCGGTCGACGGTGACATCGCAATGGCCGTTTCCCGCGCACGTGCGATCGCGTCGCCGGGGGTGAAGATCGAGGTCGAGTGCGACCGACCGGAGCAAGTCGAACGAGCGGTGGAGGCGGGCGCCGACGTCATCCTCCTCGACAACATGACTCCGGATCTCATGCACGAATGCGTGCGGCTGGTGAACGGCCGCGCGATTCTCGAAGCATCGGGCGGCGTGAATCTGTCGAGTGTGAAGCGTATCGCCGAGACGGGAGTGGACTGGATCTCAGTCGGCGCGCTCACGCACTCGGCGCCGTCGATGGATCTGGCGCTCGATTTCGACTAGAGCAGGCGTCGCTCAGCCGCTGAAGCGCCGGCCCTCCTCGAGGACCTGTCCGGCCTTGATGCCCTGTTCGGCGAAGACAGCGGCGACCTCCGAGCTCTTGCCGAGGACGAACAGCAGCAAATCCAACGTTCCGAGTCCCACCTTCCAGGGCTGATACATCTCGCGCAGGAACTCGACGAGGCTGTCGTCGAGCGCGGCGCCTTTTTCGGCGGCGGCTGTGTGCTCCCCCTTCCGCGCGATCGCATCGAGCGCGTGAAGCGTCTTCTCGCGATCGCAGTGTAGTTGGTCGAGAATCGCGATGGCGAAGCCCTCGCCGCGGCGAAGCAATGCGATGGCCGCGTGAACCGGGGTCGCGGACGCCGACGAATATTCTGTCGCAACGGACTCGGCGGCGCCGATGAGCTTCACGAGAAGCTCGGTCGGTGGTTCGCTCCGGACTGTCACCGATTTGCGTACGATCCCGCCCGGAGCGATTGCCCCCTCGGGTGGGCGCGT
The DNA here is from genome assembly GCA_035535975.1 of Gemmatimonadaceae bacterium. Taxonomy (GTDB): domain Bacteria; phylum Gemmatimonadota; class Gemmatimonadetes; order Gemmatimonadales; family Gemmatimonadaceae; genus JAQBQB01. The sequence continues at coordinate 23,951 of DATLPC010000220.1, read as the reverse complement.
CTGCACTTCTGTGCCGAGAATCCTCAAGACCTCCGCGGTGGCCGCGTCGAGCGTCACGCCCTTATCGATCAGCACCTGCGCCGCGATCCCTTTTTGCTCGGCGATCAAGCCGAGCAGGAGGTGTTCCGTTCCCACGTAGCTGTGATTCAACTCCCGCGCGTGATGCATCGACAACTCGAGCACCTTCTTCGCGCGCGATGTATACGGCAGATCGGGTCCGGTGGTCCGTCCTGGATCTCCTCGCCGGACAACCTGCTCGAGGCCGAATTTCAAATCATCCAGATCGACGTCCAGATTCTCCAAGACGGTGGCGGCGACCCCTTCGCCTTCATCGATCAGGCCGAGGAGGATGTGTTCCGTCCCCACATACTCGTGCCGCAGATTCGCTGACTCCTCGCGCGCCAGGGCAAGGACCTTCCGAACGCGCTCGGTAAAGTTGAAGCCGTGCATAACGCCCCCCTTACGTCATCACAGATCCGCGCAGCTCTTGTTGATCTGCCGGCAGTCAGCGCAGATCAACTTGCACTTCCGCCACTCGAGCTTCACCGATCCGCAGTAGTCGCACCGCTCGGCGGCGGCATCAGCGATCGAGTGGGCGGAGAGCTCGGCGGCGTTTTCCTCGACCCGCGCGTCGACGACGATACCCGGTCGCATGAACGGAACGGTGTGGCAGGGCGGCATAAAGAATGATTGATGCTCCGCGCCCCCGGCCGGAAGGGGAGCGGATATTGTAGCTTCCACCGCACCCTCACCGGGCGACATGAGCCACAATCACGAAAGTCAGAACGGCCACTTCGACCTCCATGCGGCGGCGCGGCGCATTCTCCTCGCCGCCCAGTTCGAGCCGGATATCGACGCTGCAGCGCACAAGCAGCTCGACGCCCTGACAGCTCCCGCGCCGACGCCGGCCGGCGTTCGCGATCTCCGCCAGCTGCCCTGGTCATCGATCGACAACACCGAATCCCGTGACCTCGATCAGGTCGAGGTCGCCGAAGCGCTTCCCGACGGCTCGATCAAGATGATCGTCGGCATCGCCGACGTGGACTCGCTCGTCCCGAAAGGCTCGCCGCTCGACCAGCACGCCCTCGCCAATTGCACCTCGGTCTACACGGGCATCGACGTCTTCCCGATGCTCCCCGAGAAGCTGTCGACCGATCTGACGTCGCTCAATGAGAACGCCGACCGTCTGGCGATCGCGATCGAGACGGTTGTCGATCGGAATGGTGACGTCGCCTCGTTCGACGTCTACCGCGCCATGGTCCACAACTACGCCAAGCTCGCCTACGACTCGGTGGGCGAATGGCTCGGCGGAGGGAACGTCCCGGACAAGGTCAACGGGAACGCGGCGTTGTCGAATCAGCTCAAGCTCCAGCGAGACGCCGCGCAGCGGTTGAAAGCCGAGCGGCTCCGCAACGGTGCGCTCGAGCTGGAAACGATCGAGGCGACGCCCGTGACCAAGGACGGCCGCATCGTCGATCTCGCCGTCGTGCACAAGAACCAGGCGCGCGATCTGATCGAGGATTTCATGATCGCCAGCAACGTGGCGATCGCGAAATTCCTCGAGGCGCGTGGCCGCTCCGGGATCCGTCGCGTCGTGCGCGAGCCGGAGCGGTGGGGTCGCATCGTGGAGCTGGCGAAGCGCTACGGCACGACGCTCCCCGACGCGCCCGATTCGCTCGCGCTCGCCAACTTCCTCGCCGAGAGACGCGCCGCCGACCCCGAACGCTTTCCGGATCTCTCGCTCTCGATCGTGAAGCTCATGGGGCCCGGCATCTACGCCCTCGACTTGCCCGGGAAGGATCCCGGCGGACACTTTGGGCTCGCTACGCACGACTACTCTCATGCCACCGCCCCGAACCGGCGTTACGCCGATCTGGTCACGCAGCGCCTCGTGAAGGCCGCTCTCGCCGATCAACCCGCGCCGTACTCGAACGAGGAGCTGGCGTCGGTTGCGGCGCGCTGTACCGAGCGCGAAGATGCGGAGAACAAGGTCGAGCGCACCATCCGAAAGACCGCCGCGGCGCTGCTGCTGCGCGATCGCATCGGTGAGACGTTCGACGCGATCGTCACCGGTGCGAACGACAAAGGAACGTTCGTTCGAACGATCCGACCGCCCGCCGAAGGGATGGTCGTGCGGCAACACGAGGGGTTCGACGTCGGCGACCGGGTGCGTGTGAAGCTGGTGGGAGCCGACCCAAACCGCGGGTTCATAGACTTCGAAGGACGAGGGGAGCGCTGACATGAGACAGCTCATCACAATCGCCGCGGCAATCGTGGTACCGGTGTTCGCGGCGGCTCAGGACACCACGCAGTCGTACGCGGCGCGCTGTGGCGCCGTCGTCTCTTCGTCGGACCGCGGGGGATGGGCGCCGCTCCCCCGCGGCGATGTGTTCTGCCCGCTGCTCGCCGACCCCAAGGGCATGCACTCGTTCGTGAGTTACCAGCGCGGCAAGCTCGCCGACGTCGCGCATGACCTTGGCGCGGTGGGGATCGCCGACGAGTTCGCGTTCTTCCGGAGCGGGAGCGCGAATACCGACAACGCGATCCAACTGGGAGCGTCGGGCGGCGTGTTCGCGCAATTCGACGTCGGTTCAGCGTCGTACGATTTGTTGAACGCCGACTATCTCATTGCGCTGCCGCTGACGTTTCGCGCCAACTTCCTCTCCGGACGGTTTCGCGTCTACCACCAAAGCTCCCACCTCGGCGACGAGCTGCTCCTGCGTCCGGATCATCCGGATCGCCAGAACCTCTCCTTCGAATCGCTCGACGGACTCTTATCGGTCGATCTCGGACCCCTGCGCGCGTACGGCGGCGGCGAATACTTTTTCATTCGTGATCCGTCCGACCTGCCCGATCGGCTGATCCACGGCGGCGTCGAGCTTCGCCCGCGCGCCGAGACGAGCTTCGGCACCGTGGGTCTCGTTCGTCTCGTCGCCGCGGTCGACGTCAAGAGCGTCAACGACACTACCTGGCGTACCGGGGTCAGCGCGCGCGCCGGCTTCGAGGTCAGTCGCCCAAGAGAGGGCGCCGTGAACGGGCGACGCTGGGGACTATACGCCGAGTATTACGACGGGCCGTCGCCATACGGCCAGTTCCTGCGCAGCAAGTCGCACTTCACGGGACTCGGATTCCACTTTTCTCTCTAGCGCGCCGACCCGTCTTCTTCTTCCCCGTACGGAGGGAGGAGTCGCGACTCTCGCTCATTAAGGCTCGCGCCACTCCACTCCATCTTCTTCGATCAGCTCATCCGCTTCGCGCGGCCCCCAGCTGCCGGCGGCGTATCCCGGCATGCGCTTTGGCTTGTGGGTTTCCCAGTACCGGATGAGCGGATCGATGACGCGCCAAGCGGCTTCGACCTCGTCGCTCCGCGTAAACAGCGTCGCTTCGCCGATCATGACATCGAGAAGGAGCGTCTCGTAGGCCGGGGCGCTAATCTCGCCGAACGCGCTCGCGTAATCGAACTCCATGTCCACCGGTGCGATCTCGATGTTCGACGTGAGCGCGACCGCGGCGCCGGGAACCTTCACTTCGAAGTTGAGCGCCACACCCTCATTTGGTTGCACCCGCATAACGAGCGTGTTCGGCCGCATCGCCTCGCGCGTCAGGTGCCCGAACATGAGATGCGGCGGCGAGCGGAACTGCACCGCGATCTCCGACGCTCTCTTCGACATGCGCTTGCCCGATCGCAGATAAAACGGAACGCCGTTCCACCGCCAGTTATCCACGAAGACGCGCACCGCCGCGAACGTGGGGACGCTGGAATCCGGCGCGACGTCCTTTTCCTCTCGGTACCCCGGCACCTGCTTCCCGCCCATCGCTCCGGCGGTGTACTGCGCCCGCACCGCGTTGTCGGGAATGGTCTCCGGCGTCATCCAGCGCACCGAGCGAAGCACTTTCACTTTTTCGTCGCGCACCGAATTCGCGGACATCTGGGCCGGCGGCTCCATCGCCGTGAGCGAGAGCAGCTGAAGCAAATGGTTCTGGAACATGTCGCGTACGACACCGGCTTCCTCGTAGTACTTGCCGCGCTCCTCGACGCCGACCGTCTCCGCCGCCGTGATCTGCACGTGATGAATCCACTGGCGATTCCAGATCGGCTCGAAGATCGAATTCGCGAAGCGCAGCACGAGGACGTTCTGCACCGTCTCCTTGCCCAGATAATGATCGATGCGGTACGTCTGGTGTTCGGCGAACATGCTCAAGAGGAGCGCGTTCAAGCGCTGCGCCGACTCGAGGTTGCGACCAAACGGCTTCTCGACGACGATGCGCGCCCACGGACGTTCCTCGGGAGTGCGCGTCCGCGGCGCGAGGCCGCTCTTGGAAAGGTTGGTGACGATCGGCTCGAACACACTCGGCGGAACGGCGAGATAGAAAAGCCGATTGCGCTCGTCGGGCGGACAGGCGCGCTCGATGTCCGTCAAGCGTTCGCCGATCGCCTTGTAGTCGTCCGCGTTCGTGAGGTCGGCCGACACGAAGTGAAGGCGCGTACAGAGATCCTGCCACAACGCCTCGTCGAACCGGCCGACTTCGTCGGAGGCGTTGAGCGCCTGTCTCATCTCGTCGCGAAAGGTGTCGTCGGTCTGGCCCGGGTCACGTCCGACGCCCAGGACCTGAAAGTGCGAGTCGACGAGGTGTTCGTGCATCAATTCGTAGATCGCCGGCAGCAGCTTCCGGCGACTGAGATCGCCGAGCGCGCCGAAGATGATCATCGTGCACGGATCGGCCCGATCGCGTTCGCCGCGCACCGCGTGTGTCATCGGGCGCGGCGAGATTACCGGCGGGTGCGCCGTCACGTCGTCTTCACCGCGTGGCCGCCGAATTCGTTGCGCAGCGCGGCGATGACCTTGGCGCCGAACGAATCCGCCTGACGCGACCGGAAGCGCGCTTGCAGAGAGAGCGTGATCACCGGCGCCGGGACGTCGAGGTCGATTGCCTCCTGGACCGTCCAGCGTCCTTCACCCGAATCGGCGACCCACCCTTTGATCGCCGAAAGCGACGCGTCGCGCGCGAAAGCCGCGGCGGCGAGCTCGTTGAGCCACGAGCGCACCACGCTCCCATGTTGCCAGACGTTCGCGATCTGGTCGAGATCGAGCGAAGGGAAGGTCTTCGAGGCATGAAGAATCTCGTACCCCTCGGCGTATGCCTGGAGCAAGCCGTACTCGATGCCGTTGTGCACCATCTTCACATAGTGGCCGGCGCCCGTCGGGCCGACGTGGGCGTATCCATCGTCCGGCGCGAGGGCGCGGAAGATCGGCTCACAGTGCGCGACCGCCGCGTCGTTGCCGCCGACCATCAGGCAGTAGCCGTTCTCGAGACCCCAGATGCCGCCGCTCGTCCCGGCGTCGATGAACTCGATGCCGGACGACGCCAGCTCGCGTCCGCGACGGATGCTGTCGTGGAAGTTCGAGTTGCCGCCGTCGATGATGACGTCGCCCTTCGATAGCTTCGGCGCGAGCGTGGCGATTGTCTGATCGACCGGATCGCCCGCCGGCACCATGATCCAGATGACGCGCGGCGCGGTCAGCGCGTCGACGACAGCGCGCAAGTCGCTGCATCCGGTCGCGCCGAGCTTCTGATACTTCGCCGCGACCTCCGGCGTACGATCGAATGCCACCACCGAATGACCTTTGCGCAACAGGCGCTCGGTCATGTTCCCGCCCATCCGGCCCAACCCGATCATTGCGATTTGCATTGGCTTTCCTTATTGCGAAGCTGTCATCTCGATGACAGAGCTCAACTCCTTCCTTAGCTCTCGGGCATTGCGAAAAAGCATCGTCCGCATCCCGAGCGCCTCGGCCGGTCGCAAGTTCTGGACGCGATCGTCGATGAAGAGCGTTCGGGCCGGATCGGCCTGGGTCATGCCGAGCACCCGCTGATAGATCTCGTGCGTCGGCTTTCGCGTGCCAAGCCAGCATGACGTGAAGAACGTCGGGAAGATGTCGGCCAGCCCGAAGTGCTCGATGCGGTATTCATTCAGCTCGGCGCACTCGTTGTTGAGCGTCGCCATTCTGACGATCGCGCTGTCGGCCAACTCGCGAGCCACGGCGATCGAGTCGGGCCAGGCGACGCTCTGGTCGAACATGAAGCGGCGGAACTCGTCCTTGCTGAAAGACCGCCGCTCACAGAAGACGGCGACGTCCAGGTACTCGTCCAGCGAGATCTGACCTGCCTCCAGGGCGCCGACCGTCTCCTCGTGGCGATACTGAAAGTCTTCAGCGTCGAGATGAAAGCGCTCGACGGCCGCGTCCCGTTGCTCGCGATCCCATCCGTTACTGCCGAGCACGCCGCCGACGTCGAACAGCACGAGCTCGACGGACGAGCTCATCCGACCAAGACGGCTCGAGCCGGGGCACCGTCGAGGCCAGCGAGCCTGAGCGGAAGCACTCGAAGTTCGTACGGCCCGGGGGGCGGCGGCGACAGATCGAGCCCTTCGACGATGACGACGCCCGCCTCGAGCAAGATCCTGTGGGTCCGGTGATGGCCGGAGTGAAACTGCTCGATCGAGAAGTAGTCGACGCCGACCAACTTCACCCCGAGAGACAGCAAGTACGCCGCGCCATCGGGTGCGAGATACGTGTAGTCTTCGCGGAATGCGGGGTCGCGGATGAACGACGAATTACGCGTCTTGATCAGAATTCGCGTATGGCCTTTCAGCTCGTGAAGCTTGAGGTCCTTTTCCCCGACCGCCGTGCAGTACGCTCCAACGTCGACGAGCACCGCGGGCCCCATGAGGACGTCGAGCGGTAACTTGTCGACGCTTCTGCCGTCGTCGAAGAAGTGCTTCGGCGCGTCGACGTGGGTGCCGGTGTGCGACCCGAAGGAGAGCGACGACACATTCGAGCTCCCCCCCTTGGCGATTTCCTGTTGCGGCGTGATGCGGATCTCGGGGTTCCCGGGATAAACGGCGCCGCTGTTCGAGATGGGGACCGAAATGTCGTAGTAAGTCGCCACGCTCAAAAAGCTAATGCCGCTCGCCTCGGACGCAGCCGAGGTGCAAACTTTCCGTAAACCATCTGGCTGGTCTCGTTTGCCTCCCTTTGTATAACGAGCATGCGCCGTTCCCCCCGCCTCATCGGCACCGTCGGCCTCCTCATCCTTGCCCTGGTCGTCTGCGCCGTTCTGGCGTACCAGGCGTGGGATGCCGCGCGGTCGCAGCGGGAGACGGCCGACAACACGCTGCGTGACTACGCGCGAATCGCCGACTGGCAGCTCACGCAACAGGCGAAGAACGCGCTGCTCACGCAGGTCGTCACCGCGCTCAGCTCGCAGGCGTCACAGGTCGATCCGGCGCACCTCGAACGCACTCTCATGACGCCGGCGCAGGTCGAAGACGTCGCTCGCGTCGTCGTCGAGTGGTGCCGGTGCCTTTCGGGAGTTCGATACTTCTTCCGCTACGAGTGGCGCAACGGAACGCTTCGCACGACCGACACCGACCTTCCCGACGCGGACCTTGCCTGGGCGCGCGACACGGTCGTCGCGTACACGAAGTCACTGCCGATGCTGCGCGACCGGCGCGTCCTCGCCTTCGGATCGCCCGATGGTCGTTTCGGTCCGCTCAAGAACCTCGCCGTCATCCTCACGAACGACTCGTACGCGATGCTGCTCGGCGAGCGAAACAAGCGCGCCGAGCTCCTGGTGTTCGTCGTCGCACGTGACATCGAGCGCGGCGAGCCGGTGGTTGTCTATGGCTTCGCCACCGATCCCAAAACGTTCCTCTCGCCGGTCTTCGAGAACATTCGCGGGAAGAGCGGCTCGCAAACGGCGCTGCTGCCGCAGTCGCTGATCGGCGCGCTGAGTCCCGACTCGATTCTCTCCATCTCCGTGACCACGTTGGCCGGGAGCGAAGTGTATCGTTCGCCCGGTTGGGCGGCGCCGACGTACAGCGCCGCCGACACGATCGAATCCAACTTCGGCCGACTGGTGATGCGGGTCAGTCTGCGGCCGGACTTTGCGGGAATGCTCATCGTCGGCGGGCTTCCCGGCTCGCGCGTCCCGGCGCTTGTCGGGCTCTTCGTCATCGCGGCGGGACTGCTCACCGTCGCCCTGCTCCAACTCCGGCGGCAACAGCAGCTCGCGCGACTGCGCACCGAGTTCGTATCTGGCGTCTCGCACGAGCTGCGCACGCCGCTCGCGCAAATCCGATGGTTCGCCGAGCTGCTGCACCTCGGCAAGCTGCGTACGGAGGATGAGCGCGAGCGCTCGGCCGGCATCATCGACCAAGAGGCGCGACGGCTCACGTATCTCGTCGAGAACGTTCTCAACTTCTCGCGCGCCGAGAAGGGAACGAACCGGATCTCACCGTCGCCGGCGGAGCTCGACCACGAGATTCAGGACGTGATCGAGCTGTTCGCCCCGCTAGCGCGCGCGCGGAAGATGACGCTCGCCACGGCGCTCGACGCGCACGCCATCGTCATGCTCGACCGCGACGCCTTGCGACAGATTCTCCTCAATCTTCTCGACAACGCGGCCAAGTACGGGCCGCCGGGGCAGACGATCACCGTCGGCTCAGAGATCTCGGGTGGCGTGGCGCGGATCTGGGTCGAGGATCAGGGACCCGGAATTCCTCACGAGGACCGCCGCCGCGTGTGGGACCCGTACGTGCGTCTCAACCGGTCCGCCGAATCGGCGACGGGCGGCAGTGGAATCGGATTGTCCGTCGTCCGCGAGCTGGTCGAGCTGCACGGGGGACGCACGCGCGCCGAGGGATCGCCGGCCGGCGGGGCGCGCGTCCTCGTGGAATTGCCTCTCAATCAACCGGAACAGCCGACTGGGCCAACCGATTCGGCCGACTCCAACCTGCAACTCAAGGTGGTGCCATGACGTACTTGACCCTCGTCGACGGCGTTCCGTCGTCCACGGAAACAGCGACCATGACCACGGCCCGCATCCTCATCGTCGAAGACAACGCGAACCTGGCGTACGGGCTCCGGACCGGGCTCGAAATCGAGGGCTACGAGGTTCAGGTCGCCGAGGACGGCGAAACCGGGCTCGAGCGCGCCCGTCGATGGAGTCCCGACCTCGTGATGCTCGACCTCATGCTGCCCGGCATGGACGGCTACCGCGTCCTCAAGGCGTTGCGTGAGGCGGGCTCGGAGGTGCCGGTTCTGATCCTGACGGCGCGCGGTGAGGAGGCGGACAAAGTTCTCGGCTTCCGTCTCGGGGCAGATGACTACGTCACCAAGCCGTGCGGCGTTCTGGAGTTGCTGGCGCGGGTCGGGGCTCTCCTACGACGGTCGCGCCTGGCCGATCACCGCGCCCCGGCTGACGCGATCGAGCATTTCGGGACGGTCGAGATCAATCCGTCCTCGCGGACGGTGACCAAGGAAGGCACTCCTGTTGCACTGAGCCCGAAGGAGTTCGATTTACTCCTGGCCCTGGTTCGTCGCCGCGGCGCCGTAGCGTCCCGCGTGGAGCTGCTGCGAGAAGTCTGGGGTCACCGCGTCGAGGTGATGACGCGCACAGTGGACATTCACATCGCGGAGTTGCGCCGCAAGCTGGAAGCCGATCCATCGCAGCCGCGGCACATTCTCACGGTGTGGAAAGCGGGATATCGACTGGAACCATGACACACTCACACGGTCGCCGAATTCTCTCAACCCCACGCCTGGCCGGCGTGGGGTTGTTCATTTTCGCGGCGGCCTGCCACCATCGTCCACCCGCGGCGGCGCCGGCGCCGGTGGCGACAGCGCCCAAACCGGCGCCGCCCGAGGCGACGGTCATCTCGAGCAGCGCGACCGCGATCGACGCCATGCACGCGCGCTACGCGCCGTCCTGGTTCAAGACACTCACGTACGTCCAAAAGACGACGCTGTTGCTGCCGAGCGGCGGCGAGCTGGTTCAAACGTGGTACGGCGCGCTCTCATTGCCGGGCCACATGCGCGTCGACACCGATCGCAAGTCGCGGAGCGGCGTTCTCTACGCCGGCGATTCGGTCTTCACCTTCGCGTCGGGCAAGCGCACGAGCGCGGACAGCCGATTGAATGATCTACTCGTTCTGCCGTTCGACGCCTACACGCAGCCGGCGTCGCGAACGCAAGCCGAGCTGCGACGACTCGGTTATGACCTATCAAAGTTTCATGAAGGCGTGTGGCAGGGGCGCCCCGTGTACGTAGTCGGCGCCCTGCGCGGCGACACGACGTCCGATCAGTTCTGGCTCGACCGCGAACGACTCGTCGTTATTCGGGTGATCGGCAGCGGACGACAAGGGCGAACGGACACGCGGCTGACGAATTACGTCCAAACGGGCGGCGGCTGGGTGGCGACGGAGGTCGCGCAGCTGGTGAACGGAAGGCGGCGAATTCTCGAGGTGTATTCGGATCTGCGAACGAACGTCGCGTTGAGCGACGATCTATTCGATCCGCGGACATGGTCGAGTGCGGCGCACTGGGCGTCGGTTCCGTAACGTCGGACGGCGGTAGGGGCGCAACGTCGCGGTGGAGATTGGCGCTTGGGAGCGGCTTTTGGCTCGGGTGTTGGCTGTTGGGGCGAAGGAGTCGGCTGTTGGTTCCAAAGAGCGACGTCGTCCTGAGCGTAGCGAAGGACCCACTCTCACTAACTCGGACAGTAGATCCTTCGCTACGCTCAGGATGACAACCACGCGTCGTTCGAAGCCAACGCCCGAAAGCTCAACCCAACGGCTAACAGCTGGGCCAACAACCGCACCCGCCGACCAATCCCCACCGCGACGTTGCGCCGTTACCGCCGTCGTCTCGGCATTTGCTTTGCTGATACCGACTTAACGATCGTCGATCCTCGCCCGCTCGAAGGAAACGGCACCGGCGACTGCACCACCGCCGCCTGCATCAACGAGGCAACCGCAGGCTCCGACAACGTTGCCGCACTCTTCAGTCGAAGGAACCGATTCTGCTTCCCACTTCCCTGAAGCAGCCCGTCCGGATCCTTCAGCGTCGCTCCTTGGAGAAACGCGATTCCGACCCCGTTCGCCGCCGCGGCGATCGAGAAGATGGCGTCCGACGGCCGCGCCGTTGGCGAGTAGCCGATGACGAAGAAGTTGTAGTTGTCGTAGATGATCTCGGTCGCCGTCGGATAGCGCTTTCGCATCGCGGCCCGCGCGGCGCGAATCAGTTTCGCGTTGGCGTCATCGAACTTGGCGATGAAGCCCGCGATCTGCTTCGCGGGCGATTCGGTCTGCATTGCCTTATGACTACGGGTGCAGCTTCAGTCGCTGCACGCGCCAGTTGAGCAGTTCCGCGACATAGAGCTCATTCTCGGATGGACAAGCGATCTCGTGTATCCAGCCGAATTGCTTGATCTCTTTGCCCGCCTCGCCGAGCACGCCGACGACTTTCCCGTCGAGGGTCAGCTTGTAGATCCGGCCCGGCACCGCGTCCGCACTGTACAGATACTGTTTCGGACCCGGCGTAATGCAAATCGCCCACGGCGCGCCCGATACGCCGAGGCCGTTGTTTTCGCCGTTCGGCTGGGCGCCCAGCATCACATTCACCGGCTTCGTGAACGGGACGTCGATCGTGAACTGCCTGAGGAACGTCCCTTCGGGGTCGAATACCTGGATGCGACGATTCGTGCGGTCGGCGACGTAGATGTTGCCATTCGCATCAGCAGCGATCGAGTGCAGGATGTTGAACTGACTCTGCCCCGTGCCGCGCTCACCCCATGTCTTCACCCAGCGGCCGTTCTTGTCCACCTTCACGACGCGCGAGTTGTTGTAGCCGTCGGCGATGAAGATGTTGCCGGCTTTGTCCCAGGTAACGTCGGTCGGTCGATTGAAGCCGCCCCACTGCGGTCGTGGCAGCTGGCCCGGCGCCGTTGCCGGCGGGGGAGCTTCTACCGCCTCGGCGCGACGCCCCAACACCATCAGCACCTTCCCGGCGGGACTGAACTTCATCACCATGTTCGTCCCTTCGTCCGTCGCCCACAGATTGCCCTCGGCGTCGATCCGCACCGTGTGCGCGAAGGCAAAACCATAAAGGTCCTTCCCGATCTCCTTGAGGAAGGACCCGTCGGGCCCGAACTCGAACAGCTGCGACGCCACGCCGCCGTGCACAGTGCTCCGCTCGCCCGTGCGGACGAACGCGTAGAAGTGCCTACGACCGTCGACCGCGATGCCGGCGACCTCGCCATTGAACGACACGCCCCCCGGCAGCTTGAGGAAATCCGTCGACGCCTCGAATTGAATCTCCGGAACGGGGGCGGGTGTGGCCGCCGGCGCTTGCATCAGCATTTAGTGTTTTCCCCCGCTCGACGTCGACACCTGATTCGTCAGAACGGAGTGGAAGACCGCCACCGCTTTCTTCATCTCCGGCATCGTGCCGATCGAGATGCGCGCATACGTCGGAACGGCGGGGAACTGCCGGCCGATCGCCACCTTTTGCTTCACGCATTCCATCTTGAACTCCTTCGCGTCGCGGTGGACGTCCACCATGAAGAAGTTCGCGTCGGCGGCGTGCACGGTGTATCCGGCGCTCTCGAAGAACTTGCGTGTGAACGCGCGCGCTTCGCGGTTCTTGCGTACTTCCTCGGCGATGTGCGCCTTGTCGGCGACCGTCGTCGTCGCGGCGGCGAGCGCGAGCTGGTTGACGTTCGAGCCGAGCAGCCACGACTGCATTTTCTTGAGCGTGTCGGGCTGTCCGACGGCATATCCGGCGCGCATTCCGGCCATGCCGAACACCTTCGAGAACGTCCGCGTGACGACGACGCGCGGATTCGACAGCGCGATCGGAATCGCCGTCGCGTACGACGGATCGGCGACGTACTCGTGATACGCTTCGTCGATCAGCACGACGGCGTCGGGCGACGACTTCATCACTTGATCGACGTACGACGCGACGTCGGAAGCGCCGTGCACCGTCGCCGTCGGATTGTTCGGGTTGCAGAAGTAAACGAGCCCCGCGTTCTTCGCCGCGTCCACCATCGCATTGAGATCGAGCGCGAGCTTCGAGTCGACCTTCGGCGACAGCACCGGGTGATTGATGAAGCGCGCGAAGTTGCCAGGCGCCTCGAAGGTCGGTTCCGGCGCGACGAGGCCTTTGGTGGACGTTGTGAACGCCTGCACGGCGGCGCGAAGCAGCTCACCGGAGCCGCAGCCGAGGATGAAGTTCTCCGGCTTGAGGTTGTGAACCTTTGCCAGAACGGCAATGAGATCATCCTCGGACTTCGTCGGGTAGCGGTTCGCGTCGACGAAGTGCTTCATGATCGCGTCGAAGACGTGCTGGCCCGGTCCGTTCGGGTTCTCGTTGCTGTCGATTCGGACCATCCCCGGTCTCGACGCCAGCAGGCGGTCGGCACGCCGTTCCGTGGTGCCCTGGAACGCGAACAACGCTTCATGTCCGCGCCAGGCGATGAGGGGCGAGGCGATCAGTCCTGATGCACCGGCGCCGAGGGATGCGACGAAGGAACGGCGAGAGACGGCCATGACGGGCTCCCGAGATTGGTGGGGCGGGGCGATAATAGCGCTCTCCGGCCGCATTGGGAATGCAGTGCCTTTACACAACGCGTTCAGGCCCTACACGCCGTGTTGCAGGCCGGATAGTACTATATATGGTCGGACCCGGAACGGGGGGAGGTAGGTCCTGAACAGTGTCCGTTTGGCCGCGTTAGTCGTCGCGGCGTCGTGCGCGAGCACTCGCGCGACGCCGGCGAATCCGGCGTCTCCGGCCCAGCCCGTCAGCAAGTCGCAGTCGGACATCGCGGCCGCGGCGCGCGCCCGTGCGGACAGCACGCGCCGCCCCTACACCGCAGCCGACATTCATTTCGTCTCGGGGATGATCGGCCATCACGCCCAGGCGATCGCCATGTCTCGGTGGGCGGAAGGCCACGGCGCGAGCGCGACGATCCGCACGCTCTCGGGCCGGATCATCAACGCGCAGCGCGACGAGATCACCCTGATGCAGAACTGGCTGCGCGACCGGCACCAACCGGTGCCCGAAGCCGATCCGCGCGGGATGAAAATGGACATGGGCGGCACGACGCATTTCATGGCCATGCCGGGCATGCTCACCGACGAGCAGATGAAACAGCTCGACGCCGTCCGCGGCCCCGAGTTCGACAAACTCTTTCTGACCTTCATGATCCAGCACCATCGTGGCGCCGTGCAGATGGTGAAGGAGCTCCTCGACACGCCCGGCGCCGCGAACGACGAAACGGTCTGGAAACTGGCCGCCGACGTCAACGTAGATCAGACGACCGAAATCACTCGCATGCAGCAGATGCTCGCTCTCCTCACCATCCAGGGACGGTTGCCGTGACCCCTTCTTCCACGAATCCCATGTCTCGTGTGTCGTGTCTCGTGTCGATGTCGCTGCTCGTCGCCGCGGCCGCGTGCACCAGCTCGACCTCCACCGCCTCGACGGCTCCGGCGCCCTCCGCCGCGATGAGCATGTCGGTGTCGCCCCCGAGCCCCGACCCACGCATCGGCCTCAGAGCGGGCCTGTGGGACGCCGGCCAAGCCGCGTGGAACATGAAGCTCGTTTCGACGACCCGGCCACCGGAGAAGTTCATCAACGGCGTCAATTCCGACCTCACGTTCCTCGGGAAGTACGCCATCCAGGGGAGCTTCAACGGCTATCAGGTGTGGGACATCACCAACCCCGCGGCGCCGACGATCAGGACCGCGTTCTATTGTCCGGCCTCGCAGAGCGACGTCTCCGTTTATAAGAATTTGCTCATCGTCTCTGCCGAAGCGCCGACCGCGCGGTTGGACTGCGGCGGCCAGGGGGTCCAAGACACCGTGAGCAAAGAGCGCATTCGCGGCATCCGCATCTTCGACATCACCGACATCGGGAACCCCAAGTACATCGCGAACGTCCAGACCTGTCGCGGATCGCACACGCACACGGTCCTCGTCGATCCGAACGACAAGGACAACATCTACGTCTACATCTCGGGCTCCTCGCCGCCGCGGTCGCCGAACGAGATGTCGGGATGCGTCAGCGCGATGCCGGAGCAGAATCCCAATTCGGCGCTCTTCCGCATCGAAGTCATCAAGATCCCGCTGGCCCATCCGGAGCAGTCGGCGATCGTCAGCTCGCCGCGCATCTTCAACGATTTGACGCAGCCGAAGACCCACGGCTCGGCGCCGGAAGACGCCGCGATGATCGCCGCCGCCAAGGCGCGCGGTGAGTTCGTCACCGAGATCATGGGGATGGCGATCGTCCTGCCGCCGCAATTCACCAAGCCGCTGCTCGACAGCACCGCGAAAGCGCACGGCCGCTCGAGCGCGAATGGCGCGGACAGCGCCGCGCTTCGCGCCGCCATCCCCGACATGATCAAGAAGATGGTCGGCATGGACGAGGGCGGGAATCACGGACCAACGCAGTGCCACGACATCACGGTCTTTCCGGCGATCGGCCTCGCCGGCGGCGCGTGCGAGGGCTACGGCCTGTTGCTCGACATCAAAGATCCCGCGCATCCGACGCGCATCGGCGCCGTCGCCGATTCAAACTTCTCGTATTGGCACTCGGCCACCTTCAACAACGACGGCACGAAGGTCCTGTTCAGCGACGAATGGGGCGGCGGCGGCGCGCCCAAGTGCCGCGCCAGCGATCCGAAGCAGTGGGGCGCCGATGCGCTATTCACCATCGACGCCAACCGTCAGATGCACTTCCAGGGCTACTACAAGCTGCCCGCCGCGCAGACGCCGGAAGAGAACTGCGTCGCGCACAACGGCTCGCTGATCCCCGTCCCCGGCCGCGACGTCATGGTGCAAGCCTGGTATCAGGGCGGTATCTCGGTCTTCGATTGGACCGATCCCGCGCACGCCAAGGAGATCGCCTTCTTCGACCGCGGCCCGATCGACCCGAATCGCATGCAGATGGGCGGTTCGTGGTCGGTGTACTGGTACAACGGTGAGATCGTCAGCTCCGAGATCGCGCGCGGCCTCGACATCTTCGAGCTCACGCCGAGTCCGCTCCTCTCCCAGAATGAGATCGACGCGGCGAAGACGGTCCATCTCGACTATTTGAACACACAGGGCCAACCCAAATTCATCTGGCCGGCCTCGTTCTCGCTGTCACGTGCCTACGTCGATCAGCTCGAGCGGTCCGGCGGCCTCTCGGTCAGCCAGGTTGCGTCAATCCGCTCATCGCTCGCCTCCGCCGAGAGGGCGACAGGTGCTTCGCGCGGCGACGCGCTCAACAAGCTCGCGTCGCAAGTCGATGGTGACGTTGCAGGCTCGCGCGATGGTGCCAAGGTGAGAATGTTGGCGGCGTCAGTCAGAGATTTGGCGAAGTAGCTCGGCGGGCCGAGTTGCGCTTCTTCTTCGGATCGCGATCATGCCGGCAATGGAGACCGTAGACAGTTGGTACAATTAGATACGGACAAATCAACGGATTGAAGGGATCACCTACAGGACTAACTGCTGCGTAAGGTGATGTGGCGAGAGAGTCTCTCTCGGTCATGAACCATCAAGAGCAGTTAATCCTCGTTGTCCGTTCAATCCGTTGAGTTGTCCCTATCCAAAGTGTACCAAGCGTCCACGGTCGTAGACTGCCGGCCTGGTCGCGATCAAACCTGAGATCCAGTCAGTATGAGTCATCCCTCTCCAACAAACGGCGACACGCTGCTTTTCGTCGGCACGATGAAGGGCGCGTTCATCTTCAGCTCGACCGCCGAGCGGAAAGAGTGGACGAAACACGGTCCATACTTTCCCGGCGAGTCAGTGTATTCGCTCGCCTACGACGAGCGCGGCGGGAAGAAGAGGACGTTCGCCGCGACGCGGAGCTTTCACTGGGGGAGCAACATCCGCCGCAGCGACGACTTCGGTGAAACGTGGTCGGCACAGGACCGGCAAGCTGTGCGCTTCCCAGAGGGTTCGAATCTCTCATTGACGCAGGTCTGGCAGATCGTGCCCGGCCCGAGGGATGAGCCCGAGGTGGTGTGGGCCGGTGTCGAACCCACCGCGCTCTTCCAATCGCGCGACGGCGGCGAGAGCTGGAGCGCCGTCGACGGATTGCTCAATCATCCGCATCGTCCACAATGGACGCCGGGCGGCGGCGGAATGTGTCTGCATACGATCGTGCCCGATCCGGCGAACAAGGACCGGATGGTCATCGCGATGTCGACCGGCGGTTGCTACCGCACCGACGACGGCGGCGCGACATGGCGGGCGCGCAACGTCGGTGTGCGCGCGCAGTTCCTGCCGAACAAGTATCCCGAGTTCGGCCAGTGCGTCCACAAGATTGCCTACAACCCCGCGCGTGAAGGCCGCCTCTTTCTGCAGAATCACTGGGGCCTCTACCGCAGCGACGATTGGGGCGACAACTGGACGGACATCGCCAACGGCGTGCCGTCGGATTTCGGTTTCGCCATGCAAACGCATCCGCACGACCCCGACACCGTCTACATCGTCCCGCTCCAGTCGGACGAGTTTCGCTGCACGCCCGAGGCAAAGCTCCGCGTCTACCGAACGACGAACGCCGGCGCCTCGTGGGAACCGCTCACCAACGGCTTGCCGCAAGCGGACGCATACGAAACGGTCCTTCGGGACGCGATGTCCGCCGACTCGCAGAAATCAGCGGGCATCTATTTCGGAACGCGCAGCGGCAAGGTCTACGGCTCGCCAAATAGCGGCGACAATTGGCAGAACATCGCCAACGCGCTGCCTCCGGTAGTCTGCGTTCGCGCCGCGGTGGTTGGAACCTCCGCCGCCAGCCTCGCGTAGTTTCCAAACAGCCAAGTCGCCGAGTCGCCGAGTCGCCGAGTCGCCCAGTCGCCGAGAATGTCCATCGCCGTCGTCTTGCCGCGAGCCCTCTATCCCTACGCACGCGGCAGCAGCACGCTCGTTATCGACGATCCGTGCTCGACCGTGCAGGACGCCCTCTCGGCGGTCGGCAAACACTGGCCGGGAGTCCTCGACCGCGTGATGACCGAGCAGGGAGTCGTGCGCGAGCACGTCAACGTCTTCGTCGGCGAGGACAGTATTCGTTTTGCCAACGGACTGGCCACGCCAGTCGACGACGGCGATACGATCATGATCGTCGCCGCGGTGAGCGGTGGCTGAGATGGCGTGCCTCTGGAGAAGGTCGCTCCACGCCGCGATAGCGCTCGCACTTCCCGCCGCGGCTTTAGGACAAGCCGCGTCGAAAGCCAAGTCGCCGCCGGCGCTCGGCATCGTCGAAGAGCTTCGCGTCCCGCTTCCGGACGCGCGGGCGCAACGCGGATCCGCGCTGCTCGTCGGCGCCGACGGCCTCATGATCTCCATCCCGCTCTGGGGTGGCGAGATGGTGGCCTTCGACTCGACGGGCAAACAGCTGCCCTACAAGCAGACGATCGGCGGGCCCACCGATCCGGAGATTCGCTACGCCGAGCGGTTTGGTTGGGTTGGCAAGACGATGTGGGTGTGGGATCCTCCGTCGCAGCAAATCGCGCTCGTCGATCCGCAGCTCAAGGTCACGAAGAGTCTCGAGATTCCGGCGTGGATCCGGCCCACCTGGGCAGACCGGCGGAAGTATCCGGTGTTCGCGCGAATGAATCCGCTCGCGCTCTACCCGGACGGATCGTGGCTCGTCGGGCCGACGAACCCCAAGTCGCTCGTCGACACCCCCGACTACGACAAGACCAAGACATACGTGGTGCGCATCACCGAAAGCGGTTCGATTCAGCGAACGATCGCCAAGGTCCCCTGGCTTCCGAATGCCGCGCGTGGCGTTCCGGCGGAAAAGGGCAAGCAGGTGTCGCCGCGCAACTTCGCCTTCTGGAGCGCGTCGTCCGAAGGGAGCCGCATCCTCTTCGGCATCCCGTCGACGACGGCCGGCGACAGCAACCACGTCCTCACGCTGATCAACGAGAAGGGCGACACGATCTATTCCCGGCCGATGTTCTTCGCCGATCCTGTCGCCGCGGCGCGTGTCGGGCGCGATGGCTCTGCCTGGCTGCAGCTTCGCGGGCGGACCGGTGACCGAACTTGGCTGGCGCTCGATCCGTCAGGCCGGGTACGCGGTACCGTCACCTTCGAGAACAACACGTTCATTCACGACGCGGACGCGACCCGCATCTGGACGACCGAGCGAGTCGGCAACACGCAGCTGCTCGTGCGCTACAAGCTCACAAACGCTCCGCCGCCTCGTACGCCCGCACCTTCCAAATCGTCAGGCCGACCCCGACCACCAGCATCAGCGTCCCCATCGTCCACACCGTAGCCGTCGTCACCGGCTTGTCGACGAGGGCCGCGCTGTTGCCGAGCAACTTTTGCGAGATGGCGAGCGCAAACTCGCGGGCGCTGATCGCTTTGACGCCGGTGAGGTTTCGCGACAACACCATCTCGATCGTGACGACGTACAACAAACCGACGACGAGCGCGCGGCGCGTCCAGGCGCCGAGCGCGAGGAAGCCGGCACAATAGAGCGCCGACCCCACGGCGAGCCCGGCGAGGAGCGACAAGGGAACTTGGATCGGCAAATCGGGCCCTCGCACGACGAGCCATGGCAGCAGCGTCGCCGGAACCATCACCGCCGCCGTACAAACAACGGCGACGACGTACTTCCACAACACGACGCGCCAACGCGCGACGGGCTTGAGCAGCAGATAGAGCAGCGTTCCATCCTCGATGTCGCCGCCGAAGGCCGTCGTGCCGAAGAGCACCGCGGTGAGCGGCAAAAGCGCTCCGATCACGAGATCGCGCGCGAGGCCGATGAGGAAGTCGCCGCCCGAGCCACGCGCATCGGACACGAGCATTCGGAACACGAGCGCCACCACCATCGGAATGAGCGACAAGCCGAGGGCGATCAACGCGCGCCGTTTCGCGAACAATTGTCGCGCGCTCAGCCAGATGAGAGTTCGATCGACGCCCACGCTCATCGTTCCACCAAATAGGAGAAGACGCTTTCCAGTGACTCGTCCGTCGGCCGGATCTCGAGCAGACGGATGCCGGCGTCGCGCGCGGCGCGCGGCAGATGATGCGTCAGCGTGCTTCGCTCTGACGTCCGGACGACGATGCCGCCGCCGCCGTTGCCATTGCCGCTCAATTCGACGCCGACCACAGAAGCATCGGCGAGCAACGCGGCGGCGAGCCGCCGGTCGTCGGACGAGCGAATCATGAAGGTGTGCGGACGATCGGTCATCAAGCGACGGATCGCGCGGTAGTGCCCCGACGCGGCGAGCCGGCCGGCGATCATCACGAGCACGTTGTCGGCCAGATCGTTCAGCTCTTCGAGGATGTGCGAGCTGATGACGATGACGCGTCCGCGCGCCGCTTCCTCGCGGAGAACGCCCATCATGTGCAACCGCTGGCGCGGATCCATCCCGTTGAACGGCTCATCGAGCAACACGACATCCGGCTGGTGCACGAGCGCCGCCGCTACTTTGATGCGCTGCCGCATGCCCTTGGAGTAGGTGGCGATCTTCCGATCTTGCGCGCCCTCGAGCTCGACGAGCCGGATCGCGCGCGCCGCGGCCTCCTCGGCGTCGGGCAATCGCTGAAGGCGCGCGCTCATCCGCACGAATTCGCGGCCGGTGAGAAAACCGTACGCTGATTCGCGTTCAGGGACGAGCGTGAGGCGCCGATAGATCGACGAATCGGTTGCCGCGGCCTGTCCGTCGATCAACACCTCCCCCGCCGACGGCTGAAGGAGACCGGCCATCATGTGCAGCACGGTCGTTTTGCCCGCGCCGTTCGGGCCGAGCAAGCCGGTGATTCCGGGGCCAAGCGCGCACGACACGTCGTTCACCGCGACGACGTTCCCGTACCACCGCGACGCTCGGCGAAGCTCGATCGCCGTCATCGGATAGCCGTCATGCTTCGCTGCGCCGGTAGCGGAGCAGCAGCACTGCCGTGGCGACGATGATGACGGCGAGCATTACCGCGAGGTAGTACGAGCCGGGCAGGTCGGCGCGGCCGACCTGCGTTCGCCGCTTTGCCTCGATGTGAAAGATCCAGTTTCCGAACCCGATGATGACCTGAATCGGGTGCGCGAGGATCAGGTAGCGCTTCGTCTCTCCCGTGGCCAACGAGCGGATGACGGTCGCCGCGGCCGGCACCAACAAAAAGAATCCGATCACGCTGGCGCTCGCGTAGGCGCGACGGCCCGCGAACGACGAGATCGCAAGCGCGACCGTGCCAATGAATGCGGAGACGGTGAGCGTGCCGGCGATCAGCGGCCCGAGCACCGTCCATTCGTCCTTGAACGCCGCCCAGGGCGACGTCGCGATGAAGATCTTGCCGAGAAAGAGAAGCAGTTGCGGCCCGAAGGTGAGGACCATCATCGCGGCGATCAGTGCGCCGAGCTTGGCGAGCGCGTACAGAACGCCGGTCAGCGGCCGCGCCAGATAGAGCGTGAGCACGCCGTACTGCCGGTCGGTGACGATGAGCTCCGGTGCCTGCGCGGCCGCGAAGAGCGCGATGAGAAAGGACGTGAATTGCAGATGGTTGGAGTAGCTGATCAGCGCTTGGAACCCCGTAGTCGACGCCGCGCCAACCGACACGATCGCCGGAATGAACACGATGCCAAGAATGATCGACGGAATCAGCTTCGATCGCGCGCCGCGGCCGAGACCGAACGCCGTGCGCAGCGAGAAGGCGAACAGCGTTCGCACCGAATTCGCGCGTTGCAGCCGCACCCCGGTGTAACGTTGGTAGCCGAGGTCATAGAGGGCGCCCCCCGGCCCTTTAGCGCTCGCTATTTGCGTTTCACCCATTGGCGGCTACCTGATCGCGAAAGAGCTCCTCGAGTCTGTGCCGTGTCAGGTGCATACGCGCGATCGGCGCTCCGAGCTCGGCGGCGGCGTCGCGGATGAGATCATAGGTGCTGTCGTCGCGCACCGTGATGCGCAGCAGCGTCGCGTTCGCGTCGACGTCGAGTCCGCGCGAGCGAAGCGTCGTCGCCAGCTCCGGGCTGTCGTCGTCGAGCTCGACGACCAGCCGTTCCGTGAGCTCGGTGAACGTGGCGAGTGGTCCGTTGTAGCGCAGCTTACCGCCGTCGATCGCGATGAGCTGCTCGCACACGCGCTCGATCTCGCCCAAAAGGTGCGAGGTCACGAGGACTGAGATGCCGAATTCCGTTCCTGTGCGCGCGATGAGCGACAGCATGTCCTCGCGCCCCGCGGGATCGAGCCCGTTCGTCGGCTCGTCGAGCAGCAGCAGCTTGGGATCGTGGACGAGCGCCTGCGCGAGCTTGACGCGCTGCTTCATGCCGGTGGAGTAGCCGCCGATCAATCGGTAGCGCTCCTCGTGCAATCCGACGTGCCTCAGCATCTCGGCGGCGCGCTCGCGCGCGGCTTGGAAGGGGAGGCCCGACATGCGCCCCATGTGCGCCACGAAATCCGCCCCGCTGACGTCGATCGGCAGGCAGTCGTGTTCGGGCATGTACCCCACCACACGCCGAATCGCCATCTGGTCGCCGCGCACGTCCATGTCGAGCACCGACGCGCTGCCGCTCGTCGGCGGCAGCAACCCGAGCAGGATGCGAATGAACGTCGTTTTGCCTGCCCCATTCGCGCCGACGAAGCCGATGATGCCGGGGTCGACGTCGAGGGTCAGGTTGTCGAGGGCGACGACGTCGGGAGTGAAGGACTTGGTCAGGTCCCGTGTGCTGATCAGCGACAACGTGGCTTAGTCGGGATGGGTGGGCGGGAGGGATTCGAGGTCTCAGGTCTTGGGTCCCAGATCTCAGGTTGAACGGCGCGACCGCTGTTACCTGAGACCAGAGACCCGGGACCTGAGACCTGAGACCTGAGATGGCAGAGCGCAACTTGCCGCCCGATTCAGCCACCGTCAACGCAGCCCCTACGCAGAAACCGTAAGTAGGTTTCCCCCATGGACCTCACCCGCGAGGAGCTCCACCGCTACAGTCGCCACCTCATCCTGCCTGACGTCGCGCTCGACGGGCAGATGCGGATCAAGGCGGCGCGCGTCCTGCTCGTCGGCGCCGGCGGCCTCGGCTCTCCGGCGGCGCTGTATCTGGCGGCGGCGGGGGTCGGCACGTTGGGTCTCGTCGACTTCGACGTCGTCGACGTCACCAACCTGCAGCGACAGGTGCTGCACGGCACCAGCGCCGTCGGGCAGTCGAAGTTGGAATCGGCCCGCGACCGCATCGGCGATCTCAATCCGAACGTCGAGGTCGAGATGCACGAGACGCGACTCACGTCGGCCAACGCGCTCGAGATCATGCGCGAGTACGACGTCATCGTCGACGGCACCGACAACTTCGCCACGCGCTATCTCACGAACGACGCGTGTGTGCTGCTCGGCAAGCCGAACGTCTACGGATCGATCTTCCGTTTCGAGGGGCAAGCGTCGATCTTCGCGATGCCCGACGGTCCGTGCTATCGCTGTCTCTTCCCGAATCCGCCTCCGCCCGGCCTCGTGCCGAGTTGCGCCGAGGGCGGCGTGCTCGGGGTATTGCCAGGGATCGTCGGGACGATTCAAGCGACAGAAGCGCTGAAACTGATCCTCGGAATCGGCGACACGCTCGTCGGGCGATTGCTGCTTATCGACGCGATGGGAATGCGCTTTCATACAGTGCGCGTCCCCCGCGACCCGAATTGTCCCGCCTGCGGCACGCACGAGATCCAAGAGCTGATCGACTACGACGAATACTGTGGAACACCTGGAGGCGAGATGCCGCCGAGGAACGACGTCCCGGAGATCACCCCCACCGAGCTCGCGGCGCGTCTGGATGCGAAAGAAGATTTCGACCTGATCGACGTGCGCGAACCATACGAGTGGCAGCTCGGCCGGTTGCCGACGGCCCGCTTGATTCCGCTCGGTCAGCTTCCGGGCGCGCTGTCGACGCTCGATTCGACGCGTGACATCGTCGTCTATTGCCGCTCGGGAAAGCGCAGCGCCGATGCGACGCTACAGCTGCGAGCGGCGGGATTTCGGGCGGTGAACCTGGCCGGGGGAATTCTGCGTTGGAGTGATGAAATAGACCCCTCCCTCCCCAAATACTAGAGAGCGAACGGCGCCGGGATGACGACGCGGCTGCCGAACGGCGCGGCTGCCAGACGGCGCGGCTGCCGAACGGCGCAGGACCCGAAAA
>DATLPC010000219.1:0-1212 GCA_035535975.1 Gemmatimonadaceae bacterium | reverse complement strand
CGATCGCGACGCTTCAACGCGCCGCGCGTGAGGAATCGGTCGACACGTACCGCGAGTTCAGCCGGGCGGCGAACGACGAGACGCGGTCGGGACCAACACTTCGCGGTATGTTCGACTTCGTCGAGCGTGAGTCTGTGCCGCTCGAGGAAGTCGAGCCGGCCGCCGCAATCGTTCGTCGTTTCGTAACGGGCGCGATGTCCTTCGGATCGCTCAGCGCCGAGGCGCACGAGACCATCGCGATCGCGATGAACCAGATTGGCGGGCGGAGCAACACCGGCGAGGGTGGCGAAGATCCGGCGCGATTCGGCACGACGCGAAACAGCGCGATCAAACAAGTCGCGTCGGCACGATTCGGCGTGACCGCCGAATATCTCGTGAGCGCCGCCGAGCTCCAGATCAAGATGGCACAGGGCGCCAAGCCGGGAGAAGGCGGTCAGCTTCCCGGACACAAAGTGGACGCCATGATTGCTCGGACGCGGCACTCCACGCCTGGCGTGACACTCATTTCGCCGCCGCCACATCACGACATCTATTCGATCGAAGATCTGAAGCAACTCATTTACGATCTGAGAAACGTCAACCCGACGGCGACCATATCGGTCAAGCTCGTCGCCGAAGCGGGCGTCGGAACCGTTGCCGCCGGCGTGGTAAAGGCGGGCGCAGACTTGATCACGATCTCCGGAGACTCCGGCGGGACCGGCGCTTCCCCGCTGTCGTCGATCAAGCGCGCGGGCATCCCGTGGGAGCTTGGCCTCGTCGAGGCGCAACAAACGTTGATGCTCAACGGACTTCGCGGACAGGTCCGCCTTCAGGTGGACGGTCAACTCAAAACGGGTCGCGACGTAGTGATCGCCTCCCTACTCGGCGCGGAAGAATTCGGTTTTGCGACGGCCCCGCTCATCGTGGAAGGCTGCGTGATGATGCGGAAATGTCATCTGAACACATGCCCGGTGGGCATCGCGACGCAGGATCCCGAGCTGCGGCAGAAGTTCGCCGGCAACCCCGAGCATCTCGTCACGTATTTCTTTTTCGTCGCCGAAGAAGCACGGGAGCTCATGGCGCGCTTGGGATTTCGCACCGTCGATGAGATGGTGGGACGGAACGAGGTCTTGCGGGCTCGCCCAGTGAGTCGCGCAAAGGCCCGAACGTTGGACCTCTCGCCGCTGCTGCACGTGATCGGCGACCACGACGGTCGACCGAGGCGACGGGTGC
>DATLPC010000218.1:0-6909 GCA_035535975.1 Gemmatimonadaceae bacterium | reverse complement strand
ACGACTTCCACGCGTTGTCGGCGATCTCGAGCGACGCCTCGGCGGCCGGCTCGCTCCGCCCCGCAACGTTGCCGTTCCGATCGAAATGCGATTCGAGATGGACGTGCGTGTCGATCCAACCGGGGAGCACCGTGTACCCGCGGAGATCGATGGTCGCGCCGTTGGGCGACGCAATGAGAGAGGTAATCCGCCCATTCTCGACCGCGATCCGGGCTCCCCGCAAGATTCCGCCGCGCCCGTCGAACGCCCGGTCGGTGAGGAGCACAACGCTGGTCTGACCCGCGACCACGCGGGCCAACAGCACGATGCAGAGAAAGACGCGCATAGGTCGGAAGTCGAGTGGCCGAGTCGCCGAGTGGCCGAGTCGCCGAAGACACGCCAACCTGCCGCCCCCAACCGCTCCTCGCAAGCGCCCCGCGCTCCCGTCCCAACCCTTATTTAACTGGCGTTGTCTAAGAAATCATGGACACCTTCGGTGAGCTGGAGCAGCTCGTGCTGCTGGCCGTCATGCAGGCTGGCGCCGACGCCTACGGCGTCGTCGTGCAAGCCGCCATCCATCAGAAAGCGCGGCGGGATCTGACACTCGGCACCATCTATAAAACGCTCTCTCGCCTCGAAACGAAGGGCTTCGTGACGAGCGAGCTCGGCGAGCCGACGGCCGAACGCGGCGGCCGGGCGAAGCGCTACTACCGGGTTTCCGCTGCCGGCCGACGCGCGTTGCAGCACCAACTCTCCGCGCTCCGCGCCATGGCCGCGGGCCTCGACGTCGGCCTGGAAGCGCCGTGACACCGACGCCGCGTCTCGTACGCCTCATCGAGCCGCTCATCGGGCCGGACTTTCGCGACGCGATCACCGGCGACCTCGTCGAGCGCTTCGAATTGGATCTCTCTCGACGCGGCGCCATCGTCGCGCATCTCCGCCTCTGGCGTGAGTGCTTCATGGCTTTGCGCCATTTCGGACGTCTCTCCACCAACCAGCGAGTGAATCCCGTGCGCTCATTCGTCGCCGACGTTCGTTTCGGGCTCCGCGTGCTTCGCCGGACGCCCTCCTTTGCGATCGTGTGCATCATCACGCTCGCCCTCGCCATCGGGCCGACCGCCGCCATCCTGAGCGTCGTCGATCCGCTGCTCTTCCGTCCGTTGCCCTACGGACGCCCCGAGCGGCTCGCCTTCGTGTGGGAACGCGGCGGCAACGGAAGCCCAATCACGACCGGCTATACCACGATCGAGGACTTGCGTGCCCGCGCTACGACGCTGGCATCCGTCGCCGCCGTCGGCTCGTGGCAAACCACGCTCTCGACGCAGGAAAACCCGGAACGCCTCCAGGGCGCGCGAGTCAGCTGGAACTACTTCCGGACGCTCGCCGTCCCGATGATGCTCGGCCGCGATTTTACCCGTGAAGAGGACGCACAGAATAAGAACACCGTCGTCATTCTCAGTCACACACTGTGGGAGCGACGCTTCAACGCCGATTCGTCGATCGTCGGGCGAACGATCCCGCTCAATGAGACCCCGCGGACCGTCGTCGGCATTCTGCCGGCCGACTACGACGACGTCATCAACCCGGCCGCGCAGATCTTCATGCCGCTCGGATACGTGGCGACGCTTCCGTGGGCCTGCCGGACCTGCCGGCACCTCACGGCGGTGGTGCGTGTTCGCGACGGCGTGAGCTTCGAACGGGCGACCGCCGAGTTGAACCAAATCTCCTCGCAGCTCGTGAGTGCGTTTCCCAAGGAATACCCTGCCGTCGGGTTCTTTCTCAATCCACTCCAGCAGGATGTGATGCGAGACGCTCGTCCCGCGCTGCTCGCCATTCTCGGCGCCGTGGCGCTGGTTCTGCTCATCGCCGTGGCGAATGTCGTGAACCTGCATCTCGCGCAGTCCATTCGTCGCGAGACAGAATTCGCCGTCCGTGCCGCACTCGGCGCCAGCGGCGGCCGTCTCATCCAGCAGCTCGTGGCGGAGGGTCTGAGCGTCGCTCTCGCCGGTGTGGCCGCGGGCCTCCTGCTCGCGCGAGCAATATTGCCGGCACTCGTGTCGCGGCTACCCGCAAACCTCCCCCGGCGTACGGTCATCCATCTCGAGGGCAGCGTCGTGTTGACGCTCGCCGTCGTCGCCGTACTGATCGCGCTCGTCATCGGGCTCGTGCCGGCGATCGTCGCCAGGCGCCGCTCGCTCTACTCGAGCGAGATGCGTTCGGCGGCTCGCCAGAGCGCGGGACACACGCGCGCCCGGGCAGCGCTGGTCGTTGGTGAGATCGCGCTGGCCCTTCTCCTGCTGTGCGGCGCCGGCTTGCTCTCCCTCAGTCTCACCAAGTTGTTCGACGTCGATCGCGGCTTCGACGGAAACAACGTCATCACACTGCGTTTCCAGGCGTCGGGACCGCGCTATCCGGATAACGCGGCGATCCTCGCGGCGCGGCGTCGGGTTCTCGCCACGGCCGCCGCGGTTCCGGGCGTCGTCGACGTGTCGTCGATCACGCTGCTGCCGCTCAACGGCGGTCTCGATCGTTACGGGATCATGGCGCAGGACAAGCCGCTCGATCACCCCGAGCGCGCCCCGGCCGCGACGGGGTACCGCGTCGTCGGCGATTATCTGAAGACCATGCGCATTCGCATCCTCTCGGGCCGTGATCTCACCGAGGCCGACGCGCGAGACACCTCGGCCAATCCCGTGGTCATCAGCGCGTCGCTCGCTCGAGCCCTGTGGCCCGGCGAAAACCCGATAAACAAGCGCATCCAACTCTCCAATAGCCGTCGGAGATGGTCGACGGTCATCGGCGTCGCGGCCGATGTCCGCCAGCGCTCGCTCAACGACGACGACGGGCGCGCCTTTTATTACCCGGAGGATCATTGGCTCTTTGCACTGACCGAGGGCGTGCTCGTCGCGCGCGTCAACGGAAATCCCGAGGCAGTTCTGCGGGCCGTGCGGGCTGCGGTGGCCGGCGTCGACCCGTCGCAGCCGGTTGTCGACGTTCGCACGATGGATGACGTCGTGTCGCGCTCCACCGCGCAGCGTCAGCTTGCCTTGTTGTTGTTCGTCTCATTCGCCGGGCTCGCCGTGCTCCTCGCGGCCGCCGGCGTGTACGGTGTGCTCGCCGGAAGCGTCAGCGAGCGGACGAAAGAGATCGGTGTGCGTACGGCGCTCGGCGCGACGACGATCGATACGTACGCGCTCGTGTTGCGCCGCGGGCTCGGAATGGCCGCCGTTGGATTGCTGCTCGGTTTGGTCGGCGCCGTCGCCACGACCCGATATCTCCAAGCGCTGCTATTCGGCGTCGCCCCCACGGATCCGACGGTGCTGCTCGTGTCAGCGGTGCTGCTGTTCGCGGTCGCATTCATCGCCTGCCTCATTCCGGCCCGCCGGGCCGTCCACATCGAGCCGATGGTGGCGCTTCGCCAGTGATTCCGGGCGGAACTTGACTAGTGTAGCCACTGTGGCTATAATAGCCTCGTGAGCCCGGATTCCGCGCCCGACGATTTCCTTCCGTTGCCCCCGGCAACGCTGCACATCCTGCTCGCGCTCGCCGAGAGCGAGCGGCACGGCTACGCCATCATCCAGGACGTCGAGGCACGAACCGACGGCGAGCTTCGGCTGAGCGCCGGCACGCTCTATCGGTCGATCGCTCGCATGGTCGAGCAAGGGCTCATCGTTGAAATCGAGAAGCGCCGCTCACGGGCCGACGACGAGCGGCGACGGTACTATCGTCTCACGCCGCTCGGCGACAGTGTGGCGCGCGCCGAGGTGCGTCGGCTGTCGCAGCTCGTCCGTCACGCGAAGGCGCGCGGTCTCGCGCCGCGCACGATCTAGCGAACGTTTTTCCGTCGGCGGTTGTCTCATCGACACTATACCCGCTGTGGCTATAGTAGGCCTCGGCCAGCGAGGATGTCATGAGCTCGTCTCTATATCGGTTCCTGCTGCATCTCTACCCGGCATCGTTCCGCGCCGAATACGGCGACGAGCTCCTGCGGGCGTTCGCGGAGGCGGCGCGCCATCGCGGGCCTGTCGCCAATGCCGTCGCCGCCCTGCGCGACATCGTCCCGAATGCGCTCATCGCCCACGGATCGATGCTTCGGCAGGACTTGCACTATGCCTTTCGGACAATGCGCCGGTCGCGCGTGTTCGTCGCGACGGTCATCCTCGTGACCGCGCTCGGCGTCGGCGCGAACACGGCCACGTTTTCCGTCGCCGACCTCGTGCTGCTTCGCCCTCTACCCTTCCGCGACCCCGGCGCGCTCGTCCGGCTCTGTGAGGGACCACGAGAGGGCGGCGGATGGGGATGCATGAACGAGCTCTCGCCGGCGAATTATCGCGACGTCGCCCGGACGACAACCACCGTTCGACAGTGGGGTGTGTACACCGGCGCCGAAGGCAACCTCGTAGGCACCGGTGAGCCCGTGCGCGTCGGCGCCGAGGCCGTATCGCCCGAAGTGTTCCCCATTTTAGGCGTTCGCCCGCTCCTCGGACGCGTCTTCGACACGACCGCGGCCGGTCAGCGCGATGCCGGCTCGGTCGTGCTCAGCTATGGGCTCTGGCAGTCGCAGTTCGGCGGGCGATCCGGCATCCTCGGTACGACAATTCGTCTCGACGACAAACCGCGCACGATCATCGGCGTCATGCCGCCGGCATTCCGCTTCCCGGCGCCGGGCACCCAACTTTGGACTCCGCTCGTCCTCCGCGACACCGACTTCGTCGACCGCACCAATACCTACCTTCAAGGCATCGGCCGGCTCGAGCCGGGCGTAACGTTCGACCAAGCGCGCGCCGAGTTGGCGCTCGTCTTCGGTCGGCTGTCGCGCGAGAACCCTGAGACGAACAGGGACACCTGGTTCTCCTTCTTCCGTCTCCACGACGAGATGGCGCCGCGCTATCGGTTGATGTTGCTGCTCCTCTGCGGCGCGAGCTTGAGTCTCTTGTTGTTGACCGGCGCGAACCTCGCGAACCTGCTGCTCGCGCGCGCCACAGCGCGTGAGCTCGAGCTCGCAGTCCGCGCGGCGCTCGGCGCGGGTCGTGAACGACTCGTTCGCCAGATGCTGACGGAAAGCCTGGTGCTGGCGATCATTGGAGGCCTCATTGGAGTGGCCGTCGCCACGCTCGCCGTGCCATTGCTCGCGCACCTGATTCCGACCTCGCTCCCGCTCGGCGAGGCCCCGCGCCTCGATTCGCGCGCGTTGCTCGTCGCCGGGGCATTCACCGCGCTCACGGGTTTCGTGTTCGGTCTCATCCCGGCGTTGGTGACGGGGCGTCGCACCGCGTTTCGCGCACTTCGTGAGGGAGCGCGCGGCGGCGGCGGACGGCGGCAGCGGCTTCGCACGACGCTTGTCGCCATCGAGGTCGCGGTTTCCGTTCTCCTTCTCGTCTCATCCACGTTCCTGGCGCGCGCCGTTTGGCGCGTGCAAAGCGTCGATCCCGGGTTTTCATCCGACGGCGTGCTCACACTGCGCACGACGCTCACGCAGACGCGCGCGGCGGATTCGGTTCGTCGCACAGAGTTCTACGATCGTGTTCTCGCGGGCGTTCGAGCACTTCCCGGAGTCACGGCCGCAGCGTACACGAGTGGGCTACCGATGGTTCTTACGGGCGGCATTACGGGCGTCGAGCTGCCCGGACAGCCCGCGCGGAATCGCCGCGCCAACGGCGTGAGCCTCCGCTTCGTGACGCCGCAGTTCTTCGATGTGCTGAAGATCCCGATCCTGGCGGGACGGCGCATCGAGGAGGCCGATCGTCTCGGGCGACCCCTCGTTGCCGTCGTCAGCGAATCGTTCGTCGCGCGCCAACTATCGAACGAACCGCCAATCGGGAAGACGTTTCGGGCGCGCGGTCTTGAATACACCATCGTCGGCGTGGTGAAGGACATCAAAGTGCGCGGGCTCGAGCGCACCAACGAGCCGCAACTGTACCTTTCGGCCGCGCAGGGGCCCGGAGCACTGGGGATTCTCTACATCCCGAAGGACTTGATCATTCGCGCCGGTGCGGGGAGCGCCGGATTGGTCGCCGCGGCGAGAGACATCATTCATCGTATCGACGCGCAGCAGCCCGTCTCCGACGTGCGAATGCTGAGCAACGTGGTGGAAGGCCAAACGGCCGACCGCCGCGCTCAGCTTCGCATTCTGATTGCGCTGGCCGGATTGGCCCTGCTCCTCACGGCAATCGGCATCTACGGGCTGCTCGCCTTCATGGTCACACAACGGGCTCGCGAGATCGGCGTTCGCCTGGCGCTCGGCGCCGAGCCGGGCCGGGTGGCGCGAATGGTCGTCGGCGATGCGACGCGCCTGGCGCTCATCGGTGGTGTGCCGGGAGTGATCGCGGCGTACGCGGTCGCCCGAGCCATGAACGCCCTTCTCTTCGGCATCGCGCCGACCGACCCGGTCACGCTCGCGAGCGGGTTCGTCATCGTCCTTCTCGCGACTATCGCGGGATCGCTCGCTCCCGCAATGAGCGCGGTGCGCGTCAGTCCGTTGGTGGCGATGCGAGCCGAATAGGGCCACTCGTCCGCAAGGGGCGATGCCCTGGACAGAGTCGGCTGGGCCGACGATCCTTGGGGCGTTCGGACCTCTTTGATCCCACCCCTTGGAGGCACAAAATGAAGAAGAGAGCTATCGCTGGAATCGTCGGCGGGCTGGCCGCCATCGTAGTCGGTGTCGCGACGCTCAGAGCGGACCCTGAGCTTCCCAACGTTCCGGCACATCGTCATTACGTGCGCCAGCCCAATGGTGAGTTTACGGAAGTCGGTCCGCGCGTATGCGACAACCCGGATCTTCAGCGAGCCTTCAATCAGTTTCACAACAACATTCACGTCGCGACGGGTGCGTCGATCGGACCCGCCGCGCCGGGCCTTCACAACCTGAAAGGCGCCGAAGTCTTCGCGCGAGGTTGTTGAGAACCAGCGTCGCCGGGACGATGCGCATCG
>DATLPC010000217.1:0-20592 GCA_035535975.1 Gemmatimonadaceae bacterium | reverse complement strand
CCGAAACAAGGAGATGGTTGGGCTGGGAGAAAGCGGGGGCGGCGAGTGGCAACGGCGCGGATGCAGAACGGCGCGGATGCCGAACGGCGCGGCTGCCAGACAGCGCGGCTGCCAAACGGTCGCAAGACTTGGGGCGAGGACGACGAAAGCTCAGACTGCGAGGCGCCTCGTTGACTCGCGCACTGGTAGTTGATGCGCTATCCTCGTTCGTCGGTTCTGCGCCATTCGGCAGCCGCGCCGTTCGGCAGCCGCGATCTTGGCAGCTGCGCTTCCAAGCGCCACCGTCTTGACTCGCCCTGCCTCCCTCCGTTGGTTTTGAGGGATGGTACGCCGTCTCCCGCTTTGTCGCCCCGCGTTGGCCTCGACGCTCTGCCGCAGCGTCGCGTGTTGTTGCGCGTGCTGCTGCGCGTGTTGCGCTGCAGTCTGTCGCGTTCGCGACACACAGCCGGAGGCGAGCGGTGGTCCCTGAACACCGATCTCGATGCCAACGAAAGCGAATCTCCTCCGGCCGCTCTTCCGAGCGGCCGTTTCATTTTCCAACGACCTCACGATGAGGGTCGCTCGATGAGCCGCATTGACCAGGCGATCGGAGGCACTCCTGTCGTGCAGCTCCGGCGCGTCGTCGAGCCGGGCATGGCGGAGGTCTGGGTCAAGCTGGAAGGGATGAATCCTGGCGGTTCGATCAAGGACCGCACGGCGCTCGGGATGATTCTCGACGCCGAGGAGCGTGGCGTGATCAAACCCGGCGACACGATCGTCGAGCCGACGTCGGGGAATACCGGCATCGGCCTGGCCCAGGTCGCGTCGGCCCGCGGCTATCGCCTGATTCTGTGCCTTCCCTCATCCGCGAGCGATGAGCGAAAGCGAACGCTCGAGGCTTATGGTGCGGAGCTCGTGCTCACCGATCCCGAGCGACGCATGTTGGCCGCGATCGAGGAAGCCGAACGCATTCGCGACGAGACCGGCGCCTGGATGCCGCACCAGTTCGAGAATCCCGCGAACCCGCGAATCCACTATCAGACCACCGCTCCTGAGCTGTGGTCGGCGATGGACGGTCGAATCGACGTCTTCGTGTACGGCTCGGGCACGGGAGGCACGATCAGCGGCGTGGGACGATTCCTCAAAGAGCGCCGCGCGGATATCCAGGTGGTGGCCGTCGAGCCGGCGCGCTCACCCGTCCTCTCCGGCGGAGAGCGCGGCCAGCATCAATTTCAGGGAATGGGCCCGGGGTTCGTGCCGAAAAACTTCGACCGCGGCGTCGTCGATCGCGTCATCCCGGTCTGGGAGGAAGATGCTTTTCCTCTCGCTCGGCGACTGGCTGCCGAGGAGGGATTGTTCGTCGGAATGTCGAGCGGCGCGATTGCCTGGGCAGCGCTCCGCGTCGCGTGCGAGCTTGGTCCCGCGAAGCGCGTCGCCTGGATCTCGCCGGATTCGGGGGCGCGTTACTTGTCGACGGCGCTCTTCCGGGGGGGGGCCGAGTGATTTGATCCTGCGAGCGACGGTATCGCGTCGCCGATCCACTTCGGCTGGGAGGGAAGCTCCACCGACGACAGTCGGGTGAGCAGCAGGTCGGCGTCGCGCTCGACGACGAGCATGTTGCGGTGCGCCGGTCGCACGAATCCGTTGGCGACCGCGCCGTCGGCGAGCGCGACGAACGGCGCATAGTAGTCCGCGACGTCGAGGATGCCGCACGGCTTGCGGTGAAGTCCGAGCTGCGACCAGGTCACCACTTCGCAGAACTCGTCCCAGGTTCCGAAGCCGCCCGGAAGCATGACGAACGCGTCAGAGAGATCGGCCATGAGCTGTTTGCGCTCATGCATCGACTCGACGACGTGAAGCTCGGTGAGTCCGGTGTGGCCGATCTCGCGATCGATCAGATGGCGCGGCATCACGCCTACCGCGCGACCGCCTGCCTCCAGCACCGCGTCGGCGGCCACGCCCATCAACCCGACCCGACCGCCGCCAAAGACGAGCGTCGTGCCGCGGGCCGCGAGTGCGCGGCCAAGCGCGGACGCGGCAGCCGCGAACTCGGCACGATTACCCGAGCTCGAGCCGCAAAACACGCATACTGATTTCGGTTGTTCCACTGCGCTCGTCCGCGCTACGGTGTCTTCACGTCGATGCCGGCGTCCTTGAGCGCCTTGAGCAGCGCGGGCAGCGACGTCGTCTGAACTTTTTTCACGCGCTCGCTCTGCTTCTGCAACTCGGCGGGAATCGACTGAATCGTCTTCTTCTGTTCGGGATTTGGATTGAAGGTGACGTTCAGCATTTCGGCGGTCGTGCCGAGCTTCGCTTGAATGTTCTCCGGCGCGGTGGGGCCGGTCGGATTCTGATCCTGATCGCCCGCCACACCCGCGCCGGCGGCGCCGCTGGCGGGAGCGGTGGCTCCATCGGCAGGAGCGCCGGCCTGCGCGACAGGCGCGCCACCGCGACCGCCCCCGCGACCACGACCGCCGCCCGCTCCTCCGCCACCCAGCGCTGCGTTTGCGAGAGCCGGAGCACCGGGGCCACCACCAGCGCCGCCGCGGCCGCCACGACCGGCGTTCGCCGCGCCCAGCTCACGCGTGATCTCGGCGAGCTCCTTCTCCACGGCGGCGAGCTGTGTCTTGAGCTCGGGCGTGAATTTCGTTCCCGCCGAGTCCGCGGTGCGCTTGGCCGCGGCGAGCGCGCGTTGCGCCGTGTCGAGCTGCGCCTGACGCTCGCGGAGCTCGCGCTGCAGCTTCACGACGTCGAGACGGAAGGCATAGAGCTGCTTTTGCTCCGCGTCGGTGAGCGTGACCATCGGATCCTTCGTCAGGGCGAACGACTGATCGAGCGTCGTCGCCGCACCCTGTGCCGGCGTGATGGTGAGGCGCGCCACGTATTTCCCGGGCATCGCGGGGAAAGTCGGATCGCCCGCACCGCCGCGTCCACCGAACCCGCCGCCGCCACCGCCACCCGCGCCGCGACCCGTTGTGTCAGTCGCCGCACCACCGGCGCCGGCTCCGTTGCCTCGCCCACCGCCTCGACCACTACGACCGCCGTTCTGCAGGGCGAGCGTGTCCACGGGACCGGTGAGCGGCGGCCCGACGCGCATGTCCCACGTCGTGCGATACATCCCGAGCTGCTTATTCACCGGCAGCGCGCGCACGACGGTGCCGGCCCCGTCGAGTACGGAAAGCGACACCTTCGCGTCGCTCGGCACGTTCGACAGCAGATACGTGATGCGCGCGCCAGGATCAGGATTCTGTCCGCTGAAGCCGCGCGTGCCCATGCCGGAATTGCGGCTGTTGTTCGGTTGGAAGAGCAGAGCGTCTTCGACCGGGAACAGATACGCGACCGGCGCCTGCTTGGCCTTGGCGAGATTCTCGAGCGGTGTGATGTCGTCGAGGATGTAGATGCCGCGACCGTGCGTGCCGAGCACGAGGTCGTTGGCGCGCGCCTGAATCTGAATGTCGTGCACCGGAACGCCGGGCAACCCGCTCCTCAGCTGCGTCCAGTGTTCACCGCCGTCGGGCGTGAAGTACACACCGAATTCCGTGCCGGCAAAGAGCAGGTTCGGCTGCCGCGGATGTTCGCGCACGACTTGCACCGGGCCGCCGTCGGGGAGATTGCCGGTGATCGACGTCCACGTCTGACCGTAGTCGGTGCTCTTCACGACGTACGGCTTGAAGTCGTTCGACCGGTGGCCGTCGAGCGTGGCGTAGATCGTTCCTTCGTTTGCCTTCGACCACACGACGCGGCTCACGAACGTCGTGTCCGGAACGCCGGGGAACTTGTCCGTCTTCGTCCAGTTCTTTCCGCCGTCGCGCGTGACCTGAATGATGCCGTCATCGGTGCCGACGGCGAGCACCCCCGTACGGAATGGCGACTCATCCACCGTCGAGATGTTGCTGAACTCCGCCGTACCTTCGTTGCGGCCGAGCGAGCCGGAATCGGGAACGGCGCCGCGCAGCGGCAGCTTGTTGCGATCGATGTTGCGCGTGAGATCGGGGCTGATCTTTTCCCAACTGTCCCCGCGATCGGCGCTCTTGAACAGGAACTGCGCGGCCATGTAGACCAGCTTCGCGTCGTGCTTCGACGGAAGAATCGGCGCGCTCCAGTTGAAGCGTAAGCGCTCGCCGGGCTTCGGTTGCGGGCGGATGTTCTTCGTCTGGCCCGTGCGCGCATCGTAGCGCACGACGCCCCCCTGCTGCGATTCGGCGTAGACCAAGTTGTGGTCGAGCGGATCCGGCACCGCGTAGAAACCGTCGCCGCCGGCCATGCGGAACCAGTCGGCGTTCGTCGGCCCAAAGCTGTTGCGCGTGCGGCTCGGACCGCCCCAGGTCTGATTGTCTTGCAAGCCACCGTACACGTTGTAGAAGGGAAGCGCATCGTCGACGGCGATCGCGTAGAACTGTCCAGCGACGATGCTCTCGATGTGATCCCACGTGCGGCCGGCGTCCCACGACATATAGAGGCCGCCGTCGCCGCCAAGGATCATCTGCTCCGGGTTGTCGTCGTTGATCCAGAGCGCGTGATGATCGCTGTGGACGCCGCCGGCGGCGAAGGGCGTGAACGTCTTGCCGCCGTCGTGCGATTCGCGCGACGCCGCGTTGAGCGAGATGACGTGATCGGGATCGGTCGGATCGCAGCGCACCTGGCTGTAGTACCAAGCGGTCCCATTCTGCTCGTTGACGACATGCCAGGACGCGCCGGCGTCGTCGCTGCGATAGAGACCATTCCCCGGCGCCTTGGCGTGCACGATGGCGTAGACGACGTTCGGCCGCGATTTGCAAACGCTAATACCGATACGTCCCATCTCGCCCGCCGGCAGACCATTCTTGAGCTGCGTCCACGTCTTGGCGCCGTCGGTCGTTTTGTAAATCCCGGTTTCGGTACCAGCCGGGAGGAAGCCGTACTCGCGGCGCTCACGCTGGAGCGACGCCGCGTAGAGCACGTCCGGGTTCGACGGATCCATCACCAGCTCGGTGAAGCCCGTGTACTTGCTGATCTCCTTGGTGTTCGTCCACGTCTTTCCGCCGTCGGTGGTCTTGTACACGCCACGCTCGCCGCCCGACGCCCAGAGTGGACCGAGCGCCGCGACGTAGACGACGTTCGGATCGCGCGGATCGATCACGATGCGGCCGATGTGCTGTGATTTCGGCAGCATCGCGGCCGACCACGTCTTGCCGCCGTCGGTCGACTTGTAGACGCCGGTACCCCAGGACGAGCTGCGCATGTTGTTGGGCTCGCCAGTGCCGACCCACACGACATCGGGATTCGACGGCGCCACCGCGATCGCCCCGACCGATCCCGTTCGTACGGAGTCGAAGACCGGGGTCCAATTCACGCCGGCGTTGGTCGACTTCCACACGCCGCCCGTGGCCGCGGCGGCGTAGATCACGCTGCCGATTCGGCCGCGCGGCGCCTTCGCGTTATCAGTGACCGCGACGTCGGCGATACGGCCGGACATGACGGCCGGCCCGATGGACCGGAAGACGAGCGAGCGAACGAGGACAGAGTCGGCCGGGAGCGAATTATCGCTGCGCCCACTCGGCGCGGTCGTCGCGCCGGCCTGACGAACGCCCGCGGGGCGGTTCTGGGCGCCGGCGAATGAAATCGCGATCGCGGTGAAGGCGGCTGCGGCGACCAAGGACTGAGTTCGATGCATCGGTGGTTAGGAGGGAGGGGACGAATAATTCTACGCCCTGGGACGCTACTTTGCTGGCTCGGCGACTCGGCGACTCGGCGACTCGGCGACACCGCGACTCGGCGACTCGGCGGCTCGGGATCTATCGCGCCGAGGCTGCGATCCGGGAGTAGACCGCTTTCGCGGAATCCACGGCCGCTCGGAATTGCACTCGCTCGGCCGGCGATCGCCATCGTCCGCGGTCGACGCGGCTCCAGATCGCGTCCACTGTTTGCGAGAGGAACTCGACGTCCTTCGCCTCGACATGGCGTTTGCCGCCGCGGACGATGTAGACCGGGCCCGTGTGCGCGAACGCGTAATCGTCGCCGAGGTATTTGGACGGGGGACCGATGACGCGCGCGGCGACCCATCCGCCCTGCGGCGCCTCGACCTGGCCGTCGAACGCAACGTTCCCTGAATCCGCGCCGGTGCGCGGGATGGTTTTCACAACGCTGCCGTTGACGATCACCTGCAACGAATCCACGCGGGCGATCGAACGGACGTCCACTTTGACGTGAAGAGAAGTCGGAGCGTCAGCGGCGACGGCGATCTCGTCGCCTGGAGGGTGGCCGTTCACGTCGATGAGAATGATCGGACCGGTCGACATGAACGTCCGACCGCGCTTCACCGCGGCGAGCCATGACTGAACGGTGAGCGGTCCCTTGACCAGTGCGAACGTGCGATCCGAGCCGGGCGGTGGGTCGCGGAAGACGTCTGAGAACTGGTCGGTGCCTGCCGTGGCCGGGATCCGAAAACCGGCGTTGAGTAAATGGTAATAGAAGTCAGCGGATCCAAGTTCGTCCGAGTAGAGCGCGCCGATATCGTAGTAGTCGCCCAGCCCGAGCGCGGCGTCGAGCGCTATCAACGTCGACGCGGCGGCCGCCGGCGTCTTCGGCCACGAGAGGTACGGGTGCATATAACCAGCGAGCCCGCCCTGCTGGTGCGCGCCGACGATGTACGGGTTGTCGAGTGTGGGCTGGGCGTACGCGGTGCGGTTGTCGCCGGCGACGAGGGGCAGCACGAATTCATGCGTGCCGATCATTCCGATGTGGCCGAGGTTGCCGCGAAACTCCTCGGCGTACTGAAGGATGTGCGTCTTGGTGGACAAGGCACTCGGTTTTCCGGTGAGGTCGCTCCACCGTCCCATCAACCGCGTTCCATCCATGTGGATCAGCGCATACGTCATGTGCAGATCTTCGGCGACCAGTTGTCGGAAGAACGCCTCGTGCGAGAGGCCGAACCCTTGATGCAGGTCATGCACGTGCGCGTCGCCCGAGTACCAACCGCGCGCCGGCAGGTCGATGAGTCGGTCGAGCGTGATCGTCACCGATCGCGTTCCTCCTGGAGTTACCTCGACTCCAACGGACTTGGGGCGATACTCCCAACCTCGAATCGCTTCGATTGTGGCGCGGCCGGCGGGAAGATCCAGGTCGGCGTCTCCCGTGGAGTGGAAGTACTGCCGGTCGAAAACCATCATCGCTCGATGGAAGGCGCCATCGGGCGAATACGAGCGGCCGTCGCTCGCGTCGACGTAGATCCGCGACGGCAGGACTTGGCCGTCTGCGCCCACGACCCGGACATGAACGCGACCGGTCGCCGTGATCGGCCGCCGCTTCGCGATCGAGACCGCGCGCCAGGACGATGGGCGTCCGCCGCCAATGTCGGCCGTATAGAGAGTCGGCACGGCGTCGCGAAAGGCGACGAACGCGAAGCGCTTCCCGTCAGGGCTTGGCGTCGGCGACATCTCGTGGTGTTCCGGATCGATCGTCAGGTCGATCGGATCACCGCCGGTCGCCGAAATGATGCGGATGTCGTTCGAGCCTTTGTCCTCGGTCACGTAGAGAATGTTCTGCCCGTCCGGCGTCCACACCGGCTTCATACGGTATTCGGTCTCCTCGTCGCGCACGACGCGTGACTGCATCGTGGCGAGATCGAGCACGCGAAGGCCGCCTTGCTCGTAGGCGAGCGACTTGCCGTCGGGCGATACGGACGGCTGAATCCCCGCCACGAGGCCGGTGTCGCGGTTCGTGGCGAAGTCGTGGCGGAAGATCTTGAATCGCCCGTCGCGGGCACTCACGAAGTAGAGCGACGAGGCGTCGCGGCTCCATGCCGGTTCGACGTCGACGCGTTGGTGCGACGCGACGGTTTCGATCGGCCCACCGTCGGCGCTCATGATGCCAACTTCGAGATTCCCGCCGACGTCCATCGAGAGCGCGAGACGGCGGCCATCCGGACTCCACGCCGGCTCGAAGTGGTAGTTGGGGCCGGAGGTCAGAGCGATCGCTTCGCCACCGTCGGCCGGCACCTTCCAGATATCGCCACGCATGGAGAAGGCGATCCATTTTCCATCGGGAGACCACGATGGATCGAGCGGGCCGGTCGACACCGCCGGCA
Organism: Gemmatimonadaceae bacterium; assembly: GCA_035535975.1. Lineage (GTDB taxonomy): Bacteria > Gemmatimonadota > Gemmatimonadetes > Gemmatimonadales > Gemmatimonadaceae > JAQBQB01. The sequence continues at coordinate 12,548 of DATLPC010000217.1, read as the reverse complement.
GCATGTGCCGTTCCTCGCGATCGGACATGCCGTAACGGTTCGGCCGCGCGATCGCGGCCGCGGCGAGGCCAAGAATTCCACATCCCGTGACGACGGCGGCGACGACGGCGCGACTCGGCATTAGAGAGTACAATATGTCATGCGCTTCCCTCGCTCGTCACTCCTCGCCGGCCTCGCCATCGCGGCATGCGCGCGGTCGTCATCGATGCCCAAGCTGTCGCCGGCGGATCGTAGAGCGCTCTTGCTCTACCCGGGCGACCCCGAGTGGCAACGACCGGCGCCGCCTGTCTCGTACATACGCTTCGAGACGACGAAAGGCGTGTTCGTGCTCGAGCTGATTCGCGACTGGGGCCCGATCGGCGCCGACCGATTCTACAACCTCGCGCGCCTCGGCTACTACAACGACACGCGCTTCCACCGCGTGAACAAGAATTACATCGCGCAGTTCGGACTGAACGGCGATCCGGCGGTGAACGCGGCGTGGAAGAATCAGTATCTCAAGGACGATCCGCCGCGCTCCGACAACAAGCGCGGCACCTTCGCGTTCTCGATGAAGGGGCCGGGGAATCCCAACACGCGCAACACCCAGATCTACATCAACCTCGCCGACAACGCGCGCAACAACGTCGAGCCGTTCACGATTCTCGGCCGCGTCGTCGAGGGAATGCAGGTGCTCGACAGCCTGTACTCAGGCTACGGCGAGAACTCGGGCGCGGGGGTCCGTCAGGGGCGCCAAGGCCCGCTCGAGACCGGCGGCAACGCGTATATGGACCGCGAATTCCCGCTGCTCGATCGAACGATTCGGGTGACGGTGAGCACGCGCCGTTAGCCGTGCGCGGAGCTCAGCCGCGTTTTGCCTGCGCGTCGCGGAGCCGATCGACGCGCGCGCGGACGTCACGCACACGCGGCTGAAGCCCGGGGTCCGCGGTCTTCCACAGATCGACGAAATCCTGGTATCGCTGGAGCGCCTTCTCGGATTGGCCCTTCGCTTCGTACAATTCACCGAGCCGCAGCAAAATCGAGGCACGAAAGAGCGCCTGGTTCCCCGCGAAGCCAGGGCCGCCGCGCATGACTTTGAGAAACGCCTCGCCGTCGACGATCGCCGAATCGGCACGACCGAGCTTGTCATGCGCGATGAACCGAAATGCGGGGATGCACTCGACGCACGGGTGAAGGAGTCGGTCAGCCTCGTTGATCTGGGCGAGCGCCTGCTCGGTTCGTCCTGCCGTGAGACTCATCATCGCATTTTCGAGCGCTTCCGACGCCGGCCGTTCCACCGGCTTACCCCGGACGGCCCATTGGCGCTGCACCTCGGCGTATGCCTGCTGCGCGATCTCCTGGTCGCCGGTGAAGGTCGCCGCCCAAAGAATGTCCTCGTACGGGCGAGCGATCAGCGCAAACGAATCCGGGGGCAGGCGTCGCAGAGCGCCGCGCAGGATCTCACGCCCGGCGGCGGGCTTTTCTTCCACGAGGGCCGTGACGACGGCCGAATCGATCGCGTGCTGGAGCAGCACCACGCCTTGTCCTCGCTCCGCCTGTCGCTTGGCGGATTCGCCGCGCAGCCGCAACCCCTCGCTGACGTGTCCCCTCGCGAGCACGACTTCGCCGAGTTCTTCTGTCGCACGATCGAACGCCGTCCGACTCGACCCGATCTTGGGAAGCATGTCGCGGTACGTACTTTCGGCGCCCGCGAAATTGAGCCTGGCCATCTTCGCGCGGGCGTCCGCGACGTACATCGACGGCTGTCCGGGGGTTCGCTCGGCCCAAATTCGCAGAAGGCTGTCGGCGGTCGAAGTTCGGCCCAACGGCGCGAGTGCGATGACCGCATTGCCCCAAGTGACGGGGTTCGGCGTCTTGTCCTGCGATGCGGCCTTCAACCGATAGTTCGCCGATCGCTCGTACTCACGGCGCTTCGCGTAGATGAGCGACGCGTTGTTGAGCGCGATGAGGTTGAACGAGTCGCGCGCCACCACCGCGTCGTAGGCCTCGAGGGCGCGCTCCTCGTCCGCGTGGCCGCCATAGGTGAAGTACGCCGCCTCGGTGAGATGGCGCTCGATGTCGGTCAGCCGATCGCGATGCGCGTACGCGTGAGAAATGGCGTGATCTGCGCTGTCGCCCATCCCGAGCGTGCTGTAGTGCGCGGCGAGCCGTCGCCACGCCATGGCGAAGGTTGAATCGATCGCGACCGCCTGCTGAAGCAGCGGGATGACCTTCGTGTAGTCGCCGGTTTGTTCGAGCGTCGTCAACGCCGCCGTGTACTTCGAGAGGGCATCCATCGACCCGGTCGTCACACGATCGAGCGCCGATGCCTCACGCACTGTCTTGAGTGATTCGCCGACCTTGGCACGAAGCTGTTTCCCCAGTCGGCCGATCGCCGGAATCAGATCGTTTTGGCTCGCCGCTTCCTCGCTGAACGACGCGAGCTGTTCTCCCGACTGCGCGGAAAGCAGTCGCGTGGAGACGACGTACCGCCCGCCGAGCGAGACAATATTTCCATCCAACACGGCTTTGACGCCGTCACGCGTCGCGATCTCACGCGCGACGTCGAAGTCGATCGGCGTCGTGACGTCACGCTTCATGAGGCGCAGCGTCTCGTTCACTGACAGTCGTGGTACCACTTGCAGCGCCGACGACTCCGTCAGATTCGCGCGTAGCGCCTCGGTGATCGTGACCCCGAGCGTCGAATCGCTCGTCGGGCTCTTGAAGTCGGTGATGATCAACTGCTCGCGCGTTCCGAACTTGCCGGAGCCAATGAGCGAACCGGCCGGCCCAATGCCGAGCGCGCGCATCACCATGAACCCGATGACGAGTACCGCGAACGCTCCGACGGCGATCGCGCCGCTCATCCAGGTCCGTCTCCACGAGACGTGCGGACTGGCTTTGATCGCCATCGTCGCAAAGGTGCCTTGCATCGACGGGGTGCCGCCGGGAGTAAACGTCGGCGTCGCCGTGTAGACCTGCCGCGCGGTCTTCTGGACGTACCAGGTGAGCGCGATGGCGGGCAGCCCAGCGAGCATCACGCCGAGCGCCCCGGGGAAAACCCAATCCGGCAGCCCGATCGTGCTCGTCGCCGCCCACGCCGTGACCGCGACGACGACAGTCGCGCCGAGCCACCCGGCGAGTGCGCGGCCGAGTCGCATCTGTCGCTGCATCAACAGCGGCGCCGCGTCGACGGCGCCACTCGACGTCACCGTCTCGAGCACGCGAACGACGTCACTCGCGCGCTGCGGGCGCGCCGTCGCCTCCTTTTCCAGGCAGCGCATCACCAGCTCGGCGAGGGCGGGCGGTGTGTCCGGCCGCACCTCGCGCAGGTCGCGCGGTCGCTCGTTGAAGTGGGCGCTCATCAGCTTGACCGGCGTCAGTCCCTCGAAAGGCGGACGCCCGGCGAGCACCTCGTACGCCATCACGCCGAACGAGTAGATGTCGGATCGATGATCCAGAGACGGATCACCGGCCGACTGTTCTGGCGCCATGTACGCCGGGGTGCCGATCGATGTCCCGGTCATCGTGAGTGAGCTGCCGGGATTCGTGTCGCGCGCCGCGCTGAGCGCCTTCGCGATACCGAAGTCAGTGACCGTGGCGCTCGAGCCGGCGAGGAGGACGTTGTCCGGCTTGATGTCGCGATGTACAACGCCGTGCGAGTGCGCGAACTCGAGCGCCCGCGCGACGTCCTTCAGGATTCCGGTCGCCTCGAGAATGCGCAGAGGCCCGCGCCCCAATCGCGCGCGCAGCGACTCACCCTCGACATAGGGCATCGTGAACCATGGCAGTCCGCCCGCATCACCGGTCGCCAATACAGGCACGACGTGGGGATGCTGAAGCGTCGCGGCGAGCTGAATCTCGCGCTTGAACCGCTCCACGCTGACGCCGGCCGCCAGCTCCGGCGAGAGCATTTTGACGACGACCTTGCGTCCGAGCGCGGGCTCCAACGCGACGTACGTCCGCGACATCCCACCACCGCCGAGCTCGCGCTCGATGGTATAGGCGTCACCGAGCGACGACTGCAGCTGCTCTCTTGGATCGAAGCTCACGCCGGCTTTGTCGGGGGAGGGGAAGGTGGCGCAAAGTTACCGTTCGACCGCGGGATCGGCTAGCAATCAGAGGCGCGTTAGGGGTCAGACTCCATTCTCAGAATGGAGTCTGACCCCTAACGCGTGAATTTGGTGAAACTCGCGCTGATTTGGCTCGTTGGAACTTCTGCGGCGCTCCGCCGGTCCCATTGAGCAATCCCACCCACCGACATGCTGTCTGCGTTTCTCGCGCTGTCCATTCTGATGCAGGGCGGCACCGCCCAGCAGTCTCAGCGGCCAACCGTCGTTCGCGACAGCACGCCTCGCGACTCGGCGACGCGCAACGCGCCGCGCCGGCTGCCGGTCACGGCGGCGCTTCTTGCGAGCGCGTTTCGCGATGACGCCGCGCGTGACTTGTTCAATCGCGCGCGCGTCGCGCGACTGGCGCAGGATTCGTCGCTCCAGAGCTACGACTCCAAGGTCAGGCAGCGTCTCTCGGTCCTCGTCGGGATCGGGAAGCTCGGCCGCGACCGGCTGGTGTTCCGTCAGGAAAGCGCTGCGCGCGTACGTTGGCAGCGCGACGCCGGCGTCCGCGTCGACGTCACCGCCGGACGCGTCGCCATTCCGCCACTCGGTTCGCCAAAAACCGAGCGCGATGCGCTGGAAGAATCAGTGCTCGACAACGATGTGTCGCCGATCCCGTACTTCCCAGGATCAGAAAACCTGCTGATCAGCGACCTCGCCGCGAAGACCGACGTGAATGAGCGAGAGCTCGTGAACCCCCTCGCTCGTGGCGCCGAGGCGTATTACACCTTTCGAACCGGCGATTCGCTGAGCTTCCGTCTACCGGACGGACACGTCGTTCAGCTGCGAGAGCTCGAGGTCCGGCCGCGGGTCGCCAAACCCAACGTCGTCGTCGGCTCGCTCTGGTTCGACCTCGCGACCGGGCAGCTCGTGCGCGCCGCGTATCGCCTCGCGATCCCCGCCGAGATGAAGGTGACCGTCACGAACGACGCCGGCGACTCGGTGAAGACGCCGTTCATCGCCAAGCTGCTCAAGACGATGGTGCAGCCGCTCACCGCGGACCTCTCGGCGATCGTGGTCGAGTATGGTCTCTATGGCGGGCGTTTCTGGCTGCCGCGCAGTCAGTCGATTGAAGGCTCGGCGCAGGCGCTGCTCGCCCGCGTTCCCATGAAGCTCGAGACGTCGTTCAGCTACGCGAGCGTGAACGAGCCGTTGGGACTCACGGCGATTCATGTCGACACGACGGCCTTCGATGAGCAGTGGCGCGCGATGCCTCCGCTCGCTCTCGACAGCGCGGCGCGAAAGCATTGGCTCGACTCGGCGCGGGTGGCGTACAACGCCGCGTTCAAGGCGCGGCGCGACTCGATCGACAAGGGCCTCAAGGTCGGGTCGATGCGACAGTGCGACACGGCCGCGACGCGCGTCGAGATACGTTACCGATCGGAAGCGAAGATCCCGGTCGAGATGCATGTGCCATGCGACTTGAACAAGCTTCTGGCATCGTCCGATCTCCCGCCGAGCATCTTCGATCCCGGCGAGGACGTGTTCGGCAGCGCCGAAGCCGAGCGGCTCGCCGCCGCTGCGCTGGGAATGGGCGCTCAGGCACCGCTGTCGCTCGGCAATCTCCCCGCGCCGCGCATCCAGCTCGGGCCGTCGATGACGCGGTACAATCGCGTCGAAGGGTTCTCGACCGGCGCGCTGTGGGATCAACAGCTCGGCGCCGGTCTGTCGGCGACGGCGATCGGACGCTTCGGCTTCGCCGACAAGCGGCCCAACTTCGAGCTATCACTCGCTCGATCGGACTTCACGAAGACCATTCGCGTGAACGGCTACACGCGGCTCGTGTCGGCGAACGATTGGGGCTCGCCGCTCAACTTCAGCAGCTCGCTTGGCGCGCTCTTTTTCGGGCGCGACGAAGGGTTCTACTATCGCGCCACCGGGGCGGAGCTGTTCTGGACCGTCGAGCGAGGGCCGCGTGTCGAGGTTCGCGCATTCTCGGAACAGCAGCGCAACGCACCGCAGAACACGACGGCGAATCTCGGCGCCACGTTCATTCCGAATATCGAGAGCGCGAATGTCACGTCGACGGGAGCGTCGCTCAGATACCTTGGCTCGTTCGGGCAAGACATTCGCGGTTGGCGCGCGTTCACCGATCTGCGACTCGAAGGCGCGGGGGGCGATTCGTCGTACGGCCGCGCCGCGCTCGACGTCACGCTGTCCAAGGCGATTCTCCGGCGTGTCGACGCCGCGCTCACGGTCGCCGGCGGCACCACGACGGGACATGTTCCGGCGCAGCGACGCTGGTTCCTCGGTGGGACGCAGACGATCCGTGGCCAGGCGGCCGATACGGCGCAGAGCGGCACGGCGTTCTGGATGACGCGGATGGAGCTCGCTCGCTCGAGTGAGTTCATGCGAACGGCGCTATTTGGAGACCTCGGCTGGGCAGGGAATCGCGAGAAGTGGGGCGAGTTCGGGCGTCCGCTGAGCGGCGCCGGTGTCGGCTTCTCGTTCCTCGACGGGATGATCCGTTTCGATGCCGCACGCGGGATCTATCCGCGAAAGGACGTGCGGTTCGCCTTCTATTTCAACGCACCCTTCTGATCTGAGCGGGGCGCGATCTTTGGCGAGCATTCCTCGACTCATCTAAACGACGAGCGACTCTTGCCGCGCGGGTGTGGTTTCGAGCAGCTTCACGGAACCCAACATCAGCCCATGACCACACCCGCAACAACTTCCTCGCCAACGCTCCGCCAGTACGACATCAGCGCGCGCTCCACCGACACCTTCGGCCGAGTGCTGTGCACCGCGCGCGATCACCACTTCATTGTGGACGGCCCGGTGCAGAATGGCTGCCCGGGCGAGGAGATCACCCCCGTCGAGATGTTCTTGTCATCTGTCGCGGCGTGCGGCGTCGAGTTGATTCACGTCATCGCGAAGCAGGACAACATTCCACTCGACCGCGTCGCCGTGAAGATCCACGCCTGGAACGACCGCACGAAGCAGACACGGACGGACCTCAACACGCTCAACTCGGTGCAGCTCGACTTCACGGTCTGGGGAGCGGACAATGCGCAGGCGGCGGCGCTCGTCGAGGGCTTCAAGCGGCGGTGACCCCTCTATGGCACGGTCGCGGTCGCGACCCCGGACGTTCAAGTAAACTTCACTCTTGGTGATTGATTCGATGCGATTCATCTCGAGCCTCGGCATCGCGGTTCTGCTTTCCCCAGCGGTGGCCTTGGCGCAGCAGCCACAATACGATGTCGTCATCGCCAACGGCACAATCGTCGACGGCACCGGTGCGTCGCGCTTCCGCGGCGACGTCGCGATCAAGGGCGATCGCGTCGTCCGCGTCGAGCGCGGCTCGATTCCGGCGTCGCTCGCCAAGCGGGTGATCGACGCGAAGGGGTTGATCGTCGCGCCGGGGTTCATCGACCTCCACGCTCATCTCGATCCGCTTCCCGACATGCCCGACGCGCAGAGCGCGGCGATGCAGGGCGTGACGCTCGCGCTCGGAGGGCCGGACGGTGGCGGTCCGTATCCGTTCGGCCGCTATCTCGATTCGCTCGACCACAAGCCGCTCGGCATCAACGTCGCCTTCCTTGCCGGCCACAACACGATTCGGCGCGCCGTGATGGGCACGGAGAATCGGGCACCGACGCCGGCGGAGCTCGCGCGCATGCAAGCGATGGTCGGCGAGTCGATGCACGAGGGCGCGTTCGGAATGAGCACGGGCCTGCGCTACATTCCCGGTTACTACTCGAACACCGATGAGGTGGTCGCGCTGTCGAAGGTCGCCGCGGATTCGGGCGGCATTTACACGTCGCACCTTCGCGAGGAAGGTCTCGGGTTGCTCGACGGCGTCGCCGAGGCGTTGGAGATCGGCCGTCGCGCGCACATCCCGATCATCCTCACGCATCACAAGGCGATCGGACGCCAAATGTGGGGGAAGAGCGTCGTCACGCTGCATATGGTCGACTCGGCGCGGCGCGCGGGCACGGACGTGATGATCGACCAGTATCCGTACACCGCGAGCTCGACGAGCCTCGACGTGCTCGTCCCACCCTGGGCGCTCGCCGGCGGAACATCGAAGCTGCGCGAGCGGATGGCGACGCCGGCACTCAAGGACAGCATCACGCGCGGCGTTATTGAGTATTTGCTGAACGATCGCGGCGGCGGCGACATCAAGCGCGTCCAGTTCGCCCGCGTCGCCTGGGATCACTCACTCGAGGGCAAGACGCTCTACGACTGGGCGATCCGCCGCGGCGTTCCGCCGACACCGGAAGGCTCGGCGCCGCTCGTGCTCGAGGGTGTGCTCAACGGGGGCGCGTCGATGGTCTACCACGTGATCGACGAAGGCGACGTGAAGCGCATCATGGCGCATCCGATGACGATGATCGCCAGCGACGGCCGCCTCACGAAGCTCGGCGACGGTGTCCCACATCCGCGGAACTACGGCACCTTCCCGCGCGTGCTCGGCCACTACGTCCGAGACGAGCATGTGCTGACCCTCGAGCAAGCGGTCAACAAGATGACCGGCATGTCGGCCAAGCGCCTCGGGCTCAAGGATCAGGGGTGTTTGGCCGTGGGCTGTCTCGCTGACGTCACTGTGTTCGACGCTGGAAAGATCCGCGATGTCGGGACGTTCGAGGATCCTCATCACTATCCCGAGGGCATCGCGTACGTCCTCGTCAACGGGACGCCTGTGGTCGACGGTGGAAAGTTCACGTCGGCGCGGCCGGGGAAGGTGATTCGTCGACCGCAGCGCGCGGCGCCGTGATGAACCGCGGCCTCATGCTTGGTACCGGAGGTACGGACTGGCGCTGGAAGGGCCGCGGGCTAACGCGGACACGCACGGGCTAACGCGGTGAACTGCGATAAAATGCGCGGCCGCGGGTCATAACGATGGCAGAATGCGGCTCACGGGAACAAAGGCTTGTTCCATGTTGAATCGCCGCAAGCTTGCCCGATCAAATCTGTTGTGCGAGGAGATCACGGGCACTGTGATCAATGGATTTCACGTCTCGTACGATCGATTGGGCTATGGCTTTTTGGAGTCGGTGTATCGACGCGCGCTCGCCATGGAGCTTCGCGGATTCGGTCTCGACACTGTCGAGGAGGCGCCGATTGATGTGTGGTACGCGGGCGTCAAGATCGGCCGGTTCCGCGCAGATCTGTTGGTGGAGAACCGAGTCGTCGTTGAGGTCAAAACGGCCCGTGCGCTCGGCGAAGCCGATCGAAAGCAACTTCTCAATTATCTGCGCGCTTCAAATCTCGAAGTCGGTTTGCTTTTGCTCTACGGCCCCGGGCCAGTTTTCAAACGCCTGGTCTTTGAGAATTCCCGCAAGAGCGCTTTGCGCGCGGATTTCCCGCTCTTGGACCCGCGTTAGCCCGTGTGTGTCCGCGTTAGTCCGCGGCCCTTCCAGCGCCAGCCCGTGTCTCCAGTTACCAAACTCAAGCGGCGATAGGAACATTGGCCCCCATTGGTGTATTACTTTTCACTCGTAAACACGAACCGGGGGCAAAGAAGACATGGCAGCCGCAACTCTACTTCCGATCGCTCCAATCCTGCTGCTGCCGTTCATTCTCGTCTTCTTCGTCGTCGTGTTCCCGTTGTGGCTGCTGTCGCTCGGCGTCCTCGGACTGGTGCTCGTCCTCCTCCGTGGACTCGCCAAGCTCGGCCAAGTTGCCGGCACTGACGCCCTGAGTGCGGCGGCCGCTGGGGTACATCGCGCGTTTCGATGGGTGCTGACCTTCGGCGGCCTCGCGAAATCCGCTGAATCAGCCGACGAGTCGCAGCCGACTACCTGACGTCGGTCCAGACCTTCGGGTCCTCGGAGCCGAGGACCCAGACCGAGTATCCGCGTAAGCCGTACTTCTGCACGAGCTCGAACTTCGCCGCGAAGGCGCGTGCGTCCTCGAGCCAGAGGAACTCGTTCACGCCGGCGTTGCTCCAGAACGCGTAGCCGGCTTTCTCACGATCGTCCCACACGAGTTGCGCGTGGTTCTTCGTCAGCAGACTCTCGGCTTTGGCGAAAGCGATGTCGGTCCCGCGCATGCGGGCCCCGGCCTTGGTGTCGTAGCTCGGATACCACCAGTCCGAATACGACGGAATGCCGAGCGAGATCTTCGACGGCGGCACGCCCGTGGAGAGCGCGAACTTGAGCGCGTCTTCCATCCAGGTGTAACCGGCGACCGGTCCGGGTGGCGTACCGCCGGTGTGCTGCGCGTACGTCATGTACGAGATGAAATCGAGTGCGTCGGCGAGCGCCTTGTAGTCGTAGACGCCCCGCCAGTTATCGAAGATCCAGCGGTGGTAGCTCGTCGGACCGGGATCGTCGCTCGTACGCGGAACGACAGCCGCCGAGACCGAGCAGTTGACGCCGTGCAGACCAACCGCGGCATCACGCATGAAGCTCGTCAGCGCGCCCTTGTCCGTGACGTGCACGTTCTCGATGTCGAACTGAATTCCGTCGAAGTGATTGTCGCGACAGAGCGCGACGAGACTCTCGAGCGCGCGCTTCCTCGCGTCCGGGTTGGTAAGGACGCGATGGATCGTCGGCTGATCGAAGCCGGGATTCATCACCAGCGGCATGAGCTTCACGCCCTTCTCGCGTGCCTTCGCCACGACCCGCGGATCGACTTTGCCGCGGATGACGCCGAAGCTGTCGAGCGAGAAGACCTGGGGCGACACGATCGAGATCTTGTCGGCGTGGGCGAGAAAGCTCTGCGTGCTTTCTTCTCGCCCCACCGAGTACCAGAGCGCTTCCGGCTGCTGCTGCGCGAGACACGGCGTCGCGACGAGCAGCAGGCCGAGCGCGGCCTCACATCGGCGGAGCGGCTTTCGCCTCGACATAGAAGTTGTTGTCGACGGTAAGAGAGTCTCCCTTCAATCCCGACTTCCATTGCGTCGTCGGCTTGAGCCACACCCCGTTCGCGCGCACCGCCATGCCGAATCCGGGGACGACGTTCTGCCAACGATACGAGATATCGCCGTTCGCCGCGCGATACTCGAGCACCGGGACCTTCGTCGTCGTCAGATACTGCTCGAACACCTTGCTCAAATCGATACCGGCCGCTCGCGACATGTACTTCTCGACTTGGGCCGCGGTCACCGTCTGGTGCCAGAACGTGGACTGCAGGCCGCGCAGGATTCGGCGCCACTTTTCGTCGTCGTTCACGAGCTGGCGGATCGTGTGCAGCATGCTGCCGCCCTTGTAGTACATGTCGCCGGACCCTTCGGCGTTCACGCCATAGGGCGCGATGATCGGCTGGTCGTGCTGGATGCGCGAGCGGCTCCCAATGATGTATTCGGCGCCGGCCTGCTTGCCGTCACGGCATTCGGTGTAGATCCCCTCGGCGTAGTTGGCGAAGCTCTCGTGGATCCACATGTCCGCCTGGTCCTTCGCCGTGATGTTGTTCCCCCACCATTCGTGCGCGCTCTCGTGCACGATGATGAAGTCCCACTTCATCCCCCATCCGGTGCCGGACAGGTCGCGACCCGCGTAGCCGTTCTTGTAATGATTCCCGTACGCGACGCCGCTCTGGTGTTCCATCCCGAGGTGAGGCGCTTCGATCAGCTTGTAGCCGTCCTTGTACCACGGGTACGGTCCGAACCAATGCTCGAAGCACTCGAGCATCGATTTCGCCTGCTGGAATTGCACTCTCGCGGTGTCGAGATGGTAGGCGAGCGGCCAGAAGTCGAGCGTCAGCTTTCCCTTCTCGCCATTGTACGTGTCGCTGAAGTGGGCGTAGTGCCCGGCGTTGACCTCGACGTTGTAGTTGTTGATCGGCTCGGACACGAACCACTCGTATGTCGTGGTTCCGTCGGGGTTGTGCGTCGTGGCTCGAAGGCGGCCGTTCGACACGTCGGTCATCGAGTCGGGCATGGTGATCGCGATCCGTTGACTGTCCGGCTCGTCGGCGAGGTAGTCCTTATTCGGCCACCACGCGCTCGCGCCGAACCCCTCGTTTGCCGTCGCCACCCATCGATCGCCGAGGCTGTCGCGCTGCCAGATGAATCCGCCGTCCCACGGCGGGCGCTTGGCGGTGGTCGGCTTGCCGTGATAGTAAATGCCGATCGTCTTGTGTGTGCCCGTACGCTGCGCCGCGGCGAGTGTGACGAAGAAGGCGTTGCTGTCCCGATTGAACTCGAGCCGCCGTCCGTCCTGCACCATGCTGTCGACGAGGAGCGGCGTCTGCAGGTCGATCTGCATCCGCGCCGCGGGCTTGAGGACGCGATACGTGATCGCGTTGTAGCCCTGAATGCTGCTGTCCGCCGGATTCACCGCCACGTGCAGGTCGTAGAACGACGCGTCCCACCACGCGCGCCCGGGGCCGTTGCTCCCGCGAAGCGTGTCGGCGTGGCTGAACACCTTCGGTGATCGTTGCGCCACAAGGACCGTGGGCAGGGCAAGCCAGCAAAGAACGACCGCGCGACGCATCAAATCCCTCGTTGTGCGTATCAGAGTGTTGCCAGACATATCAAATCGACGGCGAATGGGGTCAGTCTCCATT
>DATLPC010000216.1:0-2569 GCA_035535975.1 Gemmatimonadaceae bacterium | reverse complement strand
TCTCGAATCGCGTGCGAGCCAGACGCTCGCCATCCCGCCGCGGCCGAGCAGGCGGTCGAGGATGTAGCGGTCGTCGAGGGTCGCGCCCGATGCCAAGCGTGAAGCAACGTCGTCCGGCACGCGCAGAACGTAGCACGCGTGGCGGTTGCTCGTCTACGAGCGTCCGCGGCGCGCGGCCGGGGGTGCGGGGGAGGGGGGCGATGACTCAAACCATTCGGTAGGTCCGTACTGTCTCACCGGCACTCTGTCCAGCCGGGGAACATGCTCCAAGACGTCCGCTTTGCTTTTCGCACGCTCCTCAAGAACCCGGCCTTCACCGCCGCGGCCGTGCTGTGTCTGACGCTCGGGATCGGCGTCAACGCGACGATCTTCAGCTGCGTTCGCGCGCTGCTCCTACGGCCGTTCCCGTATCGCGAACCCGAGGCGATCGTCGCCATCGGCGAGAACAGCTTGAAGCGCGGGTGGCACATGAACACCGTGTCCTACCCGAACTTCCGGAGCTGGCAGGCTGAGAATCGCTCGCTCGAGAACATCGGGATCTACACGGGCGCCTCGTTCAACCTCGCGACGGACGGCGGATCGCAGTACGTGCAGGGCGCCAACATTTCGTGGACGATGTTTCGCACGCTCGGTGTCGCGCCGGCCCTGGGGCGGGATTTTCAGGAGAGCGAGGATCGTGTCGGCGCGGCGAGAGTCGTGCTGATCAGCGATCGCATCTGGCACGACCGATTCGACGGACGTCGCGATGTGCTCGGGAAATCGATCATCATGAACGGCGTTCCCCATACGGTGATCGGCGTGATGCCGGTCGGCTTCGAGTTTCCGGCGATGGCCGGGGCGTGGACGACGATGCGGCAAGACCCGCTGGACAACCGGAGCAATCATTCCTGGCAGGTGCTCGGACGATTGAAGCGTGGCGTGACCATCGAACAGGCGCGGAAAGATTTGAATGCCGTGGCGGCCAGCCTCGAGGCACGGTACCCGGAGTCGAACACCGCGTGGGGCGTGGACATTGAGTCGCTGCGCGACAACCAGGTCGGGACGCTCCGTCCGGTGCTGCTCATCATGATGGCGTCCGTCGCGTTCGTGCTGCTGATCGCCTGCGCGAACGTGGCGAATCTGCTTCTCGCCCGGGCGACGGCGCGCGCCAAGGAGATGTCGGTACGGGTCGCGCTCGGCGCGAACGGATGGCGGCTCGTCCGGCAGTTGCTCGTCGAGAGCATGCTCGTCGCATTCGCCGGCGCGGCATTCGGCGTGGCGTTCGCCTATGGCTTTCTGCAATGGGTCAAGACGAACATCGTCGGCATGCCCTTCTGGATGAAGTTCACGATCGACTGGCAGGTGCTCGCGTTCACGGCGGCCGTCGCCGTCGGCACCGGGCTCTTGTTCGGCATCGTTCCGGCGCTTCAGGCGGCGCGTCCGAATCTGAGCGAGACGCTGCGCGATGCCGGGGCGCGCGGGACGAGCACGGGCCGCGCGCGTCAGCGCTTGCGCTCGGGGCTAGTCGTCGGCGAGGTGGCGCTCTCGCTCGTGTTGCTCGTCGGCGCGGCGCTGATGATTCGCAGCTTCCTCGGCATGCAGGGCGTGCAACCGGGTTTCGATCCGAGCAACCTCCTCACGGTCCGGCTCACGCTCAATGGTCCGTCCTACGACTCGACCTACAAGCGGTTCGCGTTCTACGATCGCCTGCTGGCCGATCTGAACGGCCGGCCGGGCATCGTCTCGGCGTCGATCACGAACAACCTTCCGCTCGGCGGGAGCAACAACAACAGCTTCTTCACGGTAGAAGGCCAGCCGATGGTGGCAGGGCAGGAAGCGACACTCGAGAACCGGTGGGTGTCGCCCCATTATCTGGAGACGATGAAAATTCCGCTACGCCGCGGGCGGATGTTCACGCAGCAAGAGTGGGCGGACTCGAGCGCGAGCGGTCGAGTCGCCGTGATCAACGAGTACATGGCGCAGCGCTACTGGGGCGGCGCGACGAACGCGCTCGGCAAGCGCTTCACCTTCGATCGCAAGGCGGACAGCGCGACATGGTTCACCGTCATCGGCGTGGCGGCGGACATCAAGAATCGGCAGCTCTCCACCACGCGACCGGAATTTCAGGGATACCTGCCGTATCGCCAGGGATTCTGGTCCACCGCGACGATCGTCGTCCGGACGCGCGCCGACGCCGATCAGGCGACAAGGCTCGTGCTTGGCGCGATCAAGCAGATCGATCCGCTCATTCCCGCGTACCGCATCATGACGATGGACGCGAACATCGCGCGTTCGTATTGGCAGCAGGCGTTCTATGGCAAGGTATTCGGCGCGTTCGCCCTGATCGCGCTCCTCCTGGCCGCGGTTGGCGTCTATGGCGTGATCTCGTATGCCGTGTCGCAACGAACGCAGGAGATCGGCGTGCGCGTAGCGCTCGGCGCGCAGCGCAGCGACGTGTTCCGGCTCATCGTCGGACACGGTGCGATGCTCGGCGGCATCGGGGTGGCGATCGGGCTCGTCGGCGCGCTCGCCGTCACGCGGTTCTTGCGGACGTTCCTGTTCGGCGTCTCACCATTCGATCCGGTGAGCT
>DATLPC010000215.1:0-9054 GCA_035535975.1 Gemmatimonadaceae bacterium | reverse complement strand
AGCTCCTGGGCCGCACGAAGCGCGTGGCGTTCGTCCCGACGATGGGCAACCTGCATCAGGGCCACATGACGCTGATGGACATCGCGCGCCGGCACGGCGACGTCGTCGTCGCGAGCATCTTCGTCAACCGGCTGCAGTTCGGACCGAACGAGGACTTCGACCGCTACCCGCGCACGTTCGAAGCCGACAGGGAGGGCCTGACGCGCATCGGCGTTGACGTGCTGTTCGCCCCGCTCGAGCAGGAGATGTATCCGACGCCGCAGGTCTATCGCGTGCTGCCGGCGCCGCTCGCCGACGAGCTCGAGGGCGCGTCGCGCCCGGGCTTCTTCCACGGCGTGTGCACGGTCGTGCTGAAGCTGTTCAACCTCGTCCAGCCGGACGCCGCCGTCTTCGGCAAGAAGGACCGCCAGCAGCTGAAGATCGTCCGCGGCATGGTCCAGCAGTTCAACATGCCGATCCAGATCGTTCCGGCCGAAACGGTGCGCGCGAGCGACGGGCTCGCGCTGTCGTCGCGCAACAACTACCTGTCTCCGATCGAGCGGACGGAAGCGCCGCGGCTGTACCGCATGCTGCGCGAAATCGCCGACGCGATTGCCGGCGGCCGGACCGACTACGCGAACCTGGAGGCTGCCGGTCGCGCGGATCTCGCGCGTCACGGATGGAAGGTCGACTACATCGCCGTGCGCAATGGCATCGGCTTGCGGATTCCACATCCGGAAGGCTTCGACCATCCGAACCTGCTGATCGTGCTCGGCGCGGCGACGCTCGGCTCGACGCGCCTCATCGACAACGTCGACGTGATCAAGAAGGAAGGCGAGGATTAGGACTGCGGGGTCAGAGCAAGAAGCGCACTTCGGGGTCAGAGCAAGAAGTCATGGCGCCTGAATCGGCGCCGACTTCTTGCTCTGACCCCAACGCCTCCGCGGCGCCATCGCCAGCCAGTTTCCCGCCACCGCAAGCACGACGCCGAACGCGGCGAGCGGCGTCCACCGATAACCTTCGAACAGCGTCGACAGCAGCATCGCAACGACCGGCGTGCCCACGCCGACGTACGCCGCGGAGCCTGGTCCCACCTGCTTCAGCAGCGTGAGGAACGCGAGAAAGGCGCCGATGCTGCCGAACACCGCCAGATAGGCGAGCGACGCGACGTACGGCATCCGCGTGTCGAACGTCCACGGCACGCCGTGCACGAGTGCCGCGAGCGCCGACACGAGCGCGCCGTATGCCATCCCCCACGCGGTGCTCGGCATGATCGGAATGCCGGCGCGCTGGTTGCGAGTCGCCGCCATGTTTCCACCCGAGGCGATCGCCGCGGAAACCAGTCCTAGCGCAATCCCGAGCG
Source organism: Gemmatimonadaceae bacterium (assembly GCA_035535975.1). Taxonomy (GTDB): domain Bacteria; phylum Gemmatimonadota; class Gemmatimonadetes; order Gemmatimonadales; family Gemmatimonadaceae; genus JAQBQB01. The sequence goes on along the minus strand of DATLPC010000215.1, from coordinate 7,712 downwards.
CCGCCTGGCCGCCGCTGCCCGCCTGCTTCAACTCCGGCACGAACATCAGTGCGACGCCCGTGACACCGAGCGTCGCTGCCACGATCGTGCGCAACGTCAGTGCCGTTCCGAAGAGCAGCCGCGCGCCGACGGGGTTCATGAAGACGATCGTCGAGAACAGCACCGCCACGAGCCCCGACGTCGCGTACTGCTCCGCCCAGTAGACCGTGACGTAATTGAACCCGAACAGCAGCGCGCCTTGCAGCGCGATGAACGCGTGCGCGTGACTGCTGAAGCGCAACGATCGGCGCGTCGCAACGCACCACGCGCCGAGCAGCACCGCCGCGAGCGCGAAGCGATAGGCGACCGAAACCTCGGGGGCGACATCACCGAGCTGGAACTTGATCGCGAGCCACGTCGAGCCCCAGATCAGCGTCGAGATGGCGAAGAGTGCGGGCGGCGAGCGCGGCGTCACGGTGCACCGATTGTAGCTGCATGTGGGTCGCTATCACGGACGCGACGCGTTGCCAATTAGACCGATGGATGAGCCCCGAAAACTGACAGTGCACTTTCCCTGCGGCGTGCGTACCCTTTCGTAGCGTCGCGATCGCGTGGGAGGCGAGCGTGAGTCGACGGTCAATCGTGCCGGCATGCTTCGCGATGCTGGCGGGCGTCGCGTTGGCGGTATCCAGTGCGGCGCAGCCGCAAACCGTCGTCGGTTCAGAGGCCGATGTGCGGGCGGTCGGCGAGCATTACGGCCGGCTGCCGCTGTACTTCGAGCCAGTCGGCGACGCGGCGCGCGGCGGACGCACGTTCATCGCGCGCGCCGCGCACTACCTGATCGCCGTGTCGAAGGAAGGCGCGCGGCTCGCGCTTCGTCCGCGACCGAGCGACCCGTCCGTCACCGCGACGGTCGCGCTCCGCTTTCTTGATGCCGACGCGCGCGCGTCCATCGACGGCGCCGATCCGCAAGAGGCGCGCATTCATCGCTTCGGCGGCGCCGATGGAAATACGCACGTCGACGTACCGACATTCGGCAGCGTCGTCGTGTCCGGCCTCTACGCCGGCGTCGACGCGGTGTTCCATGGCAGCGGGCGTGCGCTCGAGTACGACCTCGTCATTGCGCCCACCGCCGACCCGTCGTCGATCGTCATGCGTGTCGAAGGGGCTTCACACCTTTCGATCGACGAGTCCGGTGACCTCGCTCTCGAGACGTCCGTGGGAATCGTCAAGATTCAGCGACCGGCCGCGTTTCAGCACACGCCGCACGGTCGGGAGCCCATCGAGAGCCGTTTCGTGCTTGCCGGTGCGCACGACGTTCGCATCGCGGTCGGCGATTACGACGCTTCGCGGCCCCTCACCGTGGATCCGGTGATTTCGTATGCGACGTGGCTTGGCGGAACGGGTGGCGAACAGGCGAACGCCATCGCGGTCGACGCCGCCGGGAATGCGTACGTCGTCGGCTGGACCAACTCGAACGACTTTCCGCTGCTGACACCGTACGACCGCACGCTCGGCAAGTACGACACCGACGCGTTCGTTTCGAAGCTGAACGCGGCCGGCACAGCCCTGGTTTGGTCGACCTACCTCGGCGGCAGCAGCAATCCGATATCGAGTAGCGATCGCGCGTTGGGCGTGGCAGTCGACACCTCGGGTAAGACTTACGTCATCGGGACGACCGATGGCAGCGACTTCCCGGTGAGCGCGAATGCTTACCAGAAGGGCGTCGCCGGTGGGGGATCGTTCGTGGCGAAGCTCGGTCCCGCGGGCAATACGCTCGTCTACTCGACGTATCTCGTCGGCGCGACGGCACACGGCATCGCGGTCGACTCGGCGGGCAATGCCTACGTCGCGGGAAGTGCAACACCGTCGTTCACCACCACGCCGGATGCTCTGCGGACCGTGGCGGGCAGTTCCGTGACGGGCTTCGTCGTCAAGCTCAATGCGACCGGGAGCGCCCCCGTCTTCGCCAGCTACCTCGGGGGCACCGGCGGCGACACCGCCACGTCGATCGCCGTCGATGCGCAAGGCAACGCGTACGTCGGCGGATGGACGACGTCGTCGGACTTCCCCCTGGTCAACGCGTTCCAGGTGGTGCGACGAGGCGGCAAGGAAGGCTTCGTCGCGAAGGTGGACGCGTCCGGCACGCGCCTCGCGTACGCGACGCTGCTCGGTGGTGCGCTCGACGACCAGGTCAATGCGATCGCCGTCGACGCGAAGGGCAGCGCGTACGTCGCCGGCGAGACGTATTCATGGGATTTTCCGGTGAAAGACGGCTTCCAGATGCAGAAGGCGGGCGCGCGCCTGGTGAACTCGAGCGTCGGCAATGCGTTCGTGGCAAAGCTCGAGCCGGCGGGCAACGCTCTCGCGTATGGCTCGTTCCTGGGAGGCGAAGTCTGCCTCTCGCTGTGCCAGCTCGTGTTCGGCGGTACAGCGCAATACCGCGGCGACGCCGCGTACGCAATCGCCGTGGATGGGGCAGGTCATGCGCATGTCGCCGGCATAGCGCGAACCTATACCTTTCCGCTCGTCGATTCGTCGGCCCGGCGGATGCGCGACGACACCGAGGACTCGGCGTTCGTCTCGAAAGTAAGCATCGCGGGTTCGTCGCTGTTGTGGTCGACGTTCACGCGCACGGGTTTCCACGGGGATACGTCGAATCGATACCCGTTGGGTGCGGCCACCGGCGTCGCCGTCGATCCCGCGGGCAACGCGTATGTCTCGGGTGACGCCGATTCGTACAGCGACTTCCAGGCAACACCGGGAGCGCTCCAGGTCACGAACACGGCCTCCAACGCCGCCATCGTCGTGAAATTCCCAGCCGCTCCGGCGATGACGCTCACCACCTCGAACGCGCGCGCCGACATGCAGACGGCCGTGACGTTGACGGCGACGCTCTCCGGCGCGCCGGTTTCAGGCACGCTGACATTTCTCGCCAACGGCGTGCCCGTGGGGGCCAGCGTGCCGTTCGTCGGCACGAGCGCCTCCGCGACGATGACGCTCCCGGCGGGGGTGCTCGGGCTTACGGCGGTGCTGCGCCTGCCCGGTGTCGCTTCCGATACTGCGATCGTCAATCAGGTCGTCGACCTGGCGCTCACGTGCCCCGCATCGTGACGCAGTCGCTCATCGGCAGCGCGTTCGCCGCGCTGCTCGCCTCGTTCGCGGCGGTAATGCCCGCTGCGCGTGCGGCTCCGTTCATCGTCGATGCCGCGGAGCTTCGTCGTCTGGATGATGACGGCACGCGCCCCGTTCCTGCCGACTCCCGAAAGCTCGCCGTGACGAGCGACGGTGGGGCGTGGATCGGCGTCGGTACACACGTCCGGCGTGTGTCCCAAGATGGAGAAAGCGTCGGCGTGGCGATCGGCGACAGCGACTGGGGTGCGATCGAGCACGTCGTCGTCGATCCCCACGACGACAGCGTGTGGGTCGCCACGGACGCATCGCTGCTGCTGCATTACTCGCCGTCCGGTGAGCTGGGGAATGGCACCACGCTGCCCGCTCGCGTCGAGGCCATGACAGTCGCGATGGATGACAGCGTGTGGGTGGTTGCGAATCGCAGCCTGCTCCAGTTCTCATCGACCGGTACGCAGCTGCGATCGCAAACACTCGGCATTGCCGACCGACATACGTTCCAATGGCTCGCCGTCGACTCGCTTCGCGAGCGAATCTGGATCGGAACGTCGGGTGCCATCTATCGTGTCGACGCATCCGACCTCGACGCTCCAGCCGTAACGGCGGTGACGGGAATCGTTCGCACCATGGCGCTCGAAACACGTTCCGGCCGGCTATGGACGATCGCGGACGGCAGGCTGGTCGTGCTCGACATCGACACACGCGCAGTGGAGGAAAGGCGCCTGCCACGGGAGGAGTTGCTCGACCTGGCCTACGACGCCAATGACGACGCGGTAATAGTGCAAACAACGGAGAGCGTGTGGCGCCTCCATGCAGCCGACGCCGCCGTAAAGCTGCGAGATCTGCGCGAGGGGGCAATGCTGTCCACGATGCCGCTTCGTATCGAACCTCGCTTGCGGCTCGTGCGCCCGCCGGACGGCGGCGCGATGACGAATCCACACGATCCACTGATTCTCCAGGCGGATGCCCTATGCAACGGCGTCGCGTGTTCGCTCGGCTCGGACTATTTCCGCGGAGCGCGCGTCCACGCAACCGTGAACGGTCTAGGCGGCGCGCGCGCGGACATCGAAATCGCAAGCGGTCGCATCACGCTGTTGCAGGCGCCGCTACGGACCGGGATGAACAACGTGGCCGCACGCTTCGTCGATCGCTTCGGCCATTCAACGGCGCTCGACGACTCGCACGTGTGGTTGCTGGACGGCGCCGTTGGCCTTGACTCGCCATCGAAACCGGACGAGTCCGGCGTGCGAATCCCCAAGGCGCCAAACAAGCCGCCATCCGTGCAGTTGACCGCGCCGACGAGCGGAGCTTCGTTTCCCACGGGTGCTGCCATCACGCTCACAGCAAACGCGAGCGATGCCGACGGGTCGATCGCAAGAGTCGAGTTCTACCGCGCCGGAACGACGCTGCTCGGCAGTGCCACCACTTCACCGTATCGCTACGTTTGGGCGAGCGCCCCGACGGGAACGCATGCGCTCACCGCGAAGGCGTACGACAACAAGGGCGCCACGACCACTTCAGCTTCAGTGTCGATTGCGGTGCTTGCGAACCAGCCGCCGACGGTCACGCTCACGTCGCCTGTAAACGGCGACTTCGTTGCCGTCGGCGCGCCGGTCGCGCTCGCCGCGATCGCAACCGATCCGGACGGGACGATCGCCAAGGTCGAATTTATCGCTGGCGGATCGGTCGTCGGCGTTGCGACCAACGCGCCGTACACGCACTCCTGGAACGGCCCGGCCGGCACCCATGCCATCATGGCTCGCGCCACCGACGACAAGGGCGCGACGGCCAATTCGGCAGCGGTCAACGTCGTCATCGGGGAAGCCCCGATCGCCGTAGTCACCAGTCCGCGCGATTGCATGACGCTCGAATCGCCGCAGGACATCTTGCTGGAGGCGCAGACGCTGTCCGCGACCGGCCGTGTCGTGAGTGTCGCCTTCTACGATGGCTCCACGCTGGTGGCGACCGTCAACGCCTCGCCCTGGCGGGCAGGGTTGATCGGCCCGACCCCGGGCACGCATGCGATCACCGCACGCGCCACGGACGACCACGGACTGACGACGGTTTCGCGGCCGGCGCACCTCACGGTAAAGCCGTTGAACGTGCCGCCTTCAGTGGCCATGACCTCGCCACCGGACGGCACACATTTCCCACTAGGATCGACGGTGAACCTGCTGGCGTCGGCGAGCGACGACGTCGCGGTGGCGTCGGTGGAATTCCATCTCGACGGACCGTTCGGCACGTTCCTGGGACGCGCGACGAGCGCGCCTTACGCGATGGCGTGGAGCGGCATGGGGGCTGCGACCTACTCGGTCGTGGCCGTTGCAACGGACGATCGAGGCGCCTGGACGACGTCGTCGACCGTGCGCATCGCGATCGATCCGAACGTTGCGCCCTCCGTGGCGCTGACGAGCCCCGCGAATGGCGCTTCCTTTTCGTCGCCGGCCACGATTCCGCTCACGGCGACGGCCTCCGACAGCGACGGCTCGATCGCCAGAGTCGATTTCTATGCGGGCACCATGCTGATCGGGTCGTCGGCGAGCGCACCGTATTCGGCGACGTGGGCGAACGTCGCGGCCGGTACGTATTGGCTCACCGCCAAGGCCATCGACAATGGCGGGGCGGTGAGCTCGTCCGCCGCAGCCAGCGTGACCGTGTCGTCGAACGCGGCGCCGGTGATTGCGCTGGATGCGCCCAGTCCGCCCGGTCCGTATTTCGCGCCGGCCCTGATACGGCTCGGTGCCAGCGCCAGCGATGCGGACGGCACGATCACCCGCGTCGAATTCCGCGCGAACGGCACGCTGATCGGTACCGCGACGTCGTCCCCCTACGCAGTGTCGTGGAACGACGTTGCGAGCGGCACGTACTCGGTGACCGCGATCGCGACCGACGATCGCGGAGCAACCACGACATCGGCCGCCACCGTCGTCGTCGTCAACAGCGGCATCGCGATCGATGCAGCCGCGGGACTCGATGGCAGCGTCGTCGACGACGACACCATCGTGATCTCCGGCACGATCAACGCGCCCGCCAATTCGGGCGTGCTGATCAACGGGACGATCGCACAGGTCGATGGCGCCGGACATTTCTATGCGAACGGCGTGCTGCTGCTCCCGGGCGCCAACACCGTAGCGATTCTCGTCGCTTCGTTCGGCGGCCAGACCGCGACCAAGACGTTGACGATATCGAGCACCGGCGCGGCGCCGTTTGCTGTCGAAGCGGCGCCGACGGACGGCCTCGCCCCGCTCGATGTGCTCTTCGCGGTCACGAATCGGGGCAATCGGGCCTTCCAGCGCATGGAGTTCGACTTCGAAAGCGACGGAGTTGCAGACTACATCGCGTACCCGGCGCAATTCGTCGACGGCAAGTTCCTGCTGGCGGTAACCTATCCGGCGGGCACGTACACGATGAAGATCACGGCGTACGATGCGGACAACGTGCGGATCTGGTCGACGACGCGCATCGTCACGGCGCGCTCGACACAGCAATTGGATGGCATGCTTCGCGGCGTCTACGACGGCATGCTTCAAAGCCTCGTTGCAGGTCGCATCGATCTCGCGCTCAATGCGATCAGCGGCGACATGCAGGACAAGTATCAAGCGGTGTTCACCGAGATCGGAACCGCGCTGCCCGCGGCGATCAGCACGCTCGGGACGCTGGAACCCAACTGGTTCGGCGTGGACCGCGCCGAGTATTTCGTGATCCGCGATACATCCGACGGGAAAGTGGGCTTCCTCATTGACTTCATTCGGGGCGAGGACGGCGTGTGGCGCATCGACGGGATGTGAACGCGATGACCAGCTTAGTCAAGGCGGCGCTTGCTCTCGTTTTGGCGCTGGCAAGCGGCTGCACGTTGATGCTCAGCGGATCGGCGATGGATGGGCGTGTCGTCGACAGCGAGACGGGTGCACCCATCCCCGGCGCACTGGTCATCGTCGAGTGGAAGGGCGACATCGGTGGTCCCGTGCAGAGCAGCCAGGTTTGCTTTCACCTCGAAGTGGTTAGGACGGATGAAGAGGGGCGTTATCACGTGCCCGCGTGGCATCGACGACCGGCGGCGGATTGGGAGGGCGGGTTCTTCGGGGTGAGGAATGTCGAGGTGAGGACAAGGACGTACAAGGCGGGTTATCTCGCTGCTGTCGGTTCTTCCGATACGGACGTCCTTCGAATCAAGCCCTTCAACGGCTCAGGCACTGAACGTATCGCCTACCTCCGATACACGGGAACGCCGGGTTGCGGCCGTGAAGATGGAAGCTTGCCAAACGAGCTCGCCCTTTGGACGGATATCTGCAGCGAGACAAAGGGACTATTGCGAAATCAAGGACCAACAGCAGCCCCTTCAGACATGGCGTTCCTTCGGGAGATCGACGCACATATCGAATCGATCTTGAGTGGAAGCGCGCAACAACGCTATGCAGGGGCCCGGAACCGACAGACGACCTGTTCAGCGATGTAGCGATGTAGCGAGAGGCAAACTCGTTTTCGTTCTTACCTATTGCGCCATGAAAACGCTTCGCGTGCTTGCGACCATAGTCGTTCTCCTCCTAGCCACTACGTCATTTTCATTTGAGGTCGGTACGCATGCTGCCATAACGAATGCG
>DATLPC010000214.1:0-35385 GCA_035535975.1 Gemmatimonadaceae bacterium | reverse complement strand
TGCCCCGTTCTTCCCCTTCCCGTCCGCCGGCGAGGCCGGGATGAAATACGGACCCATCCGGCACTTCTGCGCCAGCTTCAATGCGGAGTCTTTAATTGCCGGAGTGTAATCGATGAGATCACTCTCCTGGAGTCCTTGGAGCGCGTAACGCGCCGGCTTGGACGGGATCGGCTGCGTCGGCGACGTCTGTTCGCCCGGAACGTCGCTCTGCAGCACCGGCTTCTCGACGATCGGCCAGATCGGCTGGCCGTTCGTCCGGTCGAGCACGTAGACCCAACCCTGCTTCGTCGTCTGCGCGATGATCTTGCGCGGCGCACCGTCGATCGTGACGTCGAGAAGGTTCGGCGCCATCGGCGTGTCGTAGTCCCAGATGTCGTGGTGGACGAACTGGTAATGCCACTTCCGCTTGCCCGTCTTCACGTCGATCGCCACGACGCTGTTGCCGAACAGGTTGTTCCCCGGACGATGGCCGCCGTATTCGTCGCTGAGCGGCATGCCGACCGGGATATAGACGAGTCCGAGTCCGGGATCCGCCGAGTACGTCGCCCACGGATCGTTCTTACCGACGCCCGGTGTGCCGATTTTCGAGCCGCTCTTCCACGAGTCGGCGCCGTACTCGCCCGGCTGCGGAATGAGATTGAACTTCCACAGCTGCTTGCCGGTGTGAATGTCGAAGCCGCGCACGAAGCCCGGGATGTTGTGGAGTCGCAGCGGGTAGTAGCCGTGCATCGACGAGTTGCCGACGACGATCACGTCGTTGACGATGATCGCCGGCGAGCTGTTGGCGATCTGTCCGTTGGCCGGATCGATGCCCATCGTGCCGTCGGCGCCGGTCTTGGTCACCGGATCCCACTTCTCGCCCGGCTTCGCTTTGCGCAGCGGAGCCGCTTCGCTGACGATCAGCGAGCCCGAATCATCCACCGCCAGCGGAACGAGCTGGAAGCCCAGTCCTTCCTCGAGATCGACGATGCCATCCTTGCCGAACGCCGGATCGGGCTTGCCCGTCTTCGCGTCGATCGACACGAGGTGATAGCCCGGCGTGACGACGACGACGCGTTCGGCGCCGTTGCCGTCGGTCCAGTAGGAGAGGCCGCGGCCGGCGAACTGGCGTGGCGCCTTCTGCCAGCGAAGGCCTTCGTCCATTCCCCAATCCCACAGCGTGGCGCCCGTCGCGGGGTCGATGGCGAACGCCTTGCGGCGCGTCGTGGCGACCGTGAAGAGGCGGCCGTTCGCGTAGAGCGGCGTCGTGCGGTAGTACTCGTCGGCGCCGTACTTGCCCCCTTCCCAACGCCACGCGACCTGGAGCGAATCGAAGTTGCTCGCGTTGATCTGGCTCGCGTCGGAGTAGCGCGTGCTGAACGCGTCGGCGCCCCAGTAGCGCCATTCCCCGGGCTTGTTGCCGCGCACCAGCGCGTCGCCCTGTTTGGCGCTCGATTGTTTCACGCGGACCGTCACGCCCGCGGCGACGAGCGCGCCGGCGGCGGCCACGATGCCCACGCTGCGTCGGGTCAACCATCGACTCATGGTTTCGTCCTCTTTGCGGATGATGAAGCTGGCTTCGTCTCGATACGGAACTTCTTGAGCGAATCGGCGTCGGGAGGGAGCTCGGCTTCCCCCACCGGCATTTGGTTCATCTTGAGCAGGTAGGCCATGACGTCGGCAACGTCCTCCGGCGCCAGGCTGCCCGGATCGTTCTTCGGCATGCGCGTGCTGATGAAGGCAAATAGATCAGACAATCGCTTTCCGCGCCACCACTTGGCGAAAGTCGCCCCCGTATGGGATTCCGGCGCGTGGCAGGATTTGCAGGACCCGAGGTAGACGTCCCGCCCACGAGCAGACTGTTCATCTGTATAGATGCCGCTCAGCGTAGACGGGCCAGACGGTACCGCGGCCGCCTTCGTCGTGGCATGAACCGGCCCTTTCTTCGCGGTCTGCGCCGCCGCGACACCGACGTTCATGAGACCCACCCCAAGGAGGCACAACAGCGGGCGATGGAACCGACGCGTCATTCGTCTCCTCTAGCCAAGCTGGGAATTCGCGACGCATTCGGAGCACCGCGCTGAATTCGTCCGACGAGCTCGAACATCGCCCACCCCGCCGCGCCGACGATCAACACGAGAATGAGGCCGCGCACGAGGCTCGACGCCACGGACAAGCTCATCGCCGGCATCTCGAACTGATACTGACGCAGCACGGCGAACCGGTCGAGCATCCAATGCCAGGCCGTGTGCGCGACGAAGGCGGACAAAATGATCGTCCCCATCCGCTCGGCGACGACGCGCCGAAACAACAGCGTCAGCGCGGGCACGATCAACGCGAGCGCGAAGAGCTGCCCGAGCTCGACCCCGACGTTGAACGACACCAGCGACGTCGCCAGATGCGACCCGGCGAACTGCATCGACTCACGCAGGGCAAACGAGAACCCGAATCCGTGCACGAGCCCAAACCCGAAGGCGACCAGCCAGCGTCGCTCGAGCTTCGGCCCGACGATGTTCTCGAGCGCCATGTACACGATCGACAGCGCGATCAGCACCTCGATCAGCGGTGGAAACCAAAGTCCGTCCGGCGCCATCCCGGCGGCGCTGGCGATCAACGTGATCGAGTGCGCGACGGTGAACGATGTGACGATCGCGACGAGTGGTCGGATCTTTCGAAACGGGATGACGAGACAGAAGATGAACAGCAGGTGATCGATCCCGTCGAGGATGTGCTCGAAGCCGAGCGCGACGAAGCGAAGCGCGGCCTGATGCCAGCGCGGGTCGAGCTCAACAACGCCGGGGTCGCCGAGATATTCAAACGCGCGCTCACCGCCGGCTGCCGGCAGGAAGCGCAGAACCGTGTTGGTGCGGACGCCGAGCCGGGCGAGCGTCGGGTTGATCGAGAAACGGTCGCTCGGGTCGGCGATCGGCACTTCCATGTCGACGTCGAGCATCGCCTGCTTCCAGAGCAGCTGCGTATCGCCCGGCAGGCCGGCGGCCAAATGCGCCACGGCGCTGTCGAAGGTCGTGAACGACCGGTCGGACGGGAGGGCGATGCGCGTTCGCACGATGCGCGGCTGCGGCAACCGGGCGCCGTTCTCGTAGAGCTCGATGCCGTCGGCGATCCAGACCTTCGCGGCGTCGTTCAACAAACGCGCGCTCTTGTCGAGGTCGAGGTACCCTGGGCCCGACAGGGGAAAGTTGACGTCGCGCATCGCCTCGAGGGGAGCGCGCAAAACGATCCGCAGCCGACCAACCTCGGGCTTGATGAACGCGAGCACCGTGACGCGACTCGGGATGTCGTGGGCGTACTGCACCGTCGGGAAGGCAAACACGAGCGCCATCGCGCCGATCAGCGCGACGAAGCTGTTGCCACCTAGACGGATAGGACTCCCACGACGTAGAATCACGCACTCGCTCCAGAGAAACGAGTATACAGCCCGTACACCGGCCGTGGAACGCCATCGCGGCCGAATAGAGGAGACTGCATGAACCGACGGTTTACGCTGGTCGGGGCCTTAACGCTGTTGACGCCCTTCGGGGTGCTTTCCGCGCAGGGCGGCGCGCCTAAAAAGGGAACGACCCGGAGCGGCGCGCAGGGGGCCGCACCACGCTTCGAAGTCGACCCGATGTGGCCCAAGCCGATGGGTAACCGGTGGATTCTCGGCTCGACCACGGGGATGGCGATAGACTCGCGCGACCACATTTTTGTCGTGCATCTGACCGACAGCTTCACGCAGCGCACGGAGATCGGGTTGACGGTGGGGGGCAACGCCTACGGCGAGTGCTGCGCCTCCGCGCCGAACGTCCTCGAGTTCGATCCGAGCGGCGCGCTCGTCGCGCATTGGGGCGGGCCGGGCGAGGGCTACAACTGGCCCGAACAGAACGCCGGCCTCGCGATCGACGACGCCGGCAATGTCTGGATCGGCGGCGCCGGCGGGAGTGATTCGAGAATTCTCAAGTTCTCGAAGGACGGCAAATTCATCGCGCAGTACGGCACCGCTCCGGCGGCGCCGGCCCCGGTCGCGGCGGGCCGCGGCGCGGGCGACACCGCGTACGCCGGCGTTTCGCCCGGTCGTGGCGCGGCTGGTGGCCGCGGTGGTCGCGGTGGACGGGGCGGGCGCGGCGGCGGCGCGCCGGCGCTGCCCGCGAACAGCAACAGCATGGAAAGCTTCGGCGGCGCGATGGGCTTCGCGATCGACAGCAAGGCGAACGAGATCTTCGTCGCCGACGGGTCGCGCAATCACCGCGTTGCGGTCGTCGACATGAACACGGGCGCGATCAAGCGGTATTGGGGCGCCTACGGCGCCAAGCCGAACGACGCCGACACGGCGAAGTACGCACCCGGTGGGGCCGCGCCGAAGCAGTTTGGACAAGTACGGTGCGTGCGGATCGCCAACGACGGGTTGGTCTACGTCTGCGACGCGACGAACGACCGCATCCAGATCTTCAAGAAGGATGGCTCGTTCGTGAAGGAAGCAACCATCGCCCCGGCAACGCGCGGCAGCGGTTCCGTTTGGGACATCGCCTTCTCGCGCGATGCCGGCCAGAAGTACCTCTACGTCGCCGATGGCGCGAACGACAAAGTGCACATCGTCGATCGCGAGAGCTTGAAGGAGCTCACCGCCTTCGGTGACGGCGGACGGCAGCCCGGTCTGTTCTACGCCGTCGACGGCGTCGCCACTGACTCCAAAGGCAATCTGTACACCGTCGAGACGTTCGAAGGAAAACGTCTTCAGCGGTTCAACTACAAAGGAATCGCGGCTGTGACGAAGGCGAGCCAGGGCGCGCTTTGGCCTTCAACCGGAGCGAAAAAGTGACCGGACGACGCAAGCTCATTCTCGCCGCCCTGCTCGGCGGCGCCATAGTTTCGCTTGGCATCGGCCAGCACGCGCTCGACGCCATGGCGCGCGTCCACGCCGTTCAGGCCCCGCGTTTCGAGGTCGATCCACTTTGGCCCAAGCCGCTTCCCAACCATTGGGTCCTCGGCAATGTGATCGGCGTCGGCGTCGACGCGAACGATCACGTCTTCATCGTGCACCGCAACGACACATTCGACCCGCGCAACGAGATCGGCGCGGCGCAGAACCCGCCGCTCAGCGAATGCTGCGTCCCCGCTCCGCCGGTGCTCGAGTTCGATCCGCAGGGCAATCTCGTGAAGGCGTGGGGCGGTCCACCCGAGGATAAGAAGTACGTCTGGCCGTCATCCAATCACGGGATCGCGGTCGACAACAAGAACAACGTTTGGATCGGCGGCAATGGCGGCGGCGCGGGTGGTGGCGACTCGCACATTCTCAAGTTCACGCACGACGGCACCTTCCTGATGCAGATCGGCGAGCCCGGTCAGCCGGCGAACAGCAACAGCACGACGCATTTCGGCCGCGTCGCGAAGATCTCGTTCGATTACAAGGCGAATGAGGCGTTCGTCGCCGACGGCTACGGGAACAGACGCGTCGCCGTGCTCGACATGAACGACGGCAAGATCAAACGCTTCTGGGGCGCCTATGGAAAGCCGCCCTCCGACTCCACCCTGCCGCCGTACGAGCCCGGCCAGCCGCAGCCGAGTTTCCGAAACCCCGTCCACTGCGCCGAGCCGTCGGTCGATGGACTCCTCTACGTGTGCGATCGAGTGAACGACCGCATCCAGGTCTTCAAGGAGAGCGGCGAGTTCGTGAAGGAGAAGATCATCAAGCCGGCGACGAAGGGCGACGGCTCGGTGTGGGACATCGCGTTCTCCAAGGACCCCCAGCAGAAGTACATCTTCCTCGCCGACGGCAAGAACGAAAAGGTCTATGTCATGGACCGTCAGTCGCTCGAGATCATCACCGAGTTTGGCGACGGTGGTCGACAACCGGGGATGTGGTTCGCCGTCCACAGCATCGCCACCGACTCGAAGGGCAACATCTACACGACCGAGACGTACGAAGGAAAGCGCATTCAGAAGTTCGTATATAAAGGAATGGCGTCGGTGAACCCGGATCAGGGTGTCGTCTGGCCGAAGCGCTGATTCCTCTCACGGCAAATAACCAGGAGAAGTAACATGCGAGCTACCCGATGCTTGTTGGTGCTCGGCGCGCTGCCGAGCGTTCTACACGCGCAGGCCGCGAAGCAGGCCGGCGCGCCCGTTGAGATTCCCGCCGCGGCGCAGCAGATCGCCGCGGTCGTCCTTGCGCTGCCGACCGAATATCGCGCCGGCGCCAAGGTGCTCGGATATAAGGCCGGCACGAAAGGGTTCGTCACGCTGCGTGAGGGCACTGGCCCGTTCACCTGTCTGGCGAGCGATCCGGCGGGAAAGGCGTTCCACGCGGCGTGCTACCATCAGTCGCTCGAGCCGTTCATGGCCCGCGGTCGCGAGCTCCGCGCGTCGGGCACACCGGACAATCGAGTGGACACCGTGCGCTTCGCGGAAGTGGCCTCCGGCAAACTTCAAATGCCGAAGCAGCCGGCGTCGCTGTATCAGCTGTTCGGCGGCACGTACGACGCGACCAGCAATACGATCAAGGGAGCGCAACCGCTTTTCGTGGTCTACATCTCCGGCGCGACCGGCGCGACAACCGGCCTCTCCGAGAAGCCGGCCGAGAACGCGCCCTGGATCATGTATCCCGGCACACCGAAGGCGCACATCATGCTCACGCCGAAGATGCCGTGAATGAGTCGCGCTCGCGGAGAATTCACCGTCACGCTGACGCCGCAATCGACGGATGAAGTCACGGGCGCGTCGACGCTCGCGCGTCTCGCGATCGACAAGCAATTCACCGGTGACCTGATCGGCGTGAGCAAAGGCGAAATGCTCAGCGCCGGAACGCCGGTGAAGGGATCGGCGGGCTACGTCGCTATCGAGCGCGTGACGGGCGCGCTGCACGGCCGGATCGGCACCTTCGTGCTTCAACATAGCGGTACGATGACGCGTGGCTCGCCGGAGCTCACCGTCAGCGTCGTCCCCGATTCGGGCAGCGGTGAGCTCACCGGATTGACGGGGACGATGCGCATCATCATCGAAGGAAAGCGGCACTCGTACGAGTTCGATTACGCGCTCGGCATGAATGTCTGACGCTCGCGCCTACCACGAGGCCGAGCTCGCGATCGCTCGTTCACCCGACGATCCGCGACGAATTCTTCCGACGATACCGTCCACCGCACGCCGCGTCCTCGATGTCGGCTGCGGTGCGGGACAGAGCCTGATCGCGCTGTCGCTTCCGTCGGGCGTCGCGGCGATCGGGCTCGATCGCGATCGCGACGCGCTGGCTCTGGGAGCGACGTGGACGACCGAGGTTCGCTTCGTCTGCGGAAGCGGTGAGTCTCTTCCCTTCGGCGACAACGTGTTCGACTTCGTCTTCTCGCGCGTCGCGCTGCCCTACATGCACTTGCCCACGGCCCTGCGCGAGGTCCATCGCGTCCTTGCTCGCGGAGGCGGGGCGTGGCTGGTGTTTCACGGACCGCGCATCGTCTTTTCACAGCTCGCCGCGGCGGCTCGAGCCGGGGACGCCAAATCGGTCCTCTTCCAATCATATGCGGCGGTGAACGGCGCGGTGTATCATCTTACCGGACGTCTGCTGCGCTGGCCCACCGGCGGTGGACGATACGAATCGTTCCAGACCCGTCGGGTCATTCCGCGGCTTCGCGAATTGGGCTTCGCGAAGGTTGAGGTCGAAACCGCGCCGCACTTTATCGTCCGCGCGACGAAGGGCTAAGCCGCTTCAAACCATCGGGACACGATCAGCATCTAACGGCCAGTCTCAGCCGAGAACACATGTCCGTCCGTGACGCTTATGTCGCGATCCGAGCCTGGCGCCGCCGGCCGGGCCTCGCGGCGATCGCCATCGCTACGACCGCAATCGGGATTGGCGCTGCCACGTCCATTTACAGCGTAGTCGACGGTGTCTTGCTCCGTCCTCTTCCCCTGCCCGAGCCGAGTCGCATCGTCGCCATCTGGCAGACGTATCCGCGGTGGAAGTCGAATGACGTGCTCGCCTCGATGTGGGATCGCATTTCGCTCTCGCAGCCGGAGTTTCGCGATCTCGTACGAGTTCAGCGGTCGTTCTCGAGCATCGGCATCTGGAGCGGTGGCCGGGTGCTCCTCTCCGACGGCGACCGCGCCGAGGATGTGAGAACGTTGCGGGCAAGCGGCTCGCTCCTCGCTACGCTCGGCGTGAAGCCGCTCATGGGGCGAACTTTTACGCCCGACGAGGACACGCCGCGGGGCGCGCGCGTCGCGCTCATCTCGTATGAGCTCTGGCAGAGTCGGTTCGGCGGAGCGCCGGAAATTCTCGGGCGAGTCGTGACGCTCGACGATACTCCCCACACGATCGTCGGAGTGCTTCCGCCTCGTCTCACCATGGGTCGGACAACGTCGACGGTCGGGGCGTCGTCGCCGATTGGTTTTTGGATTCCGGTGAGCTACGACTCGGTCGATTACTACGGCATCAACCACAGCTACTTTGCCATCGGCCGTTTGCGGCCTGGCGTCACGGTCGCACAGGCACGCGCCGAGGTATCGCGGATCCTCATTCCGGCGGGCCAGGATCCGCTCGATAAGGGCCTCCGTCTCGCGGAGTGGCAGCGAGATCAGACGAGAGACGTTCAGGCGCCACTCTACGTGCTGCTCGCCGCGGCGGCGCTGCTTCTCGTGATCGCGTGCATCAACGTCGCCACGCTTCTCCTCGGCGAAGCGACCGCGCGGGAGCAGGAGATGGCGGCGCGCGCGGCACTCGGGGCGTCGACGCGGCGACTGGTCGGCCAGCTTCTCACCGAAAGCCTCGTGCTCGCTCTGGGGGGACTGGTGTTCGGGGTCGCCTTGTCGTGGGCCGGAACGCGCCTGCTCGTCGCGTACGCGCCGCCGCGGATTCCGGGGCTGGCCGACGTTCACGTCGACCTGCGCGTGCTGGGCGTGTCGCTCGCCGCGACGCTGGTGACGGGCTTGTTGTTCGGGCTCGCGCCCGCGCTGAGCTTGTCGCGGGCGCGGCCGGGCAGTCTGTTCCGCGGCGCCGGCCAAAGCGCGCGCGGCGGCGCGGCTCTTCAGAGAACGCTCATCGCCGTCGAATTGGCGCTGTCGGTGCTATTGCTGGTCGGCGCCGGACTGCTGACGCGAACGCTGGAGCGAATCACGAAGGTCGATCCTGGCTTCCGCACTGAAAACCTCATCGTCGATACGCCCGGATTCCCGCGTTTGGCCGGCCGGGATTCCAACGTGACGCGAGCATTTCGGGCGGCCGCACTCGCGCGCCTGGCCGCGGTTCCGGGTGTCACCGCGGTGACAGCGGGTGACGGCCCACCGTTCAGCGGCCGTTCGTCGAGCTCGACGATTCAGCCGGAGGGCGCCGCGCCGCAAGCGCCGGGCGGCCGTCCTCAAGACGTCGGCCCTCGGCACGAAGCGCAGCAGCGTGTAACCGTACCTGGCTATTTCGCCGCGATCGGCATCGCGCTGAGGGAAGGCCGCGACTTCACGGCGGAGGACCGCGCGGGTGCGCCACTCGTCGCGATCGTCAGCCGCCTGCTCGCGCGCCGCGAGTTCCCCAACCAGCCGGTGCTCGGCAAGCGCGTGAAATACCAGGGCGAGTGGCGAACGATCGTCGGCGTCGTCGACGACGTGCATCTGCAGAGCCTCTCCGCCGACGTTCAGCCGATGATCTATACGCCCGTCGACCAACGGCGGGGTTCGTGGGTGCTTTCCGTGCTGGTGCGGACGGCCGGCGACCCGGGGCTCGTCGCGCCACAGGTCCGCAAACTCGTCGCCGAGCTGTCGCCTCCGGCGACGACGCAGACGGTCGAGACGATGTCGGTCATGCTGAGCCGATCGTTCGCCGAGGAGCGCTATCGTTCCCTGCTCGTGTCGCTCTTTGGTGCCGTTGCGGCGATCCTCGCGGCCGTCGGAATCTACGGCGTGACGTCGCGCGCGGTGTCCCGTCGCATGCGCGAGCTGGCTATTCGCTCGGCGCTCGGCGCAACGGCCCGTTCGATCGCGGTGACGGTGATCGCCGCGAGCTCCGTCGGCGCCGCGATCGGCATCGGCGCCGGGCTGGTCGGCGCCCGACTCGGGAGCCGTGTGCTCACCCCATTCTTGTTCGGCGTCTCACCAACCGACGTCCCCACCTACGCCGCGATCTTCGCCCTGCTCGCCACGGTCACGCTCGCGGCAACCTATTTACCGGCCCTCCGCGTCTCGAGGGTCAACATCGCCTCGATCCTTCGCGGCGAATAGTTCGGCACACCCAATGACCCGTCCCCGCGATCGGGCGATTGGGGCGATTGGGGTCAGACTCCATCCTTGCGATGGGGTCAGACTCCATCGCGAGAGAGGGTCAAAATGCCTCGAAGTCCCGATTGCGGGGGACAAGCCGCCTGATTCGGTCCTTTTCGCCGCAAATGGGGTCAGACTCCATTTCCAATTGGGGTCAGACTCCATTTGGGTCGCCAGTTGAGTCGGAAGCTATTTTTCCGGCGCGGGAATGAGGCGAAGCGCGAGCACGGTCATTCCGACGGACGTGGCCAGAACGATCGCGAACGACACAACCAGCCCGCGATCGCCCAGCGTCTGCATGAACGCTCCCATCAGCGCGACGCCGAACGACGCGCCCACCTGACGTCCGGCGTTGAGAATCCCGGACGCGACGCTCGATGTCTCGGCTGGAGACGAGGCGAGCACACCGGCGGTCATGGCCGGCGTGATGTATCCGAGCGAGACGCCAAGCAGCCCGAGGCCCACCTCGACGAAGCTGAATCCCGTGGTCCAGACGGACAGGATCATCACCAACGCGCCCACCGCGGCGATGACGTGGCCGGCCGCCAATCGCGGTTGGAAATGCATGCGCCCGTTGAACCGATCGATGGCTCGCGTCGTCAGCGCGGGAGTGAGCGTGAACGGCACGATCATGAGACCCGTCGCCAGAGCACTCAGGTGGTGGACGTTCTGCAGACGAACGGATTCCACGAACAACGTTCCGTACATTCCGAATCCGATCCCGATCGAAGCGGCGACGCAGACGGAAAATGCTGGATTGGCGAACAGGTGTGACGGCAGCACCGGTGACGCGCTACGCCGTTCGACGAGCAGGAACAGCGTCGCAAATACCGCGGCGACGGCGAAGCCGGCGAGAATGCGCGGGGCGCCCCATCCCACACGACCAGCTTCGATCAGTGCGTACGTGAGCGCGGAAAGCACCAGCGCCGCCATCGCCTGACCCGCCCAGTCGATGCGCCGCGCGTCGTTGACCGGTGTTTCGTCGACGTAGCGACGCACCAGCGCGAGCGCGAGCAGGCCGACGGGTACGTTGATGAGAAAGATGCTCCGCCAGCCGAACGCGAACGTCAGCGCGCCGCCGAGCGCGGGGCCGGCGGCGAAGCCGAGGCTGACGATCGACGCCCAGAACGACACGGCGCGCGCGCGCTCGCCAAGGTTGGGAAAGGCGTGGCTCAGCAAGCCGAGCGACGCCGGCAGCATGACGGCCGCGCCCACTCCTTGAAGCATGCGCAGTCCGACCAGCGCCGCGACACTCGGCGCGAGACTGCAGAGGAGCGATGCGCCGGTGAACAGCGCGAGCCCGATCTCGTAGAGACGCTTGGCGCCAAACCGGTCGCCCATCGCTCCGCCGGTGAGCAGAAGACTGGCGAAGACGATGCTGTAGGCGTTGAGGACCCACTGGAGGCCGCTCAATCCGCTGCCGAACTCACGCTCCATGGAAGCAGCGGCAACGTTGAGCGCCGTCGTATCGAGCAGGACGAGGAAGAACCCGAAGCAAATGGCGTAAAGGCCGTAGGGCCGTTCGCGCGTGATTGGCAGTACTGTGGTCGTCATGTGTTGCAACGTAGGCACGACGGTGCCATCATAAGTAATGATTCTTTCTGATCGGCCTCATCGTAAACGGTGATATATGAACCTCCCTGACCTCAACGTCTTCGCCACCGCGGCGCGCCTCGGGAGCGTAACGCGTGCCGCCCACGCGTTGTCGACGGTGCAGTCGAACGTCACGGCGCGGATCCGGCTGCTCGAGCGCGAGCTCGGTGTGCAGCTATTCGACCGCAGCTACCGTGGCATCACGCTGACCCCCAAGGGCGAGCAATTGCTTCCGTATGCGCAGCAGATGCTGACGCTCGCCGAGAACGCGCGGAGCGCCGTGTCGGGGCCGGGCGACGTCCGCGGTGTGTTGCGCATCGGATCGCTCCAGTCGACCGCGTCGGCTCGTCTCCCCGAGGTGCTCAAGGCCTACGCCCAGCGGCATGATGGCGTGGACATCAGCATCGTCACGGGAACCTCCACGGAGTTAATCGACCACGTCGTGAAAAACCGACTCGACGGCGCGTTCGTCTCCGGAGCGGATGCCCACCCGGATCTCGACGCCGTGACCTCGTTCGTCGAGGAGCTCGTGATGATCTCACCGGCTCAGTACCGGACCATCCGCGATTACTTGAAGCACAGCAGCGTGCCGAAGGTCCTGGTCTTCAGAATCGGATGCCACTACCGGCGGCAGCTCGAGCACTACCTCGCCGGACTGGGCGTGGGGGGGCTCAACCAGATGGAGTTCGGCACCATCGACGGCATCATCGGATGCGTGGCGGCCGGACTGGGCGTCAGCCTCCTCCCGCGATCCGTCGTCGAGCGCTCGGCGCGACGCAGAGAGGTGCGCATTCACACGCTCCCGAGGAGCGAGCGGTACGTCGAAACGCAATTCGTCACCCATCGCGCCCAGGTCCGCTCACTGGCCCTGGAACAGCTGACCGCCGTCATTCAGTCGGACAAGACCGCGCAGCGTCGGGCCTGAGCGATCGCGCCGAATAATCGAAAAAGCGCGATCCGGACCACAAACCCCGCATAGGGGTCAGACTCCATCGTTTCGGCGGGGTCAGACTCCATCGAGGGATAGGATCAAAATCGCTCGAAGGCCCGATTTCGGGGGACAGTTCGCCGGATTCGGTCCGTTTCGCCGCAAATGGGGTCAGACTCCGTTTTGGGGATAGGGTCAGACTCCATCTTCTCCTCCATCTTCTCGATGGAGTCTGACCCCATTCCGCTTCGGCGCTTGAAGTCTCAGGGGCGCAGAGGCAGGTTGGATCGAACGTCAGAACTCCGCCTGCTCAACCGAGCGCTCAATGCGAATCATTGCTGCTTTTTCTCTCCTTACGGTCGCGGCCGTGGGCTCGGCGCAGGTGGCGCCGATCAGCGGGACCCGCCCGACGCGCCTCATCGTCCGTAATGCCACGATCGCCGACGGCAACGGGACCCCGGCCCGCGGACCGTTCGACATCGTCGTCGACGGAAACACGATCACGCAGGTCGTCGCCCTCGACCCGGTGGCGATGCGCGGCGGGAACGGGAGACGGCCGCAGGGCGGCGCGGGGACGGTAGAGATTGACGCCACCGGCAAGTACGTCCTGCCCGGTTTGATCAACGCGCACGCCCATTTGCAGGACGAGCGCGCCGGCGTCGCCCAGCCGATCGAGTATGAGCTCAAGATCTGGCTCGCTTGCGGCATCACCGCCGTGCGCGACGTCGGCAGCGACACGCGCAAGGCACTCGCCTGGCGCGACGCCAGCGCCAAAGGCACCCTCGCGGCTCCGCGGATCTTTGTCTACCCTCAATTTGGCCGGCCGACCAATCCGGACTCGGCGCGCGCTCGCGTGCGCTCGCTGAAGGCGATGGGCGTGGATGGCATCAAGCTCCTCGGCATCGACCGTGACATCATGCAGGCGATGGAGGACGAAGCGCACAAGGAAGGCTTGCGCATCGCGCACCACGTCGGCGTCGAGGAAACGAACGCCTGGGACGACATCCACTTCGGCACGACGAGCATCGAGCATTGGTACGGGATCCCCGACGCCGCGATCATCAACGGCGTGCAGGACTTTCCGTCGTACTACAACTACAACAACGAGACCGATCGCTTCCGCTGGGCCGGCCGCCTGTGGCGCGAAGCCGACCCGGCGCGGCTCCAGATGGTGCTCGACTCGATGGTCGCGCATCACGTAGCGTGGGTTCCGACCCTCGACATTTATGAGGCGTCCCGCGACCTCCAGCGGGCGAAAGGGCAGCCGTGGTTCGGCGACTACCTGCACCCGACCCTCGAAGACTATTTCCGTCCGGACCCGGCCAATCACGGCTCGTATTTCTTCGGCTGGACGTCGACCGACGAGACCTTCTGGAAGGAGAATTATAGAATTTGGATGAACGCCGTCCGCGATTTCGAGAAGAAGGGCGGGCTCGTCGGCGCGGGGGACGACGCCGGTTTCATCTATCAGATGTATGGCTTCGGCCTGATTCGTGAGCTCGAGCTGCATCAGGAAGCGGGCTTCAGCCCGATCAAGGTCATCCAGCACGCGACGAGCAACAACGCACGCATCCTCGGCAAGGAAACGGAGCTGGGGCGCGTCCGCGCCGGCTACAGGGCGGATTTGATCGTCGTGAACGGCAACCCGCTCGAGAACCTCAAGGTGCTCTACCCGACCGGTGTCGACGACATCAAGGATGGCAAGGCGATTCACACCGGCGGCGTCGAGTGGACGATCAAGGACGGCATTCCTTACCACGGTCCAACGCTGATGCGCGAAGTGAAGCAGATCGTCGCCAAAGCGCGCGCCGAGGCGGGCAAGAAGGCGGCCGACAAATCTCGCGGCGGTCGTTAACCACATGCGCGCGCGATGCGCTGGCTGACGCTGGCGGTCGCGCTTTCGACGCTGTGGATCGCGGTATGGATCGTTCTTCCCCCGTCGAACTACTTCCTGCTCCGGTTCGCCGTCGGTGCGCCGGAGCTCAGCGCTTGGCTCATCGTCGCGTCCGCGCTCGGTCTCGCGCTTGCCATCCCGCGCGCGGCCACCTCGAGTGACGCGCGGTTCGCGGTCGCCGCCTGCGTGGTTTCAATCATCTTGGCCGGCAGTGTCTTCGCACGCTTTCGCGCGACCGCCGCGCGGTTCGATGAAGCGACACGGGCCCTCAGCGCCGAGCCAAGAACCCCCCTTCGCCACGCGAGACTGAGTCTCGTCGATCTCTTTCGCGGTATCCCCGTCGGCCGAGCGCGTGTCACGCGCGGCGTGGTGTTCGCGAGGCCCGACGGCAAGCCGCTGACGGTCGACGTGTATCAGCCGGAGAGCACGGGCCCGCATCCGATCGTCGTGCAACTCTACGGCGGGGCGTGGAGAAATGGTGCCCCCGGCGATTTCGCCAAGTTCGCGCGATGGCTCGCCGGCGGCGGGTACGTGGTGTTCGCAATCGATTACCGACACTCGCCGCAGTGGCGCTGGCCGGCTCATTCAGACGACGTGACGACAGCGCTCACCTGGATTGGAACGCACGCGCACGAGTACGATGGTGACACGTCGCGCGTCGTTCTCCTCGGCCGCTCGGCGGGAGCGCACCTCGCGCTCCTGGCGGCGTACCGTCCGGCCCCGCTGAAAGTGCGTGGCGTCGTCGGTCTTTACGCCCCGGTCGATCTCATCGATGCATACCGGCATCCACCTCGTCCCGATCCGCTCGACATTCGGAGCGTCGAAAGAGCGTTCATCGGGGCCGGCCCCGATCAAATGCCCGCCCAGTACGCCGCCGCATCGCCGATCGCGTACGCCCGCGAGACCGTCCCGCCAACGCTGCTCATCTTCGGCGGCCGCGACAACATCGTCGAGCCGCGATACGGCCGACAGTTGCGCGATGCGCTCGTGACGGGCGGCAACACGGTCGCCTACCTCGAGATCCCGTGGGCCGAGCATGCGTTCGATGAGGTATTCAACGGTCCGAGCTCACAACTCGCGCTCTACTACACGGAGCGGTTCATCGCCGGCGCGACTCGTTGAAGGCCGATCGTCGCCACGTCCGGGCAGAATCGCCGCGCTAGCCGGTAGCGACAGGTGGGCCTGGCTCGACAGATTCAGCCATGCCTACCAGACGCGACTTCCTCGCCGGCGCCGCGTCGAGCGGCCTCCTTGCGGCGATTCCGCTCGATCGTTCCCTGGCGCTCCACGCCGGCGAAAAACCCGGCTCGCCGAACTTCGCCCTCGACGACACCGACCTGTCCTGGGTGCCAAGACTGCGCGGAAAATCCCGCGCCGTCTTCGACTCGCCGCAGCACGACGAAGGCGGAGCGCTCTTTCGCGCCGCGATGTGGCGCCAACAGATCAACAAGGCGTTCGGAACGCCGCTCGAAGACGTGACTCCGGTGGTCGTCTTCCGGCACGAGGCGATCCCGCTCGTGATGGACGACGCGTTCTGGGAGCATCTCGGCATCGGCAAGGATCTGAAGTTGAAGGACGAAGCGACCGGAAAATGGACGAAGAAAAACCCGATCGGTTCGGTGCCCGCCGATCCCAAGAGCCCGTTCAAGGACTACAACATCCCGGCGTTCATCAAGAGCGGCGGGATCGTGCTGGCCTGCGGGCTCGCCTTTGGGAACGTGGTCTACCAGTACAAGGAAAAGGACAAGCTCTCGGTCGACGACGCGAAGCAGCGAGCGAAAGAGCATCTCATCCCCGGCGTGATCATACAGCCCTCCGGATTTTTCGCCGTGCTCAAGGCGCAGGATGAAGGCTGTCACTACATGCTGGGCAGCTGATGCGAATAATTCTCTCCGCTGCTCTTCTCGCGATTGCGTCCGCGGCGTCCGCCCAAACCTCCCGGCGTCCGACCATCGGCAACGCGGTTCGTCCGTACGTCGTCATCGACACGCCAACGGTCGCGCTGACGCACGTTCGCGTGATCGACGGAACGGGAGCGGCACCGAAGACGGACCAGATCATTCTTGTCGAGAATGGCCGAATCGCGGCGATCGGCGACGCGAATCGGGTACGCGTGCCCGCCGGCGCGCAGACGCTCGACCTCACGGGGAAGTCGGTGATTCCCGGGCTCGTCATGGTGCATGAGCACCTGTTCTATCCGACCGGCCCCGGCGCGTACGCCTATCTCGACGAAAGCTTCACGCGCCTGTACCTGGCGGGTGGCGTGACGTCGATGCGCACCGGCGGCGACATGAACGGCTTCGGCGACCTCGGCGTGAAGCGCGCGATCGATCGGGGCGAGAAGCCGGGGCCGTGGATTGACGCAACCGCGCCGTATCTCGAGGGACCCGGGCTCAATCTCCCGCAGGTGCACGAGCTCACCGACGCCAACGACGCGCGACGCATGGTCGATTTCTGGTCGACGATGGGCGCGACGTCGCTCAAGGCGTACATGCACATCACGCGCGACGAACTGAAGGCGGCGATCGACGAAGGGCACAAGCGCGGCATCAAGACGACCGGTCATCTCTGCTCGGTGACGTACCGCGAGGCCGCGTCGCTCGGCATCGACAATCTCGAGCATGGCTTTTTCGCCGCGACGGATTTCGTCGCCGACAAGAAGCCGGACGTCTGCCCGGGTCAGGGCGCGGGACAAGCGTCGGTCGCCGTAATCGATCCGTCGTCCGATGCGGTCAAGTCGCTGATCGCCGAGCTGGTGAAACGACACGTGGCGATTACATCAACGCTGACTGTGTTCGAGACGCTGGCGCCCGGCCGGCCGCTGCCGCCAGGATTGGACGTCCTCGTGCCGGAGCTGCGCGATCAATTCCAACAGCGATACGACGCCGCGCAACGCACTCCTCGGGGCGCGATGGGCACGCTATTGCCGAAGGCTCGACAGCTCGAGGTGGACTTTTTTCGCGCCGGCGGTTTGTTGCTCGCCGGAACGGATCCGACGGGCGGCGGAGGCGTGATTCCAGGGTTCTCGAACCAGCGCGCCGTCGAGCTGCTCGTCGAGAGTGGCCTCACGCCGCTCGAGGCGATCAAGGTCGCCACACTGAACGGGGCAACATACCTCGGCCGCACGAACGTCGGTTCCATCGTGGTCGGCAAGCAAGCGGATCTCGTCGTGATCGAAGGCGATCCGTCCGCCCGGATTGACGACATTCGCAAGGTGTCGATGGTGTTCAAGGAGGGCGTCGGCTACGACCCGGCGAAGCTGATCGCTTCGGTGCGCGGCAAGGTCGGTCTGTTCTAGCTCGGCGGCTCGGCCGCGTTAGACGCCGAGCCGCCGAGTCGCCGAGCCGCCGAGTCGCCGAGCCGCCTACTTCACCGTTACGTCTTTCGTCTGAACTTCCTGGCCGTTCAGCAGGACGTGGAGCGTGTACTTCCCCGCCGGCCAGCCACTCGCCTTTTCGATGTGGAATTCGGTGTAGGCGTCGCCCGTGGGCGATATCGATTCCGTCCGCTCATTCACGATCTGACCGTCCTGGAACGTCCAGCGCGCGACGACCTGCGTGTTTTGCCCGGTGCCCGTCGTGTGGACCGAGGCGAAGATTGTGTCGCGGGGAGTGAAGGTGTCGGTCGTATTCGAGATCTGTTTGTTGGCGTCCACCTTGTTGCCGACTTTCACGTCCGCGACCTGCACCGCGGCGGGTTGAGTGCCCGTCGCCGGCGGCACGACGGCGCCACCGGCGCCCTGTACCGACGTTTCTTGGTTCTCCTTTTTTCCGCACGCCACCGCCAGGACGAGCGCGATCGCGCATGTGGTCGGACGGACCAGACTGGTGGTACGAAAATGTCGACGCATTGGGTCCTCACGCGCTCGGTGGAAGAGTGAGAACATCGCCTGGATGGATGAGGTCCGGGTTCTTGATCCTGTCCTTGTTCGCTTCGTAGATCGCGTGCCACTTGTCGGCGTCGCCATAGAGGTGCTTGGCGATCTTCGAGAGACTGTCGCCGCTCTTGACGGTGTAGGTCGTGGGCTTCGCACTTGGAGCGGTCGACGAGCTTCCGCTCTGCACGTCGGAGAAATCAGCGACGGGCTTGTCGTTGGTGTCGGTCATGGACGTTCTCCTTCTCGAATGAGTCAGGCGCGCGGGCCTTCGACCGCGCTGAGCAGTTTGCCGAGCAGGCCACCGACGTGCGGAGCATTCTGCGCCGCGGATTGCGCCTCTTGTTGCAGCGTTCCACTGAGCGCGCCGGGTGACTTGGCGGCATCGCCGGAGAACTGCCGACGAGCAAGCAACCCGAGCAGAACGGGCGAAAGCATGAGGACGAGCCGTTTTGCTTGATCCGCGTCGAGGCCACTGGCCTGCTGCACGCCGCCGGTCACGGTCTCTCGGTGCGATCCGAAGATGCGGCCGAGCAAGCCGCCACTGCTGGTTGACACGTCGGCCGGAGTACCGGTTGCGATCACGCGCGCCGCGTCGGTCGGAACGTTGGCGTGCGCATTGATCGCCTGGTCGACCGTCGTTGCGCCGTCCGGTTGCTGCGCGTGACGAGCCATGCCGGCGAGAATCATCGGCAGCGCCGCACTCACGGCCGTCTGCGCGACGCCCGGGCTTATGCCTAGTTGCTGGCTGATCTGGTTGATCTCGTTCGGTCCGAGCTGCTGTTGTACCGAGTCGATGAGTGCCACGGGGCTCTCTCCGGTTGATGTGAGGTTGCGCCTGACCAGAGGTGCGTCCCTCGGGAATCCCGATTTGGCTGGAATTCTTGTGCCAACTTCGGCACCTTCGAGGAACCGCACTTGAGACCGCAAGGACTCCGCGCCGCAGCGCGACGAGTATTTTCTGGCGGCGTTGTCCGTACGATGCTCGATAAGACGCCACTCATGGAGAAGACAATGATTGCCTCGTGGGGACAGTCAGTGGCTCGACTCAATCGCTTCGTTGTGTTCGCGGCCGCGCTTGCCCTCGCGGGCGCCATGCCTGTGGTCGCACAGGTGACGCTCGACACATCACAGCTCGCCGCGATGCGCTTTCGCTACGTCGGGCCGGTCGGCAACCGCGTCGCATCGGTAGCCTCGGTCTCGGGCGACGCGAACACCTACTATGCGGGCGCCGCATCGGGCGGGATTTGGAAATCCACCGACGCCGGCATTCACTGGTCACCGATCTTCGACGACAAGGACGTGTCGTCGATCGGCGCCCTCGCGGTTGCGTCGTCCGACGCGAACGTCGTGTGGGCGGGCACGGGCGAACCGTGGATACGCAGCCATATCTCGATCGGCAACGGCGTCTACAAATCGACCGACGCTGGCCGAACGTGGACGCACATGGGCCTCGACGCGACCGGCCGCATCGGCCGCATCGTGATCGATCCGACGAATCCCGAGATCGTCTTCGTCGCGGCGGAGGGACACAGTTACGGGCCGCAGGACGAACGCGGTCTGTATCGCACGACGGACGGCGGCCGGACCTGGCAGCGCGTGTTGTTCGTCGATCGCAATACCGGCGCGATCGACGTCGTGATGCACCCGACGGACAACAAGACGTTGTTCGCCGCGACTTGGCAGCTGGAGCTCAAGACCTGGACTCGCGAGAGCGGCGGCCCGGGCAGCGGCATCTACGTCTCGCACGATGGCGGCACGACGTGGACCAAGCTGCAAGGCAACGGCTTGCCGACGCACGAGCTGGGGAAGATTGGATTAGCGATCTCGAAATCCGATCCGAACCGCGTCTATGCGCTGATCGAGACAGGCGACGGCAATCCGCTCCATGGTCGTCCGACGGACAACGGCGAGCTGTGGCGCTCCGACGACGGCGGTACGAACTGGCGCGTCGTGAGCTTCGATCGCGATCTGGCCTGCCGCCAGCCCTACTACACGCGGATGGCGGTCGCGCCGGACAATCCCGACGAGACGTACTTCTTGTGCGCGACCTTCAACCACTCGCTCGACGGTGGGTCGACGCTCACGGCATCGGGACGCGGCGGCGGCGGTGGTGGGGGACGTGGCCGCGGTGGTCCACCCCCCGAAACGGCGGGCGGGCGCGGCGGGGCGCGGGGTGCCGGAAATCCCGGCGCGGCGTTCACGTCGCCGGGCGGTGACAATCACGATATGTGGATCGACCCGAGCAACGCGTCGCGCATGGTCGTCGGCAACGACGCCGGCGTCCACATCTCGACGACACGGGGGCGCACGTGGCTCCACGTGCAATTGCCGATCGCGCAGATCTATCACGTTACGACGGATACTCGAGTGCCGTACTACGTGTACGGCAACAAGCAGGACGGCCCGTCGTATCGCGGGCCGAGCAACAGTCGCTCGGGCGGACAAATTCCCCGCAGCGAATGGCATGGCGTCGAAGGCGGCGAGAGTGGGTGGGCGACGCCGGATCCCGTCGACCCGAACATCATCTGGTCCACGGCATCGGGCTCCGGCTCGCGCGGTGGCATCGTCATCCGCTTCGACGAGCGCACGCGCACGGGGCAGAACGTCGAGGTCTGGCCGCTCAGCACCGGCGGCACGCCCGCGGCGGACGTCAAGTACCGCTTCATCTGGGACGCGCCCTTCCTCATCTCGCCACACGATCACAACACGGTGTACACGGGCAGCCAGTTCGTGCACATGTCGAACGACGGCGGCCGCACCTGGCATGTCATCTCGCCGGACCTCACACGCAACGACAAATCGAAGCAGCAGCTTTCCGGCGGACTCACGCCGGACGATATCGGCGTCGAGTACGGCGACGTTGTCTACGCGATTAACGAGTCACGGATTCAGAAAGGTCTAATTTGGGTCGGGACGAACGACGGTCTTGTGCAGGTCACCAAGGACGGCGGCAAGACGTGGACGAACGTCACGGCGGGCATTCCCGGCATTCCGACCTGGGGCTCGGTGCGACACGTCGAACCATCGCGCTACAGCGCGGCCACGGCGTACATCATCGTCGACGCGCACCAGGAGAACAACCGCGATCCGTGGGTCTACAAGACGAACGACTTCGGTAAGACGTGGAAGCTGATCGTCACCGGCTTGCCGAAGGTCCCAATGGGCTACGCGCACATCATCCGCGAGGATCCGGTCCGGCGCGGCCTGCTCTACCTCGGTACCGAGAACGCCATGTACGTCTCGTTCGACGATGGCGAGCATTGGCAACCGCTGCAACTCGGCATGCCGCACGCGCCGGTGTACGGCATGGTGATTCAGGAGCACTTCAACGATCTCGTGATCAGTACGTACGGCCGAGGCATTTACATCCTCGACGATCTGAGCCCGCTGCAGAAGATGACGCCGCAGGTGCTCGCCTCGAGCGCCACATTGTTCGCGCCGCGGCCGGCGTATCGCTTCAAGAACATCCAGGGGAATGTGTCGCAGAGCGACGATCCGACGGCGGGACAGAATCCGCAGTACGGCGCGGCGATCAACTACTGGCTCAAGTCGGCGCCTCAGACCGCGTCGATCGCCATCATCGACGCGACCGGCAAGACGATTCGCACGCTGCAGGGCACACGGTCGGCGGGGCTGAATCGCGTCTACTGGGACCTGTCGAACGAACCGTCGAAGTCTCCGCGTATGCGGACGAAGCCGATGTACGATCCGGACTTCCGCATGAACGCCGACGGCACGCGCGACGCACCGGGCTTCGGCACGCTCTCGGTGCTGATGCCGCCGGGCAAGTACACGGTGAGACTCACGGTCGACGGACAGTCGTATTCGCAACCGCTCACCGTGCTCAAGGACCCGAACCAGCGCGAGACGGACGCCGACATCCTCGCGTCGACGAACCTGCTCAAGAGCATTCAAACCGACATGAACATGGCGGCCGAGATCCTGAGCACATCCGAATCCGCGCGTGCGCAGATTCTCGCGCTTGGCGACCAGATCCGCTCACAGGCGGCGAACGTTCGGCCGCTCGCGGACTCGGTCGCGCAGAAGTTCTTGGCGATCGGCAGCAACGTCGTCGATCCGCGAATGACGGGTCGGGGCCAGGACGAGGTGCGCTACCCCGTGAAGATCGGCGGCCAGCTCAATTGGCTCGCCGGCGGAGTCTCGGCGTCCGACTTTGCGCCGGCGTCGCAGCAGCGAGATGTGGCAGGCATTCTGGCAAAGGAAACGAAGGATACGCGTGATGCGTTGCAGCGATTGATCGCGGGAGACTTGGCGCGGTTGAACGCGCAACTGCGGGCCAAAGGGTTGAAGACGATCGACCTCGGATCCATCGTATTCTGAGGCTAGTTGAAGCGAATCGAGTTCTAATTGGGAAGTGTTACGGATTGTGAGATTGGTGGGATCATGAGCTTGTTCAACTGAGCTCGTGATTCCTCGCTCAACGAGCCGCATGACCTAGGAACGGCCTCGGGACGCGTCCAGGCGTCCGAGGCCGTTCCACGATTATTCACGGCTCGTTGTGCAGGGAGCCTCGCGAGAAGACGAGTGATCCCATCATCCCACCAAATCCCATGATCGGTAACACTTCCGAATTGGATCTCACTCGGGAGAACACGTCCGAATTTGATCTCCTGCGGACGACACTTCAGCCATTTTGATCTCAATTCGCGATCAGTCCGGTTTGTGTCGCCCAATCCGATACACGTTGGCCTGGGCCCAAAATGAAGAAGGAGCCCGGCTCTGAGGTTCGTCGCCTTCAGGTAGTTGAAGAGCTGGCGCGTGGCATTCGGTTCCAACATTCGGGTCGATTTCACCTCGATGACGAGAATGTCATCGACGACGAAGGCGAGCCGTTGCCAACCGATGTCATCTCCTTTGTACCGGACTTGGACGAAAACCTCTCGGCGCACGCGATGTCCTCGGGCAGTGAGCTCGAGCTCGAGTGCTCGCTTGTAAATGTGCTCGAGAAAGCCGAATCCGAGCTCATTGTAAGCGGCATAGAAGGCACCGATCACCGAGTAAGTGAGACGCTCTATTAGGAGTTCGTTGAGGGCCACGCCGGAAAATCACGGCGATGATCAGTTGGTCCTAACCGAACGGTCGCGACAAGTATCATTTGCGTTCGCGTGTCCACGAGTCATACGCGAAAAGAAGGGCCCGGTCGTCGCGACCGGGCCCCGAACACCTCAGAATCCGAGCGAGCTTAGAACGACTTGGCGCAGTATCCGCCGCTCGCGTTCACCCAGTTCTGCTGAACCAACCACTGCTTGCCGCCAACGGTGATGTTGTACACGCCCTTTCCGTTGTTCGACGTCGTGCCCCACGTCCAGGCGCACTTGTCGGCATTCTCATAACCACGCACGTCGAACCACGCGTTGCCCATCTGGTCGGTCGTGGTCTCTTCGATCTCGTGGGCGAGCGTGTTCACCTCGGCATCCGCGCCCGCGTCGCCGTTCGGCGCGGCCGTTCCGTTCGTGCAGATCCCAGGGTACTGCTGATTGTATGGCATGGCGGCATAAAGGACGGTGCCCGCGCTGACCGTGCCATGATAGTGATACGCGCAATACTGAGTGCCGAAGCCGCCACCCAGATTGATGCCGCTCGGCGTCATGATCAGGTACAGAGTATTGCGATCATACGCGATTTTGCCGCCGCTGAATCCACTCTGCAGCATCGCCACCATGTCCGCGTCAGTCGGGGCCGACGGCGGGGGGTTCTCGTTCGCCCAGAATCCGACATAATTCACGATATTGGCGATATGCGCGCCCGAGCCGTCGGTGTACGTCGTGTTGATGTTGAAGTACGACGACCCGGTCAACCCTCTGAGGAACGCGCCGACGAGCGAGCCGTCTTGCGCGCCGGTTCCCGTGCTGCCGGGCGTCGGCCCGCCGTTGAAGATCGTGCTGGCGCCCCAATAAACCGCGACGACTTTCGTCTGCGACTGAAGGACGGGACCACCGTGATAACTGATGCCGTTGCTGGAGCTGCCACCACCACCGCCGCCGCGACCATTACCAGCGCCACCGTTTCCATTCGCGGCGAACCAGGGTTTCGTGTGCATGATGTGCGCATTCGAGCTCGGACCGTTGAACTCCGGCCACGGACTCGCGTCGGCATTTGAGACGCTCGGCGCTAGGCCACGCGATGGCGTCGTCGATGAGTCAGAACAGGCGGCCACGACCGCGGCCGCGGCGACTAGGACGGACCAGCGGCCAACTGAGGGGAGCAGCTGCGGCATCGGACAGACTCCTTCAAGTGGTTGATGCGCCAGGGCTTGGCACAAACTCGTACGCCGCAACGCCGCGACGGCCGGTGCTGTGGGGTGACGGGGAATGCGCCATTGTAAGAACGGCGTCACCGGGCGGCAAGCTAAATTTCCAAACAAATGGAGTTCAGTGGCGGGCGTCACATGTTTTCGGCCCGGCCGGCCCGCTCAAAGCCGTATTCCCGACACTCGCATCGCATCCGCACCGGTCCGCGTAGCGACGATGGAAGTCGTTGAGCGAGATTAATCTCATCGAGATCGTTCCCTCACCCACGGAGTCTCCCCTCCATGTCTCGTCAGTTGGTTCGAGCTGGTATATCGATCCCTCTCGCCGTTGCCGGCATTGCCGGACTGGTCCGGCTTGCCGTGAGCGCCGAGCCGTTCGAGCGCGGCGTCATCCGACAGCCGGCTCCCTTCGTCCTCGACACTGTCATCACCAAGGGACTTCGCTGGCGCAGCATCGGTCCGGATCACGCCGGCCGGTCGATCGCGATCAGCGGTGTGAAAGGTCAGCCGAAGATCGGCTACGCCGGCGCGACAGGCGGCGGTCTATGGAAGACGACCGACGGCGGCCAGACCTGGAACAACATCACCGATGGCCAGATCCGCAGCTCGTCGGTCGGCGCGGTCGCCGTGTCGGAGACCGATCCGAACATCGTCTTCATCGGCATGGGCGAGTCGTGCATCCGCGGCGACATCCAGCCGGGCGACGGCATCTACAAATCGACCGACGCCGGCAAGACGTGGACGCACGTCGGCTTCTCGAACTCGGACGCGATCTCGCGCATCCGCATCCATCCGACCAATCCGAACATCGTCTTCGTCGCCGACTTCGGAAAGTACGGCGCGCCGAGTGATGAGCGCGGCGTGTACAAGAGCGTCGACGGCGGCAAGACGTGGAAGCGAGTGCTGTTCAAGAACGACATGACCGGCGCGGCCGACATCTCGATCGATCGCACGAATCCCAACGTGATGTACGCGTCGATGTGGGAGGCGTACCGCAAAGAGTGGCAGATGTCGAGCGGTGGTCCCGGGAGCGGCTTGTACAAGTCGACCGACGGCGGCGAGACGTGGACCGACATCACCCACCTGGGAGGCCTCCCGATGGGTATAGACGGAAAGATTGGCGTCGCGATCTCCGCCGATCCGAATCGTATCTTCGCGCTGGTCGAGAACGAGAACGGTGGCCTCTTCCGCTCCGACGACGCCGGCGCGACGTGGCAGCTGGTCAACAACGAGCGTCGCTTCCGACAGCGCGCCTTCTACTACACGCACGTCTTCGCCGATCCGAAGAACAAGGACCTCGTCTACATCGGCAACGTCGGCACCTATCGGTCGAAAGACGGCGGCAAGACGTTCGCCCAGCAGCAATTCGCCGGCGGCGACTCGCACGACATGTGGATCGATCCGGACAACAGCGACCACGTGCTGCACGCGGCGGATCCGGGCGGCGACATCACGACGAACGCCGGCGCGGACAATCCGACGTGGACGGCGAAGACCTATCGCACGGGCCAGTTCTATCACGTCGTCGCCACGGCGCACATTCCGTATTACGTCTGTGGATCGCAGCAGGACGCGAGCGAAACCTGCGTCTCGACGGCCGCCGGCGGCGGCGGTCGAGGCTTTGGGGGCGGCGGTGGTCGCGGCGGTCAGTCGGCGGACACCTTCAGCCCCGGCGGCTCGGAAGACGGTTACATCGCGCCCGATCCGCGCGACCCGGACGTCTTCTACTCCGGCACGAACGCCAACGGCGGCGGCTTCCTCACGAAGCTCAATCGCCGCACCGGTGAAGTGCGCGAGGTGAGCCCCTATCCGCGCATGTTCTCCGGCGAAGAGTCGGCGGTGATCAAGGAGCGCTGGCAGTGGACGTACCCGATCATCTTCTCGCCGGTCGATAAGAAAACTCTATACACCGGTTCGCAACACGTTTGGAAGACGACGAACGGCGGCGACAGCTGGGAGCGCATCAGCCCGGACCTGACGCGTCACGATCCGAAGACGATGGGACCGTCCGGCGGCCCGATCACGCGCGACATGAACGGCCCCGAGGTCTACGCGGTCATCTTCTCGCTTGCGCCGTCGAAGCGCACGACGAACGTCATCTGGGCCGGCTCGGACGATGGCGTCATCAGCGTCACGAAGGACGGCGGCAAGACCTGGTCGAACGTCACGCCGAAGGACATGCCGGAGTTCGGTCGCGTCAGCCAGATCGACGCGTCGGCGTTCGACTCGGCGACCGCCTACGTCGCCGTGAAGCGCTTCCTGCTCGAAGACAAGGCGCCCTACGTCTTCAAGACGCACGACTTCGGCAAGACGTGGACGAAGATCACGAACGGCATCGGCGCCGAGGATTTCGTGCACGTCGTGCGCGAGGATCAGACGCGAAAGGGTCTGCTGTACGCCGGCACGCAGCACGGCGTCTACGTCTCATACGATGACGGGGATCGCTGGGAATCGCTCAACCTCAACATGGCCGACATTCCGGTGTGGGATTTGATTGTAACCGAGAAGGACCTGGCAATTTCTACGCACGGGCGCGGCTTCTGGATCCTCGACAACATCGAGCCGCTGCGGCAATACACGCCGGCGATGGTCGCGAGCGCCGATCCCGTTCTGCTCAAGCCCGCGCCGGCGTATCGGTCGGGCGGTCCGGCCGTGATTCAGTATTTGCTCAAGTCGCCGGCGCAGAACGTCCGCGTTGAAATTCTCGACGCGAAGGGCCAGGTCATTCGCTCGTACCCGGACACGGCCAACGCCGCCGACGGTCGCGGTGGACGCGGTCGGGGTGCCGCGGCCGAGCCGGATTCGGCGGCGGCGGAAGGTGCCGGCCGCGGAGGACGCGGACGTGGCGGGTTCGGCAGCCCGATTCCTGCTCGCGGCGCGGGCATCAACACGTTCATGTGGGATCAGCAGTACGCACCAGCCGTGACCTTCCCGAACATGATTCTCTGGGGCGGCGCAACGAACGGTCCGTCCGCTCCGCCGGGGCGTTACACCGTGCGTCTCGTCGCCGACGGCAAGACGCTGACGCAGCCGCTGGTCGTCAAGCGACATCCGCTGCACGACGCGACCGACGCCGATCTCCAGGCCCAGTTCGCGCTCGCCATTCAGCTGCGCGACAAAGTGAGCGAGGCGAACAACGCGGTCATTCAGATCCGCGACGTGAATCGTCAGGTCGCCGACCGACTGACCAAGTCGCAGGACGTACAGCTTCAGGGCACGGGCAAGAAGCTGACGACCGATCTCAGCGCGGTCGAGGAGGCGGTGTACCAGGTCCGGAATCAAAGTGGTCAGGATCCACTGAACTTCCCGATCAAGATCAACAACCGCCTGGCGTCGCTCCTCGGGGTGGTCTCGCGAGCCGACGCGAAGCCGATCGCTTCAGCCTACCCGATCTTCAACGACCTCAAGGGCGAGCTCAAAGTCCAGACGGATCGCCTCCAGGAGATCCTCACCAAGCAGCTCCCGGCCTTCAATGCCCAAGCACGACGGCTGGGGCTCGAGCCCGTGACGGTCGGGAAGCCGGTCGTGTTCTAAGGCAACTCTTCTTCCGGTCCGGTTGTCCAACGGCTATGCTCAATTTGAGCATAGCCGTTTTTTCTTCTCGGCCGAGGACAGATGACGTCGAAGCGAAGTGCGCGGAATCCGGAGGAGCTGCTTCCGCTCAAGCCGATTGAGCTGCTCGTGCTCACCATGTTGAGCGCGGGGGATCGTCACGGGTACGGGATTCGGCAGGACATCGTCGCGCAAACGGACGGTCGCATCGCCCTCGAGGCCGGGAATCTGTACCGGCATATCCGGGCGCTCCAGGCGGACGGCCTCGTCGACGAAACCGAGCCGCGCCCGGTCGACGGGAACGACGACGAGCGGCGCATCTACTACACGCTCCTGCCCTTCGGGCGTCGCGTCCTGGCCGCGGAGCTCGAGCGGCTGCGCGAGCTGATGCGGATCGCCGAACAGAACCGGATCATCGGTCGGGCGCGCGCGTGAGCCGCGGCGATCGGCTGTTCCGACTGCTTTTATGGCTGTACCCGCGCGATTTCCGCGCGAGCTACGGACGGGCGATGCTCGACTTCCACCGCGACCGGATCCGCGCCGCGCGGGCCGCGGGCGAGTCGCTGGCGCTCCTTTGGCTTCTCACGCTCGCCGACACACTCCGCTCCGCGGCGTCGGAGTGGCTTCGACCGTTCACCTCGGGGGACTCGATGCTCGACACCATCGCCCAAGACGTGAAGTACGCCGTTCGAGGTTTTGTGCGCCGGCCCGCGTTCACCGCCATTGTGCTGGCGACGATCGCACTCGGCATCGGAGCGAACGCCGCCATCTTCAGCGTCGTGAACGGCATTCTCATCCGTCCACTGCCGTATCCGCACGCGGAGCGCGTGTTCCTCTTCGGCCACGAACCGCCGCACTGGCTGACGTCGCAACCGGACTTTATCGACTACCACGCCGGGATGCCGTCGCTCGATGGACTCGCTGCCTACATTCGCGGCGACGCAACGCTGAGCGGCGGCGCCGAGCCGGAGCGCATTCGCCTGGCCAGCGGCAGCGATGACTTCTTCCCATTGCTCGGCGTCAAGCCAATCGTCGGACGCGTGTTTTCCACCGACGAGTTCGCGGTCCAGCGCCCGACCGTGGCGATCATCAGTTATGGTCTCTTCCAGCGGCGGTTCGGCGGCAGCAAGTCCGCGCTCGGGACGACGGTTTCCATAAACGGCGTCCCACGAACGATCGTCGGCGTGATGCCGCCGCACTTCGACTTTCCCGAAGCGCGTACGGACCTCTGGATGCCGTTGCCACGGTTCAATCCAGACTCCCTGGGCGATCGGACCAATCATTACTTGTTCATGGTCGGGCGCGTGAAACCGACGGCGACGATTGGCCGCGCCCGCGTGGAGGCCGCCACCATCGCCCACCGGATCATGCAGCAGTACGCGGACCGGTTCGATCCGAAATACCCTCTCATCCCGCGCATCCGAAGCGTTGCCGACGAGCTGGTGGGATCGACGCAGCCGTATCTGCTCGCGCTGCTCGGCGCCGCGGGCTTCGTGCTGCTGATCGCGTGCTCGAACGTCGCCAATCTGCTGCTGGTGCGCGGTGAGGCGCGGCAGAAGGAGATGGCGCTGCGCAGCGCGCTTGGGGCGTCGGGATCTCGTCTCGCCGGGCAGATGCTTGTCGAGAGCGCGCTGCTGGCAATCGTCGGCGGTGCGCTGGGGCTCGCGTTCGCCTGGATGGGAACGCGGTTGCTGCTCGGCGCCGCCCCGTCTTCGATCCCGCGGCTCGACGCGATCGGCATCGACTGGCGCGTCCTGCTGTTCACGGCAGGCGTGGTCGTCGCGACCGGGCTGATGATCGGTTTGGTTCCCGCGTGGCGTATCGCGCGAGGCGCGTCGGCCGAAGCGCTCAAGGAATCGGGGCGCGTCGTGTCGACGCACGGCGCAACGCGGCGAGTGCGACGCTCGCTCGTCGTCGCCGAGGTGACGCTGGCCGTGACGACGTTGTCGGGCGCCGGCATGCTGCTGCGCAGCCTGTGGCATCTGCAGGGCGAGAATCTCGGGTTCGACCCGCGCGGCGTTCTGACGGCCAAGGTCGCGCTCCTTCAACGCGAGTACGACGATCGTCGAACGGCCGTCTTCTATTCGCAGCTCGAGTCGCGGTTGAGCGCTCTGCCCGGCGTGCGCGCCGCCGGCGCGAGCGGCTGGCTTGCCGTGGTCGACGCGGGCGGGCTGTGGGGGTTTCGCCCCGAGAATGGTAATTACCCCGAGGGTCGCTGGCCGTCGGCGGTGCCGCAGCAGGCGACGCCGGGCTATTTCGCGGCGGCGGGCCTGCCGCTGATCGCGGGGCGAGTGTTCACGAATGCCGACGTCGACGGCGCGCCGCTGGTCGCGGTGGTCAGCAAGGCGTTCGCGGATTTGGCGTGGCCGGGCCAGAACGCGATCGGCAGGCGGTTCGGGCTCGCCACCGACATGCCGTTCATGACGGTCGTCGGTATCGTCGGCGACATTCGCGCCCGCGGTTTCGGGGACACGCCGGAGCCGACGATGTTCTTTCCGCTCGCGCAATCCGCGAAGAGCGCCTACTACATGCCGCGGAACATGGCGCTGCTCGTTCGCACGTCGGGCGATCCAGCCCTGCTTGCCGCGGCCGTGCGGCGCGAGATCCACGCTTTGGATCCGACCGTGCCGGTCGCAGAAGTTCGCACGTTGGAGGAGGTCGCCGGGACGTCGGTGTCGAGCCGTCGATTCAACACGTCGCTGCTCGCCGGATTCGCCGCGCTCGCGCTCCTGCTCGCGGGCATCGGGACGTACGGCGTGATCTCGTACGGCGTGACGCAGAGGACGTTCGAGATCGGCGTTCGCATTGCACTCGGCGCGGACACGCGTTCGGTGCTGGGACTCATCATGGCCGAAGGGATGCTGCTTGCCGGAACGGGGCTTCTGCTCGGCCTCGGCGCGTCGATCGCGGTCGCTCGTTTCCTTCGCGCGATGCTCGTCGGCGTTGCCGCACTGGATCCGCCGTCGATGATCGCGACGGCGGCCGCGCTGATCGCCGTGGCGGGCGTCGCGTCGGGGCTGCCGGCGCGCCGAGCGTTGCGGGTCAACCCCATCAACGCCCTGCGCGGCTCTTAGTCGAGACGGAGACGATACCCCTCGACGAGCTCCGCGTCCGGCGGCTGAAAATCGCGGTCGGGCGCGCGAACGAATCCGAGGTTCGCGTACATGGCCATTGCCGCTCGCATGCTTCGCGACGTGTGCAGCCCTACTTCGCCCGCGCCCTGCGCGCGCGCTCGACGAATGCATTCCTCCACCAGTGCCTTCGCGATTCCGCGCCCTCTCGCCTCGGGCGCGACCGCCACGAGCCTGATCTCGGGAGCCGCGCTCGCCGAAACGAGCGCGCCATAGGCGTCGGTCTCCGGCGGGTAGAGCATCGCGCTGCCGACGATACGGCCGTCGTCGTCGGCCACGATGCGCTCGACCGGCTCGTCCGACGCGAGGGCGTCGTCGAGCGCCTGGCTCAAACCGCTCCACGACGCGGGACTCATGATCTCCGCGTACTCGCGGTACGCGCGGCGAGTGAGCTCCCGGATTTCCGCGCGCTCGCCGGCTGTCGCGGTTCGAATGGTGGTCACGGAAGAAGAATGTGCCCGCCCCCCGTACCATTGCCATGCCACCCGCATCCTTCCCGCGGCGTTAGGGGTCAGACTCCTAAGAAAGTTTGGAGTCTGACCCCTAAGGCGGTGGTTTGATGCGGGAGGGGCGGAATTAAGGGCGGTAGCTGATGGAGTCGCGACGAATCGCGGTGTCCGATCTCACCACCGCGGTATCGCGGCGGATGATCGTGTCGCGCCGGATAAGCGAATCGCGCGGCATGTAGATGTCGCGATGAGTGGCGGTGTCCGGCCGGACGAGCGTATCGCGCCGGGCGATTGAGTCGCGGCGGGCGATGCTGTCTCGCGCGATGCTGTCGCGCTGAAGCTGGGCGAGACGCCTCGCCGCCGCGCGACGACGGGCCGCCGCCGCCGAATCCGCCCGCGCCTTCGCCAATTCGATCGAGTCGCGTTTGAACGTGGAGTCCGCGTTGTCGGGCGAAATGCCCGGTGGCATTTCAGACAACGGAATCGCGCCGGCCGCTGGAGCCGATGCCGACGAGCCCGACGAGCCGGTCACGGGTACGCCGGTTGGCGGAATTACGCGCCCGCCCGCCGATTGGGACAGGAATCCGCCGCGGGAGTCGCGCGTCGTATCGAGCCCGGCCGGCGGACTCGCGATGATCTTGGAACCGTTCACTTTCACGACCGACGGAGCGTGACGCCCGTGGTGCGCCAGGCCGATGC
The DNA here is from genome assembly GCA_035535975.1 of Gemmatimonadaceae bacterium. GTDB lineage: Bacteria > Gemmatimonadota > Gemmatimonadetes > Gemmatimonadales > Gemmatimonadaceae > JAQBQB01. The sequence goes on along the minus strand of DATLPC010000214.1, from coordinate 2,776 downwards.
CGAGCGCCATGACAAGCATGAGCAACGCAACGCTGATCGACGGCATGAGCCACCGAGCATAGCCACGCCAATCTCGTGGGCCTTCGGGCCGACTTTCTCGCTCCGGACCAGCGGCGACGGCCACCACCCGATCGATCGGCGAAAGGGTGCGCGGCTTGATGGCGATCGCCGCGGCGGCCGCGCGACTCGCCTCGAGCGCTTCCTGGTGAGCCTTCTCCACCTCGACCCGCCGCGTCTCCAGCTCGCCGAGTCGCTGCTCGAGCAGTCGACGCTGCGCTTCCAGTTCGTCGCGGACCTCGGTCAGGCGCCTCTGTCGTCGCGCGATGTTCGATTCGAGCTCGGCCCGCTCGGCGGCGATCGCCGCGCGTTCGTCGCTTTCGAATTTTCTAAATTCTTCGCGTTCGTGGGCCAGCGCGGCGGCGTCGGCGCGCGCCTTCTCCTCGAGCTCCCTCTTGCGGCGCTCGAATCTCCGGTACTCGGTGTCGCGCCACTCGGTGACTTCGTCCTTGGCCGCGATGAGATCGATCTCGGCGCGCTTGAGGACGTCGCCGGCGGCGACTACACCGATATAGGCCATGACGTCGGGCGTCGGCGCGCCGTCCTTGAGCCGCGACATCATCATCGTGTCGTCGGAGACCTTCTTGGCCAGATTGGGGACGAGATCGCACAGCCGCGTCTCCGTCTCTAGAGTCCAGATCTTGCCGCTCAGCAGCGTCCAGGCGAGCCTCCCAATCGAGCGGGCGTCCGAGGTCGCGTCGGGGACACCATTGATCGGGATGGGCGTGCGCGTGAGCGTGACGATGAGCCGATTCGTGCCGCGCTCGAACACCATTTCGTCGGGATTTACGCCCCGATGAATCACGCCTTGCTGGCGAGCCCATTCGAGCGCCGCGTGGGCGTCCTCGAGCAGGATCGCGACGCGGGTGTTGGGAAATTGACGGCCACGGTCGAGTAGCTCTTGCACGGTGTCGCCGTGGTACCGCTCGGTGACCGTCGCATAGGTGTCGGCGCCGAGCCAGCGACCTTCAATGACGCGCGCAATATTCGGATGTGAGAGCGAACTCAGCAACTGCGCGTCAGTCGCCAGATGCGCCACCGAGTTGTTGTCGTTATCGCCCAGCGCACGCGCGACGGTAATGACGACGTCCTGTCCGTCGCTGCGTCGTCGGGCGAGGTAGCGCTGCGTAGCAGCGTGGCTCCGCAACCCGCCGACAATGTTGTAATCGTTGGCGAACGAGTCGAGCTCGGGCGTTTCCTGTTTTGCGGTAGCTACGGACGGCATCGGTCGGCTAACGGCTGGGTTCCTCACACCCTTACGAGTGCGTGATCCATGCCGTGCCAATTCAGCGCCGAATACCGTCTCCTGCCCTGAAAAATCCCGGAAGCGTCACCGGGACGGTTCCAGTGACCGATTCGGCCCCCAAAATGGCGCGCGCCGAGGCGCGCTCGAGGTCATCCGTTACCCCGTAGGTCACCAGATAGGTGCCAATGTTGGGAAACTGCCGGATGACGTACGGATTGCCGAACGCGACCACGATCACCTTCCGGCGAGCCGCGAGACCGTCGATCCAGGCGGCGACCTGCGGGGGAATCGCCACCCTGCCCTCGCCTTCCACACGGCGGACGAATGCTGTGACGATCACGGTCTCCGCGTCTCCGATCGCCCGCTCGGCGGCGGCTAGCAGGTCTGGGGTGGCTGTCGGCGGAATCTTGCCGGCCTGAGTGATCGCGCCGTGCGCCGACAGCGTGGGACTCCGCCGCAGCTCCGCGAGAATGGCACGACCCGCCTTGATCTCGGTTTCGGGCGCGTACTGGACGACGGCGACGCGTGGAGCGCGCATCGGCACGAGGTTGTCTCGATCGCGCAACAGGGTGATGGCGCGCCGCGCCACACCCGCGGCGATCGCGCGGTGCGCCGGAGAGCCGACGACTTCGCGGAGGCGCTCGAGCGAAACGGTCGGCCCGAAGGCGACGCCGGACCGCGCCTTGAGCTCGAGCATGTGACGAGCGGCGCTGTCGATCCGCGCTCGCGATATCTCGCCCCGATCGACCGCGGCGACGACGGCGTTGATCGCGCGTGTCGCGTCGGACGGTTTGAGCAGGATCTCCGCGCCCGCTTGCACGGCGAGCACACTGCTTTGCTCGGCGGTGTAGCCCTTCCCGATTCCTTCCATGGTCATCGCGTCGGTGATCGCAACTCCGCGGAAATGCAGCGAGTCCCGCAGGAGACCGGTGATTATCCGCGGCGCCAAGGTGGCCGGCGTGCTGCTATCGCCGTTCACGACGGGAAGCGCGATGTGCGCCGTCATGACGAGCGACGCACCGGCGGCGATGGCGGCCTTGAAAGGGACAAGCTCGACGCTGTCGAGCCGCGCCATGCTCGCGCCGACGATCGGCAAGCCGACGTGTGAATCCACGTCCGTATCGCCGTGACCCGGGAAGTGCTTGGCTGTAGCGAGTTGGCCACCGGCGATGGTGCCGCGGACAAAGTTGGCGGAGAGCCGCGCCACGCGACGCGGATCTTCGCCGAAGGAGCGCGTGTTGATCACCGGGTTGGACGGATTGTTGTTGACGTCCACCACGGGCGCGAAGTTGACGTGAATGCCCACCGCGCGGCCTTCCTCGGCGATCGCGCGGCCGACATCGTAGGCGTCGCTGTCGCGTCCCGTCGCGGCGATGGCCATCGCCGGCGGAAAGACCGTCGCGCTTCCCGCGTCCAACATGTAGTGCGCGAACAACCCTCCCTCCAGGCGACCAAGCCCGGGCTCGAGATCGG
>DATLPC010000213.1:0-3172 GCA_035535975.1 Gemmatimonadaceae bacterium | reverse complement strand
ACCGGTGCGTCGACGCGTGCACCCGGCCTAAGCCCTAGCGCAGCGAAGCTCAGACCAACCGCGTCCGCCGGCGTCTTGGCGACCGGCATGAGCGGTAGACCGGCGTCGTTGAGAAAACCCCAATGGCCGAGATACACGACCGGCCGCCCGAGCTTCATCGCCAATGCGATCTCCGACAACGTTCCAGCTTCGCCAAAGAGCGCGATGAGTACGTCGGAGACATAGGCGTTCACGTAGTTGCGTCCGTCGCCCATTCCGGTCTCGACGCTAAACTCCGCATCGGTCGGCCCCTTGTGTGGTAGAACGCCGATCGAATGGCCGTCGACAGAGCTCGCGCCGAGCGCCGCTGCCCGCATCACGCCCCCGCCGCCGCCACACAGCACAACGCCGCCGGACCGGGCGATCTCGCGCCCGAGGTCGAACGCGAGTCGGAATACGGGAGACTCGTCGCCGACATGCCGCGTCCCACCGCCAACGACGCCAATGATTGGTCTGCGCATGATCACACGATACCATGGCGCGGTACCCCCGACGAACTCCGCCTATTTGACGACGATGCTCGCGTCGCCGAGCGTGGAGGTCCGGATGAACTCCAGCACGCGACGATCGAGATAGTTGCTGATCTGCCGCGGGATGCGACGCCGCTGAGCCGATGTGAGAAGGCCGTTCACCCGCGGAATCAATGTGATCAGGAAATCGACCGTCCTCTCGCGAGCGGACACGTAGTCGCGGTACGCCTCGCCGTGACTGTACACCTCGGGCAGTTGAATGAGTCGTGCGACCGCCGGCGTCCACACCGAGTCGGCGAAGACCGAGAAGATGCGGGACAACGTCGCAAGGCTGTCCGCCTGCGAGCGCGACATCTCTAGCTCGCGCTGTTGCGTGAGCAGCATCGACATTGGATTCGGGATGGCACTTGTGCCGAAGTCCTTCATCGACTGGGCGTCCGCGCGAGCACCCGGCCGAGAACGGCCGGCGTCCAGCCGCTGCGTGAGCAACTGGCGTTCGCGCGGAAGGCCGAGGTCGACCGCCACGCTCAAGCTCATGTAGGGGAGCGCGCGAATCGTCGACTCGCGCGGGCGCGTGGAGCCGAAGCGTTGGTTGACGTCGTAGGTGTAACGGCGCGTCAGCGGATCGAAGCCGCGCACGAAAAGCAGGTTCTCGTCCGGTGGAATGCGCTGTCCCCAGCCGCGGAGCCCTGAGGACCCGTGAAGCGCCAGGTCGGCGACGCCGAGGGGATTCGCGACCGTCAGCGCGACGGTCGCCCGCTTGGGAAGACCGATCCTCCTCGGGTCGAACTTTATCTGGAGCGCGTTCGCCAGCGTCCACGGCGCCTGACAACTTCCACGCGAGGCGAGTTGGCCAAGCTGCTTGGCGAGGCACGCGCGGGCACTCGGCGTACCCGACGTAACGAGCGATCCGATCGCCGCCGCGGCCGGGTCAGCGGAAGCCGGATCGAAGATGAACGCCCGGTCGTTGATCGCGCCATCGCCGTTGATGTCGGAGGCGATCATCGGAGTGAAATGAGCTCCAGACTCGGCGTGAAGGACCAGCGTGAGGTAGACGAGATCGAAGATTGGGAAGTTGGTCCAACGCAAATCCATCGTATGCCGCGGCGCCTGCGGTTGAACGCCCCACTGCACCGCGAACGGGTCGCCGGTTGTGCTCGAGAACCCGTAATACTCCTCGCGGACGTCGAGCAGCGAGTACGTCAGATCCCATTGGAGCTTCGCGTTCGCGGTGACGGGCTTGACGTTCACGGTCGCCGCGCGCGAATGAATGCCGAGGCCGGACTGCAGCGCCCAGACTCGCTGGAAGTCTGTCGACACCTTCCCCGCGGCCGCCGCGATTGCGCCCGTCGCGCCGACGATCGCCCCCGGATCGACAAACACCGGCCGCTGCCCTTCGCCCGGCAGCGTGAACTGAGAAGAACGCCGCACGTTGACATCGACTCCGCCGGGCTGGTGCAATCCGTTCGAGAATATTCCCTGAACGCCCAGCACGAATCGGTTGTCGAGCACGGGCCCCGACCAATCGGCGGCGGCACGCAGCGCGCGAGGCTCTCGGAACCCCGGCGCGAAAAGCGTCACGTTCGGCGATGCCGAAGCGTAGACCGAACCGCTCGATCCATCGGCGCATGCGCTCGGGATCGACGCCGGATCGGCGACGAACGCACTCCAATTTGCGCTCGGGACGGCGGCACCGACGCAGCTTATGGCTCGCGTCGACGACGGCAGTCCCGTCGCGCTCATCGCACCCGCGACGAATTGCGACGGCGCGATGTTCTGGAATACGCCGATCCCCGCGTGGATCACGGCCTGTGGCGGTCGCGCCGCACCCGGTGCATACGCAATTTGCGGCGAGCTGCCGTAAGCCCATTGCAGTCCGACGCGCGGACTGAAGTACGTGCGATTCGGCAGCGCGTCGTTCGACATGCCGAACGCGGAGCTCACCGCGGCGTTGGATCCGGGCGTTGTGAGAAAATGATTGCCGTCGGCGCGCACACCGTACTGCACCTGAACTCCGGGCCACGGCCGCCAGTAGTCACCGAGCGACACGGCGCCGACAATCTGACTTCCTTGCACTCGGCTCGACGACAATGTCCGGCTGAAGCTCGACGCCTCGCCCGCGGCGAGGTCTCCGAGAGAATTGAACCGATATGCTCCGTTCAAGCCCTGCCCGATATCGCTGGCGAATCGGTCGTGCGCGACGCTCGACGTCACGCGAATGGTGTGGGTGTTGTCGAGGCTGAACCAGCTCAGCTGATTGGTCAGCTGGAAGGTGCGACTGCTCGTCGACGACTGAATGCCATTGCCGCCGAAGGAGAGTGAACGAACCGACGAGCCGCCGTCCGGAAGCCTCGACGTGACGCGGACGGTTCCCTCGGGAATGACTTCGTACGGACGCATCGACGCAGACTGCCCGGCGACACCGAGTGTCGTCTTGGTCAGTACGCCGAACCAGAAATAGTTCGTGTGGACGATCGACGCATTCGCACCCCAGAACGTCGTCTCGTCGGCGTGGCTCGGCGTCGCCAGAAGCAAGTTGCCCCGGTCCACCGGTCGCGAACGACGGACGTCGCCGGCGGCGCCGACCGTGAACGAATGACCGGTGCCCGAAAGGCTCGGCATGATGTCGAAGTTGGCGAGCCCCTGCGCGACGTCCTGCGTTT
>DATLPC010000212.1:0-2362 GCA_035535975.1 Gemmatimonadaceae bacterium | reverse complement strand
CTGCATCAACAACGCGCCGTTGATCATCGTGTCGGCCATCTCTCTGTGCGAGTGGCCATACACGATCAGGTCGATACCCGGCACCGCATGGGCGATTTGCGCGGCTACGTTCTCGCTGCCGATCGGCGCGGCGACCGTGTCGTAGCTCGACGGCTCGTTCAGCCCCGAATGCACGAGGACGATGACCACCGCCGCCCCGGTGCCGCGAACTTCGCGCACCGCCTGCGCAACCTCGGGAACGATGTCGCGAATGACGAGCCTGCCGGCCAGGTTGTCGCGGTCCCAGACCATCGCGCCGGGCGTGGTTGCGCCGACGATACCGACCTTCACGCCTCGTCGCGTCGAGATCGCCCACGGCCGAAAGGCTCGCTCTCCGGTCGTCCGATAGGCGTTCGCGGCGAGCAGCGGGAATTGGGCTTGTCGGATCGCTCGCTCGAGCGTCGGAAGCCCGTAATTGAATTCGTGATTTCCAATCGCCGCCGCGTCGTACTGAATAGCGTTCATCGCGGCGATCACGGGATGGTCCATGATCGTGTCGACGCGCGCCGCGACGTAGCCGAGTGGATTGCCCTGGATGATGTCGCCGGCGTCGACCACGACGGGAAGGACCGCGCCGCGGCGCAGCGAGTCGACGATCGTGCCGACGCGGGCAAGGCCGCGCGTCGTGTCGGCGGCATTGGTGTAATAATCCCAGCCACGCGCGCGGCCGTGGATGTCGGTCGTCGCCGCAACGACGAGATCGAGGCTTCCGCCACCGGTCTGAAGCACAACCGTGCGCCCGCAGGACAGCGTCGCCACGAGCGAAAAGACAGCCGCGCGCGCGGCGGTGAACAATCGCATGTCCAAAGCTAGCCGACGGCCTCGGTTCGATACCAGATTGTGACGTCCACCGCCTTCACAATTAGTGTAAAGAACGCGACTATATGACGCGAATGACCCCGGCCGACGCGACGCGATGAAGCCCCTTATCATCGGCATCGCCGGCGGGTCGGGCTCAGGAAAGTCCACCGTCGCGCGAAACGTCGCGCAGGCGCTGCGAACCGAGTCGGTCGCGTTCATCGACATGGACGCGTACTACTTGAACTTCGCGCACTTGCCGATCGACGAGCGCCGGAAGATCAACTGGGACCATCCCGACGCATTCGATTGGCCGTTGCTCATCGAGCAGCTCGAGCGACTGGCCGCCGGGGATGCAGTCGATAAGCCCGTGTACGACTACGTGACGCACACACGGAGCCGGCAAACGGTCTCCGTGCCGGCGGCCGACGTCGTCGTGATCGACGGAATCCTGCTGTTCAGCGACCAACGAGTACGCGACCTGTGCGATGTGAAGGTGTTCGTCGATGCCGACGCGGACATCCGGCTGATTCGGCGGATTCGCCGCGACATCAACAAGCGCGGACGGCCTCTTGAAGAAGTGCTGGAGCAGTATCTGACGACTGTCCAACCGATGCACCTGCAATTCGTCGAGCCAAGCAAACGTTACGCAGACGTGATAGTGCCCCGTGGGGGCCACAACGCCATAGCGATCGAGATGATCGTCGCCAAGATCCAGCGCCGCCTCGCCAACGCGCGGGCGGCAGTATGACGTCGCCCAACGGAACGGGCAGCACCGGCGAGCGCATCCTCGTCGTGGATGACGAGGCCGACATCGTCGCCCTCGTCGCCTATCACCTCGTCAAGGCGGGATACCGCGTCTCCACCGCGTCGACCGGGCCGGATGCCCTCGTCGCCGCGCGACAGGAGCGCCCCGCGCTGATCGTGCTCGACCTCATGCTCCCCGGGGCGTCGGGATACGACGTGCTCGATCAGCTGCGCGCCAACGCCGCCACACGCGACATAGCGGTCCTCATGCTCACCGCGCGACGCGAGGAGCAGGACCGCATTCGCGGACTCACGCTCGGCGCCGACGACTACCTCACGAAACCGTTCAGTCCACAGGAGCTCGTGCTGCGCGTCGGCGCGATTCTCCGTCGACTCAGCGCCGGCGGCGTGGGTCCCGCCGACGTCCTCACCGTCGGGCCGATCACGATCGATCGCGCCGAGCATCGCGTGTCGGTCGACAATCGGCTGATCGACCTCACCCCGACGGAATACAAGCTGTTGCTCATTCTTGCCGAGCGACGGGGACGCGTGCAGAGTAGAGCACATCTGCTCGAGACGGTCTGGGATGCCGCGCCCGACATCCAGACCCGTACCGTCGACATGCACGTGCAGCGCCTGCGAACGAAGCTCGGCGAAGCAGGCGATGCGATCGAGACGGTGCGCGGGTTCGGCTACCGTCTCAAGAGCGGTCATTCCCGCAGCGCGTGACCCTCGCCAAACGACTCCTCGTCGGTTCGCTCGTTGTCATCCTGGCTCT
>DATLPC010000211.1:0-54049 GCA_035535975.1 Gemmatimonadaceae bacterium | reverse complement strand
TTGTAGCGGCAAATGAGAATCGGTCGGGAGCCAGCTTTCTTTCTGAGCGGTTTCCCGCCGCTCCGAGCATCGAGGTTTCCGAGGGACGCAATCGGCCTCGGTGGGTACGCCCGAGTCCTGACCATGCTCGTTTTCGATGATCTTCCATCCGCCGATGAATGGGAATCGGATGCTGAGCCCTCCGATGATTGGAGGGATTGGCGAGACGCCCTCAGAACGTATCGTCTAGGTTGACGACAACGTCCTGACCAAGAGGCGTTTACAACGCTCACAGCCGCCTCCGCGAGCAGCCCTCGACGCTGTCGTGGTGATTGCCAGGTGATTGCCAAAAAAAACCGACCGCTTTGGGCGGTCGGTCTTCTTGCTAGCTAAATCCGATATTATACAACGACTTACACAGTTGCCCCTCCTGGGATCGAACCAGGACTCTCCTGATCCAGAGTCAGGCGTGTTGCCAGTTACACCAAGGGGCAGAAGCGTTCGTCGGGACGCGGCCGAACTCATTGATTATAGTTAACATAGCATACTCGTTCAACCCTGCTCGCGACTCGCCGATTCGCGCTCAGGTCTACTGCGATCACGTCGCAAACTCTGACCGAATCGTCGCTTGCAGATCACCCGCCGACGCACTTGGTGGCGTCCGTTCCGCGTGCTTCCGCCGATCGTCGCCGTCGGCGTCGCGCTCGCCGGTGGATGCGCCGAGACGTTCAAGAATATTGCGGCGAGCCCAGCAGTATCGCAGAGTCAGGTCGACCAACTCTTTAGCGCGATCGCCACTCGGTTCGACGACGTCGAAATCGGGCCCAGATACGATTTCTCGCGGGTCAAGTTGGGCCAATCAGCGTTGGTCCCGTCCCGCATCTTCGACGACACCCTCGTATGGGAATCGAGGCCGACGCCCAACGTTCGACTCCTCGCTGTGAGCGGTGAAGCCACGGGTGGGCACTACCGTGTGGAGCGACAACGAACGCTCTCCGCGGCCACTCGGGTCGGCGACTCGCGCCATACGATCGCCCTCGAGCGGCTTGCTCCGGATGCGTACCGTTGGGAAACGAACGTCGATCTGGCGGTCGGCACGATCACATCGGAGGGTGTCGCCGCCATGGTCTTGGCGCTCTTTCGATCGCCGGACGGACGCACCGATCGCGAGTTGCGCGACGACTACGCCGCGGCGTTTCCGCGCACCAGCGCCGCGTTTGGACGCGGCTTCGCGATCGACTCACTCCGCGTGCTGCCGGGAGGACTCGGCACCACGAACGTCTCGTTGTCGCTGGGATTTCATCCGGAAACGATGCGCCCGGCGTTCCCCGCGTTCGCGTCGTACCTCGACAAGTATCTCGGACCCGCGAAATACCATGTGCTGGTGACGGACCCGGCGGGCTCGCCGCTGCTCGAGATAGCCGGTCGAGATCGAATGATGAACGTGCGGTACCGGCTGCAAAGAGGAAAGCTCGTTTCGCTGCTGGGGAATCCTCGCCCTTGGCCCGATTCGTTGCGGCTCAACGTCGACGTATCGCTCAAGGTGAAGTTGTTCAAGGTCGGCTTCCATCAGCTGACGACAGACTTTGCGATCGTGAATTCGCCGCACGAGAGCTCGTGGACCGTCACCGCTCGGCACGAGCCGGAATGGGATCTTCCGTTGATCACGGAACGACTGATTCGATCGCCGCTCCGCCGCCCGTTCGAGGGCGCGGGTTCGATGTTCAGCGTTTCGGTGCGCGATAGTTCCGGTACCCAGACGCTGTTCACGCGGCGCGGCCGGCTCGATGTTCAGGAGAGCACGATCATGCGGTTCATCGGATCGCTCGGGTCGCACATGATGGGTGACCTCGACAAACGCGTCGAGGCGGACGAGGACCGGTTTATCCGCGACGGGTTCCGGGCGCTTCAGGCGGACCTGCGCGTCGTCGGCGGACAGTGGCGGGCCGAAACTGAAAACGTCGACCGGCACCAGGCCGATCGACGTTGATTTTATTGGAACGCAGCGGAGTTGCCTCGCGCGCCGTCATTGGAACTCTGCGTCCTACCGAACAGCGGCGGGCATGACATCCGATGCGTAATTCTGTCGAGCGATTCCGCGGCGACCCTTGGCTAGAAGCGTGCCGCGTGCGTTCGATGGAGCTGACCGGGATCGAACCGGTGACCTCTGCAGTGCGATTGCAGCGCTCTCCCAGCTGAGCTACAGCCCCGTACCATCAAAGGAAAGGCCCCGCACTAATGTCGCGGGGCCGGTCCCGACGAAGCTAAATGTAGGAGCCGGCGAGCGTTACGTCAAGTTGACGCCCAGGCGGGGACACTGGTAACTATCCCAAATGCTTCTTCCCGCTACCGAAGTACTCGCGGCCTACGAGAGGATTCGGCCGCTCGTTCAGCGAACGCCGTTGCTGCGGAGCGGCGCATTGAGTGAGATCGCCGGCGGCGACGTCTATCTGAAGCTCGAAAACCAACAGACCACCGGCTCCTTCAAGCTGCGCGGCGCATTGAACGTGCTGGCGACGCTTCCGCCCCAGGTACGCGCGCGTGGGGTTGTCGCGTCATCGGCCGGGAATCACGGGCTTGGCGTGGCGTACGCGGCAAAGCATTTCGGCGTGCCGGCGACGATCTTCGTTCCGTCGACGGCGCCGCGGGTCAAGCGCGACGGAATCGTCGCGCTCGGAGCCACGATCGACGCGAACCAACCTCACTACGACGCGGCGATGGACGCCGCGAAGACGTTCGCCGCTCAGCGGGGGGCCACGTACATCAATCCCTGCCTCGGCGACATGCTGCTCGCCGGCCAGGGGAGTGTGGCCCAGGAGATCTTAGCGGAGTTGCCGGATTTAGCGACGCTCGTGCTCAACGTCGGTGGCGGCGGATTGCTCGGCGGGTGCGCGAGCCTCGTGCGCGCGGTCGCGCCGAAGGTGCGGATCGTCGGTGCGCAGAGCGAGAACACTGCGGCGATGTCCAAGTCCCTCGCCGCGGGGCGAGTCGTGGAGATCGAGAATCTGCCCACACTCGCCGACGGTCTTGCCGGTCAGATCGACGACGATGCGCTCGAGATCGGGCAGCACGGCATCGATGACATCGTGACACTGACCGAACAGGAAATCGGTCAGACGATTGCCTGGCTGTGGTCAGCGCACGAACAACGGGTGGAAGGAGCCGGTGCGTGCGCCACGGCTGCGGTATGGCTCCGTAAGGTGGCGTCTGTACAGACCCCGGCCGCGATCGTCGTCAGCGGCGGAAATATCGATGCGGGGATTTTTGAGCAGCTGATTTCGTAGGCGACTCGGCGACTCGGCGACTCGGCGACTCGGCGTTGGGCGTCCAACGCCGAGTCGCCCGCCAACGAGCTAAAACTCGTCGCGCGATTCCGCGTCGTTGCCCTGTGGCCGGCGCTCGCCGCCGAGCGACGAGTTGCCGCCCCGGTTTCCGAGGGTGTCGGCGCTGACCCCTTCGTTCTGGCTGCCGATCGAGACCTGGCGATCGGCGGCTCGCGAGTTCTGGATTCCGCCTTCGAGCGTCGATTCGGCGCCGGTGTTGGTTTGGCCTGTGAGACGGCCGCGGGACTGGCCGCGGGCCTCACCGCCACGGCGACCGATGGCCGCCATGTGCTCGCGGTTCCGGCTCACGGCCACTCCACCTTTGCGGCCGGCTTCACGGGCTTCGCTCGAATCGAATTCGTGGGCAGTGCCCTTCGCGTGTGCCGCCTTTCCACCTTTGCTCGCAATCTCGCGCTGCTTGCTGCGGTCCATCGAGGCGAAACCACGGTTACTGCGGGATCGCGATTGGCCGGATCCGCCGTTCCCCTGCGATCCGTTCTGGCGGGCGTTGTCGTTCGAACTGTCGCGCTGCCCGCCACGGTCGCCGATTCCGCCCGTCGCCCCATACATGCGATCGTCGTTGCCCGGTCTGTTCGGCATCCTGCTCCTCCTCATGATTGGCTTCTCGATCGTGGACGTTCAGTCCCGTTGCTGCATTCGGGTCCGACGCCGCCTGCTCCAGGCCCCCCCGGGCCACTCACCAGCAATCAATAACACAAGTGCAAACTGCTTGCCGTGATGCGCGACCGTCTCGGGTCAGACCCCGAACCAAATTTCGCGGCCGCATGTGATGTGTGACACACGCTGCGTCTACCCCGCTGTGGTCTCTCCTCCCAGCAAGGTCAGTACCTCACCCGTGATGTAGCTCGAATCCGCGGGGCTCGCAAAAAATACATAGGCCGGCGCAACCTCCTCGGGCTGGCCGGGACGCTTCATCGGAACATCCTCGCCGTGTCGAGCCGCTTTCGATGCCGGCTTGTCCGCGACGTTCAGCGGTGTCCAAATCGGTCCCGGCGCGACGCAATTCACGCGAATCCCCTTCTCCACGAGATTCTGCGCTAGTGATTTGGTGAACGCGTGAATGGCGCCTTTCGTTGCAGAGTAGTCGAGGAGCTGTCCGCTGCCCTCCAATCCAGTAATTGATCCTGTGTTGATGATAGCGCTTCCGCGCGGCATTCGGCGGACGGCGGCACGCGCCATGTAGATGTAGCCGAAAATGTTGGTGCGGAAGGTTCGGTCCAGCTGTTCGTCCGTCAGATCTTCGATCGATTCCTGGTGCTGCTGAAATGCGGCGTTGTTCACGAGGATGTCGATGTTACCGAACATCTTGACGGTCGCGTCGACGGCGGTTTCACAGAAGGACGAATCGCGAACGTCGCCCGGAATGAGGAGGCAGCGACGACCCTCCGCGACCACCGCGGCCTCCGTGACTTCGGCATCATCCTGCTCCTCCGGTAAATACACGATAGCGACGTCCGCACCCTCGCGCGCATACAGCACCGCCACGCCGCGGCCGATGCCTGAATCGCCGCCCGTGATCAGCGCAACACGCCCATCGAGCTTTCCCGACCCCCTATAGTCTGGCGCTTCGAAGCGCGGTTGCGGCGCAAGCTTCGATTCGATGCCGGGTTTCCGCTGATGCTGCGCTTTGAAGGGCGGCTTTGGCTTTCTCGCGGTCGTGCGCGTGCTCGATCGGCGCTTCGTCTTCGGCATACGGCTCGTGAGAAGTTGGAACGGAGTCTCGCCGCAAGAACGGTTCCACGCCTCCCTTATATTCCCGGCCATGTCGCTGAGCATCCGCCTCCTCGGGACTTCGGCATCGCGTCCGACGGTCGAGCGTAACGTGTCGTCGCTCGCGGTCCACCGCGAGGGCGAGACGCTCATGTTCGATTGCGGCGAGGGCACACAGCGGCAGATGATGCGCTACGGCGTGTCATTCGCGCTCCAGGACATCTTCTTTACGCACATGCACGCCGATCATTTGCTCGGCGTGATCGGATTGATACGAACGATGGCGCTCCAGGGTCGCGCCGAGCCGCTGCGGCTTTGGGGCCCGAAGGGTACGTCGCGAATGCTGAAGCGCGTCGAAGCCCTTGGATTCGAGCGCGCGACATTTCCCGTAACGATCGCCGAGGTGGACGCCGGCCAGCCGATTCAACGAACCGGCTATTCGATCGTCGCGTTCCCGGTCGACCACCGGGGATCGACGTCGTTCGGCTACGCGATCATCGAAGAAGAAAGAAAGGGTCGGTTCAACCCGGACCTGGCGCGCGAGCTCGGAATCCCGGAAGGCCCGCTCTGGGGCCAGATCCACCGCGGGCTCGCCGTCACCCTCGACGACGGGCGCGTGATCGAACCGTCGGTGCTGGTCGGATCCAAACGGAAGGGACGTCGGGTCGTGATCACCGGCGACACGCGCCCCTGCGCCGCGACGATCGACGCCTCCGTGGGCGCTGATTTGTTGGTGCACGAATCGACGTTCGGCGACGAAGACGCGGCGCGCGCGCTGGAGACAGGCCACTCGACGGCACGTGAAGCCGCGCAAGTCGCCGCGGGAGCGGGAGTCCGCCGCCTGTTACTGACACACTTCTCCGCCCGCTACTCCCGCGACGCGTCGGACCTGGAGCGCGAGGCGCGGAGTGTCTTTCCCAATACTCTAATTGGGAAAGATGGAATGGAAATCGACGTGCTGTACCAAGACTGACGGCATAAACGGCGCGTTTAAACGGCGCTGGTAGACGGCGCGTTTAGACCGCGCTGGTAAACGGCGCCTGTAACCCGCGCACAAACTCCGCTTGTAAACAGCGCTTGAAACGACGCAAGTAGACGGCGCTGTTTTCTAGCGTCACTTGTGCGCCTTCTAAGCGCGCGGTTTGCCAGCGCCGGTTAAACGCGCCGTTTACTTAGCGCCGTTTAAACGCGGCGTTTATGCCGTTTTTCAGCCGTCCGATGCTTGGGCGCTCGGAATCAATGGATCCGGCCGCGATATCTTCATCGACCGCCGATAGAGCCGCGCCAGGTCATCGTCGCTCAACGCATCCAGGATCTTCCCCGGTGTCAGCCGCGACGTGACGCTTCGCGCTTCGGGGCTGCTGCTCAAGTACCAGTTGTAACGATCGAGTCGCGCGGTGGCGCCGTCGGGGTGACGGAAGGTGACCATCGCGTTGCTCGAGCCGGGAAGCGTCACATTGACGACCCAGGTGATGCCGTCGGGTGACCGCCAGGTTCGCATGGTCGTGCCGTGGTGAGAGTCTATGAGTGTTCAGCCGACCAGCTGGGGCACTAAAGGCTGCCGGCCGGCGTAGCCCGCATCGACCTCGTGCCAGAACCGCACCTCCGGCTCACCAAGGTGCCAGCACAACAGCACTTGTCGACCGTCCAGCTCGGCCGGGAAATCTACCAGGCCGAGGCGCGGATCCTTGAGTTGAATCCCGAGCGCCGCCAGCTCGCGTTGATACTCGTCGAGCTCCCGGGCAAATCCGAGGGCACGCTGCTCGAGCTCCTCGGCGCGGGTCTGCGCGTCGTCGGAGCGCGCCGCGGAGGCCACGAGGTCGAGCTCCATGATCGTCTCGCGCCACCGCCGATGCTGCGCGACGACGTCTTCTACGATCCGCCGCACCAACGGCAAGGTGCGATTGGCTTGCTCGACAGTGAACAGCCGCATCCCGAAAGTTACCTCGGTGTCGCGCGGGCGAGTCGCTCGGCTTCCCGCTCTTCCAAACGCCGGCGTCTGCGCTGCTCCGCCGCGGCATGGCGGCGTATTTCATCCGGCGTCTCCGGCACGATTGCCGGTACGTCAATGGGACGACCGTTGCGATCCACGGCAACGAAGGTGAGATAACACGAGTTCGTGTGACGACGTCGTCCGGTCAACAGCTCTTCCGCCTCGACGCGAACGCCTACTTCCATCGACGTCCTACCGACGTAATTGATGCTCGCCTTCATGACGACTAGATCGCCGAGGTGAATCGGCTCGCGAAAGTCGACGCGGTCGATCGAGACCGTTACGACGCTCGCCCGGCTGTGTCGAAACGCGGCGATCGCTGCGCACTTGTCCATCATCGCGAGGATCACGCCACCAAACACGTGCCCCTGATTGTTCGCGTGTTCGGGCATCATGAGCTCGGACGTCTCGTGCTGGCTTTCGCGGACTGTCTTGGAGGCGGGGGGCATGTGCGCTGGCGAAAAGGAGATCTGTAAGCCGGAATTCCGAGCGTCGGTGCGACGCGCCGATGCGAGGAACCATTGGTAGGTTGCGGCGCGGCGGCCACTGGGCGACGCGCGCGCCTTCGTCATACAACGCGGCAGCATTGAACGCCTTTGTGAGATCGCGACGTTCGGCGGCGCTGATCGCCGGACGATCGAGCCAATCGATCCGGTGCAGCGGCGCGGTGATCGACGTGAGCGGCCACTCGCGATGCGCCGAATCCGCGAGCGAGACTGTCGCGAGCTCTCCCGCGCTGTCGTACCGTGCGATCACAGTATAGCCGGGATGGCTCCATCGGTCCGTGCCGTCGGCGTCGGTCGACGGGCGGCCGTCGCGAATCTCGGTCCACCACGACACGGTTGGTCCCGTGATTGGGTCGAGCTCGACCCCGTCGCCGGCCCGGCCTTCGCCACGCCCCGGAATGGTGAACGTGACGGTCGGACTGCCATCCAAATCGGAGAGGCTGAAGCTCCGGTCGTCGAATTGCGCGCCGGCGATCGCGACGGCGGCGCGGCGGCGGTTGTCGGTCATTCGTCCTTCGGCCCGGGCCAGCGAATCCCGAACGAGGCCGAAGGCATTTCGGCCCTCGCGGGCGATTCGCGTCGCCGCCGAATCGCCAAAGACGTCGCGCACCCGCTGGCCGTCTCCGGAACGGAGGTCGATCACACCCCGGCGTGTCGTGTGCCAGGGCGAGGAGCCCGGGGAGTCGACGTCGACGTGATATTCATAAGAGAGGTACGGGCCGATTACGTCGAGGATATCGAGCTCGGCCGTAGCGGAGGTGCTCGGATCGGCCCGGACCTCCTCATCCGGGTCGAGCGGCCGCTCCCCGGGATGCGCTTTGGCGTACAACCGCGCGACGCGGGGTACGATAGTGTCGGTGACAACGGCCGTGCTGTCGCTGCTCGCCAAGCTGCGCCGATACAGGCGCTCGCCCAGCAAGAGTGCATCCTCGAAGGAGTAGTCGTCGTCGGCGGCGAACAGCTCGTACCATTGCCCGGCATAGCGGGCAACGATCAACGGAACGCCGCGCACACTGACGCGACCGCTCGTCGTCGACACCCAGAACGCGGAGTCCGCGCTGCTGAGCAGAAACTCGGCGCGCGGCGGCGGTGGGAGTTGCGACTTGTCGCGGGTGTTCGACGCCGAGCACGCGGCGACGATCACGAAGGCACCCGCGAGTGCGCGGCGAGAGCCGCGCGATGAAGGAAGCATCGTGGCAAATATACTGCACTAGATTCCACTCGCCTCTCTCGACAGCGAATGCGTTTTCGATTTCGACATCTGGGTTTCGCCCTACTTGGCTCACTCGGCTGCGCCGCCGCCGCCGAACGGCCGAGCCAGCACTCCACATCGGACGGGAAAGCCGCGGGTACGGTCGCCGCCGATAGCGGCCGGCAGACGGCATCGCCGAGCGCCGTGCGCGCGCTGTACGTCAATCGTTGGGCGTCGCAAAGCCGCAAGCGGATGGCGAAACTGATCGCGATCGCCGATTCGACGGAGATCAACGCGCTCGTCATCGACATGAAGGACGAGTTCGGACTCAACTACGCGACCAAGAACCCCGACTTCGCGAAGAACGCCGGCACGGCTTCAAAGATCTCGAACGTCGCCGCGTTGCTCGATACGCTCAAGGCGCACAAGATCCTGCCGATCGCGCGTATCGTCGTGTTCAAGGATTCGGTGACGGCGCGCGTGCATCCGGACTGGACGATTCGCCGCACCGACAACTCGATCTGGCGCGACAAGAAGGGCATCGCTTGGGTGAATCCGTACCACAAAGAGCTCTGGGACTACAACATCGGGGTCGCCGAGGAGCTGGTGAAATTGGGCTTCGGCGAGGTCCAGTTCGACTACATCCGCTTCCCCGAGCCGTATCCGAGCCTGCCGAAACAGGTCTTCCCGAGCTCGAACGATCTTTCCAAGCCGGCGGCGTTGGCGGCCTATCTGAAGGATGCGAAGACACGCCTCAACAAACTCGGCGTTCGCTCGACGGCGGACATCTTTGGGCTGGTGACGACGGTAAACGGCGCGCTGGAAGTCGGTCAGGATTGGGAGAAAATCTCGCCGGTCGTCGACGTGGTGCTGCCAATGGTCTACCCGTCGCACTATCCGCACGGAGAGCTTGGGGTCAAGAACCCGAACGCCGAGCCGTACAAGATCATCCATACGGCGATCTCCCGCGCGCGCGAACGCGACAAGAAGCTCGGCGTCTCGGAGCCCGAGCACATTCGTCCGTGGCTCCAGGCCTTCACGCTCGGCATACCACCCTACGGCGCCGACGAGCTACGCGAGCAAAAGAAGGCCGTGTACGACGCCGGCTACGACGGGTGGGTGATGTGGAACCCCGGCTCGATTTACGACGTCTTCATGCCGGCGCTGGAGAAGACGTTGGAATCACGAAAGAAATAGCGCCGCGTATCCGAGCCTTCGGTCAGGGCGCGGTGGCGGATTTGAGCACGATCGTGAGGATCGCGATCTCGTCGGTCCAATGATCGACCGTCGCCTCGCCCGTCAAGCCGTTCTTGATTCCGCGCACTCGCAACGGGCGATCGAGCCCGGCACCGCACACCACAAACCGCCCGTCGTCGCCCGTTTCCCCCATGCGGCGAATGGGCTGGTCGAGCGTGTCGCGAGGGGCAATCGTATCGCCCACGACGAGGCGCGCGCGCGTCTCGACCTCGACGCGGGCGTGGTCGGCGGCGGACCCGTCGGCGTTGACCAACTTCGCGAACACCACCCCGCTTCCCGGTTTGTACGACGACTTCGGACAGACGAGCGGGAGAATCTCGCTGCGCGGATGGAGGACGATGTGCACGGGGAGATCACGGCTCTCCGTCAGAAAGACTCGCGTTGGAATGCTGCGCGCGATCGACTGCCCGGCGAGGAGGCTGTCCGACGCCACCAAGACGTACATGCCCGGGAATTGATACTTGAAGTCGAACTCGCCTTCGGCGTCGGAGACGACCGTATCGCGCCCTCCATTGAACCAAACGCGGATCCCCGGGACGCGCGTCCCGCCCTGGTCCGTGACGACGCCGAGAATCCGGCTCAGACCGAGATTCCAGTGCGTGCCGTCGGGCCAGATCGCGTAACCAGTTTCGCCGCCGGTCTCCTGATAGCCGAGCACGCGCACGTTGGAGCGGAGCGACCGCGGGGGCGGATTGCGCCGAGCCCCGTTCGAGTTGTCGGCGTCGATCGCGAGAATCGCCGAATGAATGTTCCACCGGACGATCATGGGGACGCCGTTGGGCATCGTCGCGAACGTGAGCATGCCGCCGCTGCCGCGGGCACGGGACTCCAGGTTCGTGTACTCGAACTCGAATGAGCGAAGACTCGGCTTTTGTCGATCGAGCCAGAGCGTTCCGACCAGATCGACGACCGTATCGCGCTCTCGAATATCGGCCGGCTCGAATCCGATCCCGATCTGCTCCGGATGGGACGCATCGGCGCCGACCAGTCGCATGCAGTGCGTCGCGGCGAAGCTCTGATCGAGAAGGACCGCTTCATCCGGCGCGAAGTAATCGCGCTCGCCGCCGAGATGTTCGCGCATGTAGCCTTCTGCCTCGAACGCCCAGGCCGGGCGAGCGGCAACGTAGGAGCGATCGGCGACGAGCTCCTTCGTGCGACTGCTGTCGCTCTCGATCTGTTTTCGTACGGGATCGCGGGTTCGCCAAAATGTTCGGATCCTGAGTCGCGGCGGGTTGGACTCGCGCGCCACTACGCTGGCGAGCAGACCATCGCGGGCCTGCTCCCAAAGCTCGAGCGCCTCGCTTGCTCCCGGCTTACCCGGACAGACGCGTCCCTCGGATGCGGTGAGCGTCGCAAGCCGCGACGCAATCGGCATCAGGCGAAGATCGATCGTGCTGTCGCCGTCGACGATCAGCTTGTCGACCGGTTGATAGCCGA
Source organism: Gemmatimonadaceae bacterium (assembly GCA_035535975.1). Classification (GTDB taxonomy): domain Bacteria; phylum Gemmatimonadota; class Gemmatimonadetes; order Gemmatimonadales; family Gemmatimonadaceae; genus JAQBQB01. The sequence goes on along the minus strand of DATLPC010000211.1, from coordinate 42,631 downwards.
TCCGTACGACGTGGAGCGTGCGGGCTCCGCGCAATCGCGCCGCCGCGAAGTGCCCTTTGTCGTCCGCGATTGTTCTCGAGAGGAAGTTTCCGGCCGAGTCCAGGACGGAGACCACCGCGCCAGTGACCGGCTCGCGGGTGGAGCTGTCCGTGAGAGTCCCCCGAACCCGTTGCGCTTGCGCCGCGGGTACGATCGCGGTCGTTGCCGCGACCAGGGCGATGAGCAGCCGCGCGCTACGTTCGCCCATGGGCTAGGGCGCGAACGCCGTCGAGCAATCGATCGACTTCATCGTCGGTCGTGTAGCAGCTGCATCCCACACGCACGAGGCCACCGGGCACGAGTCCGAAACGCTCGATGACGGTGGCAGCGTAGAAGTCGCCATTGGACACGAAGACACCGCGATTCGCCAGCGCGACCGCGACGTCGTCGGTCGTTGCACCGGCCAGCGTGAAGGAAACCGTCGGCGTTCGCGGCGTGGACGGCGAGGGTCCGTAGACGCGAACGCCGTCGATCGACCGCAGACCGTCCCAGAGCCGAAATGCGAGCGCTGAGCCGCGCGAATGCAGGGCGGCAAACGTCGCGCGGAGTGCGTCGCGACGAGGGCTCCCGCCGGAGACGCCGGCGGCGAGCGACGCCAAGAAGTCGACGGCCGCCGCGGCGCCGACAATTCCTTCATGATTTTGCGTACCGGTCTCGAGTCGCTCCGGCGATTCCTGCGGCGCCGGATCGAGTCGCGGAGCGTCGAGGGCCTCGATGATCTGCCGCTTCCCCCACAGAACGCCGATGTGCGGTCCGTAAAACTTGTAGGCCGAGCAGGCGAGGAAGTCGCATCCGATCGCGTTCACATCGACGAGGTGGTGCGGCGCGTAGTGCACGGCGTCGACGAAGACGATGGCGTTGCCGGCGGCTTTCGCGAGCCGACAAGCGGCGGCGACGTCCGTAATCGTGCCGACCGCGTTCGACGCGGCGCCGATCGCCAAGACCTTCGTCCGGGAGTTGAGCGACGATTCCAGGCTCGCCCAATCCAGCCGGCCGTCGTCCAACTTCATCTTCACGGTGCGTATGGTTACGCCGCGATCGCGCTCCAGCGCGCGCCAGGGCGCGATATTGCCGTGATGATCGAGCTCCGTGACGACGATCTCGTCGCCCTTGCCAAGCTCCCGTCCGATCGCGCGGGCGAGATGGAAGGTGAGGCTCGTCATGTTCTGCCCGAACGCGATTTCGTCCGGCCGGCCGTTCAGGAAGTCGGCGAGCGCTTCACGTGAGCGGGCGATGAGCTCATCAGTCTCCTCGCTCGTCGGATACCGCCAATGCGTGTTGGCGTTGTGATGATAGAGGTAGTCGCCCATCGCCTCGACGACCTGCCGCGGTACTTGCGTACCCCCTGGCCCGTCGAGGTACGCGACCGGAACTCCCGCGTGCGTCCGGCGCATCGCGGGAAATGCTGCGCGAATCTCGTCGACGCTCGCCACGCGTGGCGTCGTTTGAGGGGCTGGGGCAGCCGACGTTGCCGTCATGCGATCTCCGTTCCTGCCCATTGTTCGACCATCTTCACGATCTCGACGTGATCAGCGACTTCGCCGAGCTCGCCGCGCCCGATTCGAAAGAGATCAGCGGTGAGTTGCAGGATCGGCGCGGGGACGCGCGTCTCACGCGCCACTTCCGCGGCGATGCCGACGTCCTTCTCGAGCAGGGCCAACCGAAATGTCCTGGGAAAAGCGCGCGACAAAACGCGCTCCGGAAACAAGTTCATCGACGTGTTCGAGCGGCCGCTCGACGCATTGATGACGTCGAGCGCGACGTTGGGTGAAACGCCCATCTTTACGAGCGCGGCGAGCCCTTCCGCCGCCGCCAAGATGTGCGTGGCGAGAAACGCGTTGTTCACCGCCTTCACAGCATCACCCGCGCCGATCTCGCCGCAATGCACGATCTTCTGGCCAAACGACTCGAACACCGGTCGCACGCGATCGAGGACGGCCGGGTCGCCGCCTACCATAATGGTGAGAGCTCCCTTCTCCGCGCCCGCCACGCCACCGCTGACCGGCGCGTCGATGAACGAGACGTTCTTTTCCGCCAAACGCTCGGCGATGCGCCGCGACGTGGCCGGATCGCCCGAGGTGCAATCGGCGAATGCCGACCCTCGCTCGATGCCGGCCAGGATTCCATCCGGGCCGTCCAGCAAATCGTAGACGTCGTGCGACGTCGGCAGGCAGGTGATCACGACTTCGGCGCCACGAACCGCCTCGGCGGGGGTGGCGGCGTGACGCGCGCCGGTCTTCTCAGCGAATTCGGCGGCACGGAACGCCGTGCGATTCCATACGGTGAGCGGGATCTTGGCCGCCGCCACGCGGGCGGCCATCGGCCGACCGATCGCTCCGAGGCCCAAAAACGCGGTCTTCATGCCGGAGAAGTTACCACTCGAATAGCTTTCTCGCATGATCACGCGTGTGCGCATCGAGGGGATGAGTTGTCAGCATTGCGTCCGCGCCGTTTTCACGGCCCTGGCCGCGGTCGACGGCATCTCACGAGCGGAGGTGCGCATCGGTTCGGCCGAGGTGGAGCACGACGGGTCGGTGACGGTAGACGCGCTTCGGGATGCCGTTGCGGTCGCGGGTTATTCAGTCCGCGAAGACGTCCGGTCGCGCCGAGAATTGCCGCTGGTGTAGTGGCTCGCTTCGCTCGCCGGCGACAAAAAAGCTCGCCCGAGTGGGGCCTCTCCGATTCCTCCGACGTTGCACCCAGCGCGGCGCCAGCCGCGCGTGCACCCAGGGCGCGCCGCGCCCGTGCTCCCAGCGAGCGACAGCGAGCGTGCTCCCGCCGTCATGCCCGACAAAGATCCCACCACAGGGTTGTCGCCACTCGACCGTCATAGGTATGTTGCCCCGGCGCACCACGGTGAAGACGAGGGGGCACCCATGACGCCACCGCAGCGGAATCCCGAAGATCGTCCGGTCGGCGCGCTGCTCGCGCCGGATATCCTCGCGCTCCTTGATGAATCGCCGGGAGACATCCCGGTGGAGACGGAAGAGATCCACCCCGCCGACCTCGCCGACGTCGCCGAGCTGCTCGAGCGCGACCAGCTGCAGCAGTTCCTGACGGCCCTCGGCCCCGCCCGCGCCGCCGACGTCCTCGAGTATCTCGACGAGGAGCTGCGCACCGAATTCCTCGAAGCGATCACGCCGCGCCAAGCCGCGGAGCTCGTGACGCAGATGACGCCCGACGACCGGGCGGACACCCTCGAGGAGATCGACGAAGAACACGTCGAAGAGATCCTCTCGGAGATTCCCGCCGAGGCGCGGCACGAAACCGAGAAGCTCCTCGCCTACGAGCCCGACACCGCCGGCGGTCTGATGACGACCGAGGTCGTGTCGGTTTCGGCCGACATGAGCGTCGAAACGGCGCTCGAGAACGTGCGCTCGGTGGCGCGTTCGGGTCGCAAGGAAGCGATGCACGCGATTTACACGACGGACGAGCAAGGCCGCGTCGTCGGCGTGATGTCGTTGCGCGAGCTGCTGGCGGCGCCGGCGGGCGCGAAGATCAGCGACATCGCGTGGACGGAAGTCGTAGCCGTGAGTCCGCGCGCCGACCGCGAAGAGGTCGCCAGCGTCATCGCGAACTACGACATCGTCGCCGTGCCGGTGGTGAGCGAATCCGGCCATCTGATGGGCGTCATCACCGTCGACGACGTCATCGACGCGATGCAGGAAGAGCAGACGGAAGACGTCCAGAAGCTCGGCGGTATGGAGGCGCTCGACGAGCCGTACTCGACGATCTCGTTCTGGCGCATGATCCGAAAGCGCGCCGTGTGGCTGAGCGCCCTTTTCCTCGGCGAGATGTTGACCGCCACAGCCCTCGGCGCCTATCAGAAAGAGATCGATCGGCAGACCGTTCTCGCTCTCTTTCTGCCGCTCATCATCAGCTCGGGAGGCAACTCCGGGTCGCAGGGAACGTCATTGCTCATTCGCGCCCTCGCGTTGCGTGAAGTGACGTTGCGCGACTGGTGGCGCGTCGCCGGAAAGGAAATCGCGACCGGCCTCGCGCTCGGCGTGATCCTCGCCGTGATCGGCTTCTCGCGAATCGAGCTGTGGCAGTGGATGTCGGATCACGGCTGGTCGATCGGCAGCTTCCATCTCGGCCATAACTACGATCTCTCCACGGTCAGGACCGCGATGCCCGACGGAGCGTTCAAGGACGTAGAAGTCCTCACCCGCGGGCAACATCATTTGCTGGCGCTGACCGTCGGGTTCTCGCTGCTCGGCGTGGTGATGTTCGGAACGCTCGTCGGCTCGATGCTCCCGTTTGCGTTCCGCCGACTTGGCTTCGACCCCGCGAGCGCGTCGGCGCCCTTTATCGCGACGTTCGTCGACGTGACGGGGCTGATCATTTATTTCAACGTGGCGTTGCACATCCTTTTGAGGTGAGCGCGAGAGCACACGCGGTGTGCCCTCGGGAGCGCGGCGAGCATTTCTCACTGGACGCTTCCCCACGGGACCCGTATCGTTGGTCGCACGCAGCCCCCTCACGCCCTCCGGAGGTCCAAATGGTCAAGCGTCTCGCGATGCTGTTTGGTGCCGTGTTCATCGTCGTCGGAGTGCTCGGCTTCACGGTGCCTGGTGGAATGCAAATGGGAGATCCCGCCAATGCACCGAAGCTCCTCGGACTGTTCCCCGTGAATCTGCTCCACAACGTCGTGCACATCGCTGTCGGAGTGTGGGGGCTCATCGCGGGCCGCGCGTATGCGACCGCGGTTGCCTATTGCAAGCTCCTTGGATTTGCATACCTCGCGCTGGCGGCGTTGGGCTTTGTCGTGCCGACGACGTTCGGCCTTATCCCAATCGGCGGCAATGACATCTGGCTGCACTGTCTGCTCGGCGTCGTTCTCGTAGCCGTCGGCTTCATGGCGAAGGAAGAAGGAGTACCTGCGGCCGCGGTCTCGGCGTAAGCCCTTGGTCCGTTGTCGAACGGGGCGGCCCGGCTGGGCCGCCCCGTTCTCATTGCTTTACCTTTCCAGCATGGAAAAACTTCATCTCACCATCGAAGGGATGTCGTGCGAGCACTGCGTTCGCGCCGTGCGCGGGCGGCTCGAGCGAACTGACGGCGTGAAGGTGGACGACGTGAGCATCGGCTCGGCGGTAATCGACTATGATCCCGCAAAGACGTCGGTCGACGACATCGAGGAAGCGATCGCCGACGAGGGGTACACCGCGTTCGTCGCGGATTAGGCGACTCGGCGGCTCGGCGGCTCGGCGGCTCGGCGGCTCGGCGGCTCGGCGATGGCCTTCAGTCAGCAGCGAGCGCGGTCGCTGACGGTCGCGATTCCAAGCGTGCTTCGGCGGACGGTTCGAGGGGACTGATGATCCCCGTTTCGAGCCAGGCGTGCTCCCCTTTCATGACCTGCTGCGCCACCCGGTAAAGCGCGGCGTCGTACTTCCCATAGAATTCGTCGAATAACCTGTCGACGCGCTCGCGTGCCGCGCGGCAAAACAGGTCGGCGAGCGCCGTGGCGTCCCTGTTTCCGGATTTGGCGAGCGATGTCGCGCGCACGCAGGCCGCGGCCATCGCGAACAACTCGGCGCCGATGTCCACGGCGCGAAAGAGCACGAGCTGTCGCCGCTCGAGCTTGGGACCGAAGCGCACCATCGCGTGGAAGATCGCGCGTCCAAGCTTTCGCGTGTGTCGCTCGGCGTACCGCATGTGCCCCGCGAGCTCGCCGAAGTCGCCGAACGCACCCGGAACCTGACCGCGCCCGATCCAACGCCTCGAATACCAGGTGGGGTAGAAGCGCATTACGCGGCCGAGCGCCGCCATTCTCTCAGACCGATTCGACTCTTTATCGACGAGCGCGAACGCCGTCTTGAAGTGGTGGTCCACGGCTTCGCGCGCGATGAACAGTCGCATGATCTCCGACGAGCCTTCGAAGATCAGATTGATGCGCGCGTCGCGCATGGCGCGCTCGATCGGGATCGGCCGTTCGCCGCGCGCGCGGAGTGAATCGGCAGTCTCGTAGCCACGTCCGCCGCGAATCTGCAGCGCGTCGTCGACGATATGCCAGCCGTGCTCCGTGTTGTACATCTTCGCGATCGCCGCCTCGAGGCGAATGTCGTAGTCGCCGCGTTCGGCCAGGGCGACGGTGAGCCCGGAGATCGCCTCCATCGCGAAGGTGTTCGCCGCCATCATCCCGACTTTCTTGGCGACCGCCTCATGCTTTCCGATGGGCGCGCCCCATTGAACTCTTTCCTGCGCCCAGGTGCGCGACGCGAGCAACAGCGCCTTGCTTCCGCCGGCGGCGCTCGCCGGCAGCGTAAGCCGTCCGGTGTTCAGGGTGATGAGCGCGATCTTGAGCCCCTTGCCCGTTCCCCAGATCACGTTCTCGCGCGGGATCTTCACGTTGGTGAAGCGAATCACGCCGTTCTCGATCGCCTTGAGACCCATGAAACGGCAGCGATGCACCACTTCCACGCCCGGCCACGACGCTTCGACGATGAACGCCGTGATCTGCTTGCGCGATTTTCCATTTGCGACGACGTCCGGCGTCCGCGCCATCACGACGAACAGATCGGCGCGCGTGCCGTTCGTGCACCAGAGCTTTTCGCCGTTCAGAATGAAGTGCGATCCGTCCGCGGAAGGCTCGGCGTGCGACCGCATGTTGGCCGGATCGGAGCCCGCGTCGACTTCGGTGAGCGCGAACGCGCTGATCGCGCCTTTGGCGAGACGTGGAAAGAATCTTTGCTTCTGCTCTTCGCTTCCGAACAGCTTGAGCGGCTGCGGCAGGCCGATCGACTGATGCGCGGATAGTAGCGCGGTGAGCGATCCGTCCTTCGACGTCACCATCGCCATCGCCTTCACATAACTCGAATAGGACAATCCGAGCCCGCCGTACTCCGTAGGGATCTTGATCCCGAACGCGCCCATCTCGCGCAGCTCCTGGACGTATTCCTCGGGGATCTCGCCCGTGCGATCGATCATGTCCGAGTCGATCCGCCGCAGAAAATCCGCGAGACGGTCGAGGAATGGCTTGGCGCGCGCAGCTTCCGCCGGATCCTCTTCGGGGTGCGGATGGATCAGATCGAGCCGGAAGCGACCGAGGAACAGCTCGCGAACGAAGCTCGGACCAGACCATTCGCTCTCGCGCGCCGCCTCGGCGACGTCGCGGGCCTCCTTCTCAGTGGCCAGTCCGGAAGTTTGCTGTGACATGGATTACTCACTCAAAGGGCTGTCGACCATCAGCTTGGGGTACGGCGACGCCGCCCGATCCTGTGGTTTCCTACCCCGATCCATCTCCAAGTATGCATCCTCCGCGCCCATCCCGCGTCGCCGGTTATGCGCTGTTGGCCGACGATCTGGCCGAATGGCTCCTCGCGCATTGCCCGCTGTCGACACTTTCGATTCTGACCCTGCTCGTCATCGGGTCCACCGTCATGATAACCCAGCCGCTCGCGATCATCGTCATCGCCGCGCTCGGCGATTTGACGATCAGCCTGATACGCCGGATTCGGCGGAAGCGTCGCCTACACGGCCCGACGCACGCTGCCGCCCCGCGTCACGCGCCTGCTTGATCACGAACCCCGCGCCGGCGAGAGCGATCGCGGCGAACGAGAACCATTGGACCGCGTAGCTGAGGTGCGGGCCATCGTCGAGAGCGGGAACCGTGAGTCTGGCAGGCCGGTCGGCCGCGCCGGTCGAGTCGCCGAGTGCGACGACATAGAACCGAGCGATCGGATAGGGGATCGCCCGCGCCGCCACCTCTGTTCCAAGCCGCGCCAGCACTCGCGGTTTACCCGCGTACGCCGCGCCGGTCGGCGACGGATACACCTCCGCGTAGCCGACGAACGCTGAGGCAGTGTCGCGAAATCTCTCCTCGGCGATCGTCGCCCCGTCGGCCGCGTAGACCCAACCACGGTTGACGAGCACCGCCGTATCGCGGCCAACGAGCCGCACGGGCGTGAGCAGGTTCACCCCCGGTGCGCCTTTGTGCGATCGTGCCGCAAGGATCAGCTCGTGATCGTAGTCCGGCGTGCCGGATATTCGCACGCGACGGAAGCGAATTCCGGCCGTGTCGTTGAGCGGCAACGCGCCGGCATCCCGTTCCGTCTCGCGAATCCGCCCCGCGATGACGGCATTGTGCGCGCGCCGTTCGTGTCGCCGACTGAGTTGCCAAATACCGAGACGAATGAAGACCGCCGCACTCACCGCGGCGAACAGGACGAATACGCGAAGCCGGAGTGGATTCACCGCACCTCGACGTCGAACGCGCCGGTGAGGATCTCGCGTGCGGGTTTGGCCTGGACCCAGATACGATAGCGACCGGCCTTAGGAAACTCGTATGGGAAGGACAGCGCGCCGGTAAAGGACATCGGCATCGTCGCGGAATCCGTGAAGGCGCCGGGTTTGAGACGCCCGCGAGCCGTCGTGTCGCCGCGGTCGCGAGCCTCGTAGATCTGCTGCGCGGTCGTCGCGACGGTGCCCATCGGGTGCAAGTGGATGAAAACGGATCCGTCGTCGCGCAACACAACAGCGTGCGCGGCCATACCCAGATACGGCTCGAGGCGCGCGGGGTTGCCGGCCGAATCCGTGACGATGAATCGCAGGTCGAGCGGCGCGTTCGCGGGCAACGCCCCGTCGCCGCCGGCCCACGCCAGACGATAACCATGCCCCATTGCGGCGACGGCGTTGGCGCGTGCGGGAACAGCGGTCAGGCTTGGCGTCCACGCGTCGTCGCTGTCGGACGGTGTGGAATGGGCTCCCTCGGCCAACGTCATCCTGTTCGAGACCGTGAGGCTCGATCCGTTCTCGAGCATGATGTCGCCGAACAGCCGATAGTCGCCGGCGGGGAGATCGGGCACCGTGGTCGTGAAGACGAGCGAGTCGACCTCCGACGGGTGCAGATGCGCGAACGCGTCCATCGCCGGCGAACGAATCAGGAAGAGGTGCATCATCTTCCCGTGTTCGGGCGCGACCGGACTGAAAATGGCGCGAAATCCGTTCGTATCGTGGACGGTCAAGCGCAGCGTCCGTCCGGTCGCTCCGACGGACACGTCGACCACCGGTGCGCGGAAGATCGATCGACGGTAGTCCGCGTCGACGGCGCTCCACCATTTCGCGCCGCCGAAAAGAAGGAGCGCGACCACCGGCACGGCCACGATGGCGATGACGTTGGCGCGGCGGCGCTTCGCCGGCTCGAGCGACCCGCCGGGCGGAACCAAACTCTCGCCGACCGCGGCGCGAACGATCGTGACGAGCCCCGCGACGAGTGCGAGTCCGAGTACGACAAGCATCACGGTCATTCCGGTCGAAAGGCCGAGCCGGCCCGTCGCGAACGAGTTGACGGGGACGATGACCTTTCCGTCGCCGCGCGCGCCATGGACCGTGAGGTAAACGCTGTACGAGCCGCGAACCATCAACCACAGTTGCCCAGTGAAGGTGTTCGATTGTCCGGCGACCGGTGACATCTCGTCGCCACGCGGCGCCCCGGCGACGCCGGTGCGCCAAAAGACCGGCTGAATGACGATTCGCTGAACGTCGGGCGCCATCGTCCGCACGATCACCTCGGCGAGCCCCGGCACGACATTCGGCGGACGGATGATCACGCGGACCGGATATGGTCCCGCGGCGCCATCGAAGAGAACGTTCGGGCTGCCGATGTGCGCCGTCGTGACCGCGGTGAGCGCGGCGGCGAACAATACGGCGATGAATCGCCTCATCGTTGGACGCGCGTCATCCATCGGCCGCGCACGAGACCCAATGCCGCTGAAACGGTCGCGATGGCGATCGCGATCAACAGATCGACGACAAAGGGCGGCGCGCCGGCCGGAGGCGGATCGAAGCGATACGTCAGCGATTCGTAGGTGGGACTCATCCAGTAGACGAAATTGTCCGCGTTGAACAGCCGGCCGCGCGCCAACGGGTTCGTCACGAGGAAGGTCGCGAAGGGCCACTGCGCCGCGAGGAAGGCAAGCACGAACACGATGCCGACGACGGGAGCTAGCTGGTACGTGTTCCAGCGGTCACCGACGCGTCTGAGAATGAGGTCGATGCAGATCGCCGGCGCGATCAGAAGAAGCGGGAACGACAGCGTCACCATGTGAGTGATGTGCTGATAGATCGGCCCAAGCTTGGGTGTCGCCGGAAAGAGCTGGATGATCCACATCAGCAGCAACATCACCGCGGTGTACGCCGTCGCCGCCGCGGTGGCCGGCCATCGAAGCTTGATCGCGCGCGACATGGCGGTCAGTGCGAACGGGAACACCGCCGCGGTCACCTGATAGAAGAACGCGCTGTGCATCATGCGACGCTCGCTGTATTCCGTGAGGAAGAGCGCGAAATTCATGATGAACAGGCCGCCGGCGCCGGCCAGGACCCATGCCAATCGTCGCCGGAGCGTGTCGTCGGCACGGTTCTGCTGCGCGAGCGTCAACAACATCGCGCCGACGCATATCGCGAAGATGCCGAGGGCGAGCACGGCGTGCGGCGGACTGATGATCCTGACATCGAGTCCGTAGGCGTTGTGCCACCAATTGTCGAACGGCGCCGACGTCAGCATCGCGCCGCATCCCCAGATACAGATCCAGGCGCCGAGCGGCGCGCGGAAACCCCAGAAACTCACCGACGCTTCACGCTCCGCGTCGCTTCCTCGAAATGTCGTGTGCAGGGCCACGTACCCCGAGCTCAGCCCGGCGATCAGCCCACCGGCTTGAATGAGCAGGTGCGCCGGCGTCCAAAACGTGTCGCGTCCGATCGACATGTGCCACGAGATGTCCCAGTACACGCCCACCATCACGCACGTCGCGCCGAGGAGGACGGTGTGGGCGTGCCAGAGCGGTGCGGATCGCGCGACACTCCGTTCGTTCGATCCAACTGTCGTTCCAGGATGGACGGCGATTGCCATGAATGGAATCTATTATCGCATCGGTACCAACCGTGGACCGCTAGAACAGACTTATCTGCTCCCCGAGATTCTCGGGATCCACGACCGGCTGCCCGACGAGCCGCTGAAGCTCGCGCGCCGATTCCGGTGAATGACCGGCAAAGTGGTTGTTCACATAGCCGAACACCTCCCTGCCCTGCTCGGCGTAGGGCCACAACACGCTCATCCAAGACTCCAGCTCTCTGCTCCGGTCGATTTGAATTCTCGAATAATCGACGATGCTCTGGTCGGCGCCCATCCATCTGACGTACAGGAAATCGGCGGTGGCACGGGACGCAAGCTGCATCATTTGCTTTCGCGGAATCCACCGTCCGTCGCTCAGTGTGAGCGCGACGTTGTGCTCCGCCAGGAGAGCGAGAACGCCGTCGTGGATCCAGCCCCGCTGACGAAACTCGATCGCGAAGCGAATGTCGCGGGGGAGCTTGGGGAGGAACTGCGCGACGGCCGGCAATTCCGTCGGCCCAAAATCCGGACCGAGCTGAATGAGAACCGGACCCAGCTTTGCTCCCAGCTCCCGCACCCGATCAAAGAACTCCGCCGCGAGATCATCGACGTTGCGAAGCCGGCGTTCGTGGGTGATCTCCTGCGGCAGCTTGAGCGCGAACAGGAAATCGTCCGGGGTGCGCTGGGCCCATCCACGGACGGTCTTCGCGACCGGGATGGCGTAAAAGGTGGAGTCGACTTCGACGGTGTCGAACCCCCGCGCATAGATTGTCAGGTAGTCGGCGGGTCGCGTGCCCTCCGGATAGAAGGGCCCGACCCAGGCGTCGTAGTTCCACCCCTGCGTGCCTATTCGGATTCGCGCCGGCATAAATGGAATCGGCACGCAAGGTTGGGTGACGTCAAGAGTTCGAGCAGCCGCGGGCGGTCTCTTTCTTGCCCGCCGTTACAGCACCCCACCCGGAGAAGGCATGCGCGGCGATCGGCGGTCGAACGATTCCATAGACGGGAAGCTCGAGCGGGCGAAAGACGCGGCACTGGGCAGCCATCACCACAATCCGACCGTCGCCGACCAGATCGGCGAGACCGCCGGGGGAATCTCCGGAGTGCTGCTCGGAGCCGGCATCGGCTCGGCCGCGGGCCCCGTCGGCGCCGTGATTGGCGGAATCGCGGGAGCAATCGGCGGGTGGTGGGCGGGCCGTGCCGTCGTGGAGGCAGCGAGCTCGCTGTCTCGTGAGGATGAGGCGTACTTTCGCGAGCACTACGACAACGTTCCGAACCGCGCCGCCGACCGCGCATACGACGACGTTCGTCCCGCCTATTATCTCGGTCAGATCGCGAGCCACAACCCGAACTTCCTCGAGCGCGAGTTTACGGAAGTCGAACCGGAGTTGGAGCGCGGCTGGTCGGACTACAGCGAGAAAAACGTCACGTGGATCAGCGTCCGCGATTACGCCGCGGAAGGCTTCCGCCGGGGACGCTCGAAGCTCGACGAATCGGCGCGGCGCGCCATTGCCGAGCAAAGCGGGCGGACGATCAACGAGCTTGACGACCGGCGCGCCTAGGGCCGGGTTATCAGCGATACGTCTCGAAGAAGCCTGCTCCCTCTCCGCTGAGCGGCCGGCCGTTCACCCGCCCGGATAGACGCATTCGTCCTTTCATCTGAACGAAGTACGGATGGGTGATCGCGCGATTGGCGAGCGTCTCACCGCGCTCCACCGACGGCTGGCGCGTGTCGGTCGCCGTCGCGTCCTCGATCATCAGTTCGACGCGCAGCGTGTCACCGCCGCGTACGTCGACCATCGTCGCCCTCGAAGGAACCGCGAGTGTGCCCCCCTTCACTCGCACCACGCGATGGTCCTCGTACTGAATCGATAGAGGGCGAAAAAGGCCGAGGAAGCCGATCGAGTCGACCACATACACGAAGAGCGGCTGCGACGCGGCGGCGCTGTCGCTCGGCTGCACGCGGCCATAGAGCAACGTGTAGGCGCCGGCGCGGGCCGCGCCCCATTCCCACGTCACGCCGCGCCACACGCCCCAATTGTGGTCGTGGTAGCTCTGCGCTCCATCGTAACGCTCGCACGTCCCCGCGATACATATCGTTCCGGTCGCATCGGCGCGGAGGCCGGGCACGACGTATCCGGACACGACCTCACCGCTCGCGAGCGCGGCCCCGGGTAGGTAGGCGCGAGGAGTCGGCGCCACGACGAGATCTACGTCGATTGGCGTCGCGCTTCCTTCTTCGGCGGCGTGTGCACGCACGCGATACCGGCCGTCCGGCAAGATGGTGACACTCGATTCACCGATCGAGAGGTCGGCGTGTGTCGTCGAGAAACGAACCACTCGCGAGGGCAAGGTGGCGACGAAACGTCGCGACGCGCCGCCTTGGGAATGCAGCGTGACGAGCACCTGTCCGCCCCACTCCCCGTCCGGCACCGCGCCGCCGACGATCAACGAAATGAACGCCCATCGCGTCCGGTCCGCGGACAAGACGTTGAAGTAATGCCACTCCGCCCACGTCGGATCGCCGCGGACTGATTGCGGCGGCAGATGAAGATGGTCGATCGCGTCGCGAAGCTCGGCCGGTGACGGATCGCGCCACACCCGATCGAGCGTATCGTCGTTCCAGGAACCCATGTCAATGGCCGGCATCGAACCCAGAGCCGCCGTGCGCGACGGGATTTCTCCGCTCGCGAGAATCGGAAGCTCGCGCCCACCCGGAGTCCGCAAATAGAGGAGCTTTCCTTCGATCTGCGGGGCGACGTCGGCAACGCTCGATCCGAGGCGCGGAGCAGCGAGTAGCTGTTGATAGATGAATCGCGCATGATCGATCGAGAAGAACAGTCCACCGAGACCGCCGGTTTTCATCACCTCGACGTCGATCCCCTCCGGCAACACGGTGATCGAGCCTCCGCCGACGAGCTTCTCGTCGCGGGCTTGAATGAGCAGCGCTTCGCCGATCGCCAACAGAACGATCATGACCGCGACGCCGAGGCCGTAGCCGAAGAGGAGGAAGAGCGATCGCCACGGCCGGAGCGCCAGATTGCGCAGTGCGAGCAGTGTCGTCATGGCGCGTCCTGGCGTCGGTCGTCGACGACGAGGCCGTCGCGCATGTGCACGACCCGTTTGGCGGCGCGCGCCAGGTCTTCGTCGTGCGTCACGACGACGATCGTCGTACCATCCGCGTTGACGCGCCCGAGCAAGGCGATCATCTCGGCGCCGGTGTGCGCGTCCAATTCGCCCGTCGGCTCGTCGGCGAGCAACAGCCGAGGACGATTGGCCAGCGCGCGGGCGATCGCCACACGCTGTTGTTCCCCGCCCGAGAGCTGCGCCGGCCGGTGATCGAGGCGCGCGGCGAGTCCGACATACGCCAGCAGCTCGCGCGCCCGGGCGACGCGATCGCGCCGCGTCACCTTCGCTTCAGCGAGCGGCAGTTCGACGTTCTCGAGGGCCGTGAGCGCCGGCATGAGATAGAAGCGCTGAAACACGAAGCCGACGCGGAGGAGCCGGAAGCGCGTCGCGTCCGCGTCGCGCATGCGATCGACACGGTCACCGCCGATCTCGACACTGCCACCACTGGGCCGATCGATGCCGCCGAGAAGGTTGAGCAGAGTGGATTTGCCGCAGCCGGAGGGCCCGACCACGGCGAGATAGTCGCCATCGTCGACGTCGAGCGAGACGCCGCGCACGGCGTGAACCAGCTCGTCGCCCATGTGATAATTGCGGCTCAGGTCGCGCGCGACGACGAGCAGCGTCACGCGACAGCCTCTTCGCGCAGCGTCACCGCGATCGGCAGCGAGGCGCCGCGCCACGAAGGATAGATGCCGGCGAGCACCCCGACGACAGCGAGGAGGCCGAGCGCCGTCCATGCGTCTCGCGGCTCGAAGAGGAAAAAGTCGATCGCCGCCGGAAGTCCGGGAAAAGATGCGAGAATCGAGTTGAGATAGCGGGCAGTGGCCAGCCCCAACCCGAGCCCCGCGACCGCGCCGACCAGCATGATCGCCGTGCTCTCGAGGAGCACCTGCAACACGACGCGACCGCGCGCGACGCCGATCGCTCGCATGACGATTATTTCGCCGAGCCGCTCGTTCACCGAGACCGTGACGAGTGTCGTCACGAGCAGGAATCCAACGCCGAGGCTGACCGCGCCGAGAATTACCGCCAGCTGTCGGAAGTAGCTGAGCCGTTCGTCGACCTGGCGCATCGCCGTTTCGGTGGAGATCGCCGTCACGCGAGGGAGCGCGCGTTCGATCTCCGCCAGAACTCGGTCGACACGGTCGTTCGACGCCGCGCGCACCATGAACAGCGACACGCGATCGCGCGCCGGCTCACCACGCATTTGTTGGAGCGTTTGCAATGGCAGCGCCACGGCGTTCTGCGCCGCGGCCATGTAGATGAAATGGGCGCGTCCCACGAGGACCAGGGCGCGACGTCCCGTGACGGCGCGCAACTGTGGATCGAAGCCGGCCGCGGCCGATAAGGTGTCGCCGAGCTTCGTGCCCGTCGCGCGCAAGAAATCGTCGCTCGCCACGAGCTCGTTCGCCGATCGCGGCGACCGGCCGGCGACGATCTCGTAATCGCCCTGCACGGATGGATCGATGCCGAGCGCGATCGTGGTCGTCGTGCGATCACCGCGCGTCACATAGAGCTGGCCGCCGAGCACGGGACTCACCGTCGCCACGCCCGAAATCGCGCGCAGCGTCGATGAGACAGCGGTCGCGTCGCCGATCGTCGCGTCGGTGTCGAACGGGAGGGTGCCTTTCGGCGCCAGCCGGATCTGAAAGCCGCGCGAGAGCAGCAGATTCTTGAACGACGCGCGCATTCCACTCGAGAGCATGACCATGTCGAGGAGCATCGCGGCCGATACGGCGACGCCGAGCACGGCGAGGACCGTTCGCGCGCGATGTCGGACGAGACTCGACCAAACGAGGCGTAGCAGCATCAGGCAGCTGCTCGCGAGCTTCGCCGCGACTCGCTCCGGCCGGTGAGCAAGTCGAGCGGCGGCTGCCCGACGAGGCGTCGGCCGGCGAGGAGCCCGGCTCCGAGGCCGAGCACCAATGACAGCGCCACAGCCAGCTCCACGATGCCGGGCGTGACGACGGCAAAGGCCAGCGGCGTTCGATAGACTCCGCGATAGTGCCAGTTGATGATCAGCGACGCGATCCATCCCAAGGCGACACCCATCGCGCTGCCGAGCACCGCGACGAGCGCGGACTCGACCATCACCCCGCGAATGATCGATCGATTCGAGATCCCCAACAGCCGCAGCGCGGCGATATCCCGCCGCCGCTCGTCGACTTTGAGCAGCATGATGCAGAGCAGGAAGATCGCGCTGGCGACGATCGTGATCACGCCGATGGCGCGATGAAAGCGGCTCACGACGAGGAAGGTGCGCGACGTCTCGACGGCGATGTCGCGCGAGCGGTGGGCGCGAAAGCCGAATGCCACACTGTTGATGGCGCGGAGCGCCGAATCGGCGCCCGGCTCGGAGCGCGTCCCGATCGCGAATCGGTCGACGCGGTCTCCATAGCCGGCGAGCGACTGGAGCTGGTCGAGATGCATCCGCGCGCGGTACTCCGACCGCGCGACTTCGGACGGATCGGCGCGGCCGTGCATTATCGCGCCAACGACGACGGTGTCACCCAATCCCCCGGGCGAGCTGGCGACAACGACACGGTCGCCGATCTTGAGACCGGCGTCAGCCGCAAGGCGGTCGTCGATCGCGATCGTTCGCGGGCCGGGCCGCGGCGATGTCGAATCGATCGCTTGTACGAAAAGAAGAGCGATTAAGGCAGCCGTCATCCTGAGCGAAGCGAAGGATCTACTGTCGTCCGCCGACTGGCAAAAGTTAGGGACAGTAGATCGCTCGGGGCCTCAGCCGTCAGGATGACCGCAATACGACCTTTCGCGTCTGCTCCAGCGTGTACGACGGCTCGGCGTACGCCGAGAGTCCGCGCTTGATCAACCAGGCCGCGATCGCGAGCTCCACGATCCCCGTAACGACCGCCCCGATCCACATATGGCCTGCCGCGAGGCGCCCGATCAGCGTCGCCAGCAACAGCGTCAGCGCGACAAGGGCAACGACACCGACGCCGAACGCGATGCCCAGACGCACGGCGCCTCGCCCCGCGCGAGACAGATTCTCGCGCACCTCCAGCTTCGCGAGATGCACCTCGTCCATCACCAGGCGCTTGGAATCGTCACCAAGTCGGGAGATGAGATCCGGAATACCCGCGTCCGGGTCCACCGGCATTCGTTGTACCGCCATCCGTCCCTCCGAGCCGTTGCACGTCGGCAGACGGCGGGCGCAAAGACCGTTCCGCGCCCGGGCGGCCGACTAAACGGCGGCGACGAGGATCTGCTTGGCGAGCGCTGGACCGATAGAACGGACCGACTTCCCGACGCGCAGCGAGATCGGCCCGCCGAACGGCGCGCGTGCGAGCACCTCGACGCGTCGGCCGGGGATGATTCCGATCTCGGCGAGATAGCGAAGTTGGCCGGCGTCACGGTCGCCGACGCGCTGGATGCTGACGCGTGAGCCAACCTCGACGTCGTCGAGCGCGGAGAGCTCGCGTTCGCTGATGCTCCCGTCGCGCGCCGGGATGGGGGCGCCGTGCGGATCAGTCGCCGGCTCGCCGATCGCTTCAGCCATCCGATCGATCAGCTCGTCAGACGCGGCGTGCTCGAGCCGCTCCGCCTCCTCGTGGACGCGATCCCACGGATACCGGAGCGCCGTCGTGAGATACGCTTCGATGACGCGATGCCGCCGAATGGTGCGCAGCGCCGCGCGTCGACCCGCGTTCGTCAAACGGACGCCACGATATGGTTGGTGCGCGATCAGCCCCTGGTCGGCCAGACGGCGCACCATTCCGCTCACCGAAGCCGGCGCAATGCCCAGCTCGGCGGCGATCTCGTTCGTGCTCGCGGTGCCCCCGGCGGACTCCAGCTCGAAGATGACCTTGAGATAGTCTTCGACCGGCGCGGTCAGCGGCTGCGACTTCGGAGACGTCATGCGGTCGGCGGATTATCGCGAGGGGTTGGACGACGCTCACCGCGCACGAGCAACACGGGCACCCGCGAGAGATGGCGAACCTCGTTTGCCACGCTGCCGTAGATCATGTCCTTGATGAACCGGTGGCCGTGCGTGGACATCGCGATCAGATCGCATCCTTCGCGAGCCGCGGCGTCGGTGATCTCTTTCGACGGGTCGCCGCCGGCGAGGAGCGACTCGGCGTGAATGCCGTCGGCCGAGAGCGAGGCGCACGTCTCGTCGAGATACTGCCGGTCCACGCGCATCTCCTCCGACTCGCGAAGATTGAGCTGATGCACGTTCCGCGCGGCAAAGCCGTCGGCGACGTGGATCAACACGACCGACGCTCCGGTGAGCTTCGCCAGCCCACGCACATGCTGGATGATCGCCGCGTCGTACTCGGAGTGCTCGAGCGGGACAAGGATGCGCTTGTACATCAGGACAACCATCCCTGGAACGTTCGGATCAGCAGCCAGGCGTTGAGCGCGGCGATGGCGGCTGCCGCCGTCCACGCCACAGCCTGCAGCCAACGCGGATTCACGAACCGGCCCATCTTGGCGCGACTCGACGTGAACGCGACCAGCGGGACGACGGCGAACGACAATTGCAGGCTCAAGATCACCTGACTCAAGATGAGAAGCTGCGCGGTTCCGCTTTCGCCGTAGAACATGGCGACGATGGCCGCCGGCACAATGGCGATGATGCGCGTAATCAACCGCCGCATCCACGGCCGAATCCTGATGTTCAGGAAACCTTCCATCACGATCTGACCGGCGAGCGTTCCGGTGAGCGTCGAGTTCTGCCCGGACGCGAGCAATGCCAGCGCGAACGCCGTGCTCGCGCCGGCGCCGAGCAGCGGCGAGAGCAGTTTGTAGGCGTCCTGAATCTCGGCGACCTCCGCATGGCCGGACCTGTGGAAGGTCGCCGCCGCGATGATGAGGATCGCCGCGTTGATGAAGAAGGCGAAGCTGAGGGCGATCGTCGAATCGATGAACGCGAAGCGGACCGCTTCGCGCTTCCCGTCCGCCGTTTCCTCGTACCGCCGCGTCTGCACGAGCGACGAGTGCAGATAGAGGTTATGCGGCATCACCGTGGCGCCGAGGATGCCGATGGCGATGTACAGCATCTCCTTGTCGGCGACGAGGCGACCGGTCGGAACGAATCCGCGCAGGAGCGCGGGGACATCCGGGCGCGCGAGGATGATCTGGAACAGGAAGCAGAGACCGACCGTCGCGATCAGCGTGATGACGAGCGCCTCGAGCACACGGACGCCGCGATTTTGCAACGCAAGCAGCAGGAGCACGTCGAAGCCGGTGATGAGCACCCCGACGGCAATCGGAATATTGAAGAGCAGATTGAGGGCGATGGCGGAGCCGATCACTTCGGCGAGGTCGCACGCCGCGATCGCGATCTCGCACAGCACCCAGAGCGTGACCGCGACGGGCTTGGAGAAGTGATCGCGACAAGCCTGCGCGAGATCGCGCCCGGTGACGATGCCCAGCTTGGACGCGAGTCCCTGAAGCAGCACCGCCATGACGTTCGATATCAGGACGACGCTGAGCAGCGTATAGCCGAACCTCGAACCGCCGGCGAGATCCGTCGCCCAGTTACCGGGATCCATGTAGCCGACCGCGACCAGATAGCCCGGACCGGCGAAGGCGAGGAGCTTCCGGAAGAAGCTGCTGCTCGCCACCGGCACGGTGCGGTAGACCTCCTGGAGACTCGGCGCGACGCGCGTGTGCCGCCAGCCGGGCTCGTGTGGCTGGCGGTGGGCGTCGGGCGTCGAGTGTCGGAAGATCTTAGGGCTGGCCACTAAGTCGTATTAGCTGAAAAGCAATCATAATTTAGTTGAGCCTAAACCTATGAGCGGGCGCGGCGGTCCGCAAGCGGCCGAGGGACTATTCTCCGCGCACCACCTTTTCCATCGCCGGAACCGCGCGCGCGATCGCCCCTCGTTCGCCGGCGGGCAGCCCCCGCAACGCCGCGGCGAGGGACGCGACGCGCCGCTGACGCCCCTCTTGCAACAGCTTGGCGCCGCGCGACGTCGCCTGCACGTGTACGACGCGCCGGTCGTCGGAGGCCGACACGCGCTCGACGAGCCCGTCCGCCTCGAGCGCCGCGACGAGGCGCGTGATCGTCGGCGGCCGTACCTGCTCGGCTTGGGCGAGATCGCCGAGCGTGATCGGTCCGCCGAAG
Source organism: Gemmatimonadaceae bacterium (assembly GCA_035535975.1). GTDB lineage: Bacteria > Gemmatimonadota > Gemmatimonadetes > Gemmatimonadales > Gemmatimonadaceae > JAQBQB01. The sequence goes on along the minus strand of DATLPC010000211.1, from coordinate 22,541 downwards.
ACGATGACGGACAGGGCCGACAGCTGCGGGGCGGGAAGTCCGGAGGCGTCGTCCTGGCGCCGGAGCCGGCGCAGGAGGTGGATGGCCGCCGAGTGCAGGCGGTCGGCGAGCTCCAGGGTGGTGTCGGGCGGCTTGCGCTGGGGTCTTGCGGATCTTCCGGGCATGGCGAATAATATACTTAGCTAGGCTAACTAAATGACTGGTTCGTTAGCGAAGCTAACTAATAACGCGCGGGCCGGCGTCGCAAGCCCGCACACCGTTCCGGAGGTGCCATGCTGAATCTCAGCCAGTCCCGCATCGGGCAGGTCGCCATCGTCTGCCGGGACGTCGCCCGCGGGTCCGCCTTCTACCGCGACACCCTCGGCCTCCGCCATCTGTTCGACGCCGGGCCGAACCTCGCGTTCTTCGATTGCGGGGGCGTGCGACTGATGCTGACGACCGTCGAGCGGCCGGAGGACGACCACGGCGGATCGATGCTCTACTTCTTCGTCAGCGACATCGAGGGCGTGCAGCGCGATCTGGCGGCCAAGGGCGTCGCGTTCTTCGAGCAGCCGCGCATGATCGCCAGGCTCCCCGACCGCGATGTCTGGCTGACCGCGTTCAACGACTCGGAAGGAAACCCGATGGGGATCATGGAGGAGCGAAAGCGCTCCGAGTGATCAGCCCTTCCTCTCCCCCACTCCAGCCATACACAAGCCGAGCTCGAACGGCGGGAGCGACGCGTCTTCGCGCCGGAGGTCGGCGTGCGCCGAATCCTCCATCGGCGCCAGCTCGACCTTGCCGTCGTTCCGCCGAAACTGCGTGCCATAGATCTGCTTCCGTCCGGCCAACAAGCGGAGGCGATCCTCGAGCGTCGCGACGTCGGCGGCCGGCGATTCCGCCGGGCCGGCTTCCATCATGCGATGCAACGCGATCCTCGCCAGCGTCGTGTCGAGTCCGACCAGCAGGTAGACGGCGTGCGTCCCCGCCGCGCCGACGACGCTCCTCGTCGGCCAAGTCGAGCCGCGCGTCGACGCGAGCTTTTTCAGCGCCTCGACCATCACGCCCGCGGAGGTCGGTGGCGTCGCATCCGACCCCTCGACCCGCACGCCGAACTGCACCGGGATCTTGAGCGGGGCCTTGAGTCCGGCGGCATCGAGGAGCGCGGCGCGCAGCGAATCGTTCGTCCAGTCGTGCTTCGACTCGTCGAAGAATTCCGCCTGCCGTTTGACCCACGCGTCGCTCGGCTTCCAGCTGCACTCGGGCACCAGCTTCGCACGGGGGCTCGGAGCTCTCGTGGTTTTCTTGGCTTGAGCGGTCGCGGCGGCGGGCAGCGCGACGAGCGCGGCAAGCGCTGAGAGACGGCGGAATCGCATCGTCATTTGCTCGTCGGCGTAACGGTGAAATCGGCGAACTCGATCATGCTGTCCGTCTTCGACCAGACGCCGATCTTGCCCGCGACCGGATGCGGCAGCGTGTAATCATGCATCGGCTGATCGTCGAGCCACGACTTCATGGACGTGCCATGAATGCTGACCTTCAGCGTGTGCCAAGTGCCGAGCTCGAGCGGCACCAGCGTCGGCGCGCGGTTCACGAACTTCCGCACGCCGTTGTTGAAGGTCCACAACACGACGTTGTCCTCGGTCCCGTTATAGCGCACGGTGAGATAGTCGCCGTTCGGCTTGACGTCGAAGAGGATCCCGGCGCACCGGTCGAGCGTGCCGCCGATCATCTGAAAACGCACCGAGATCTCGCCGTTCTCGAAGTTGTCGAGGCCCTTGTAGACGGCGATCGGGTAGTAGGCGAACGCCTTGATGCTCTCGATGAATTCTTCGTTCCGCGCGCCGTACAGCTCGCGCGCCTTGTCGGCCAAACCTCCGGCCGGCTGCCCGCGCTTCCAGACGCGCCCGTCGATGAACAGCACGTTCTGCCCCGCGTCTTTCGTGATCACCCAGCTGCCGACGAGTGGTGCGAAGGCCTTCGGCTCGCGCCCGGCGGCTTCACCGGCGAGCGAGACGTGCGTCACTTTTCCGGTCGACGGAGTGGCAACCTGCGACGCTAGCGAGAGCGGCAACGTCGCCGAAAGACCGACAGCGGCGACGAAACGAAACCAGATCTGCATGACGGAAGACTCAGCGTGAGCGAGCAATGGATCATGAATTATTCATGAACCGCGAAGCTATTCGTGGGGACCGGCGGCGGCAACCGCACCGCGCCACCAGAAAGCTACGCGAGCGGCAGTGTCAGCCGGAATTCGGTGCGGCCGGGCGTCGAGTCGAAGACGATCAGCGAACCTCCGTGCGCCTCGGCGATGCGGCGCGCGATGGCCAGTCCCAACCCGACGCCACTCGGCCGAGCAGCGGGCTCCTCCCCCGTTCCATCCTCCTCGGCGAGTCGCACGAACCGTTGGAACACGCGCTCGCGATCCTGTTCGGCAATTCCTTTTCCCTGATCGATCACGCCCACATCGACCACGCCGTCGCGCCGTTGCATTCGCACCTCGACCACCCCGCCGTCCGGTGAGTGCTTGATCGCGTTGTCCAGCAGATTGATCAGCAAGCGACCGACGAGATCGGCGTCGGCGTCCACCGGAGCTTCCACGGCTTCCTGGAGATTCACACGCACGCCGCGCGCGTCGCCGAGCGCGCGAACCATCCGCATCGCGTCGTCGACGAGCTCCTCGACGTACACACGCTCACGCCTCGTCGCGACATTCTCGGCATCGACGCGCGCCAGCGCGAAAAGGTCGTCGACGATGCGGGCGAGCCGGCCCGCGGCGTCGCGAATCACCGTCAATGACGCCCGGTACTCCTCCTCGGAGCGATGGCTTTGCGCGAGGATGACGTCGGCCTCGGTGCGGAGGACCGCGGTCGGCGTACGCAGCTCGTGCGAAGCGTCGGCCATGAAGCGGCGCTGCCGGCCAAAGGAATCCTCGAGGCGCGCCAACAATTCATTCACCACACGCGCCAACCTCGCCAGCTCTTCCCCCCCCGACACGGGCAGCCGCTCGCGCAGGTTGGTCGCCGTAATCTCGGCAGCGCGCTCGGACATCGCGGAGACAGGAGCCAGGCTCTTCGCAGCCATGAAGTAACCGCCGCCCGCCGCGGCAACGACGAGGAGCGGAATGACGATCACCAATACGCCGCGAATCCGCGCCAGAATGTCGTCGATGTCAGCCGTCGAATAGGTGCCGGTCACCTCGAACACGTCCCTGGCGAGCGTTACCATACGAGCGACGATGCGCACCGAACCGGTATTGCCGGCGAGCGGCGGCGTCATCGCCACGAGGCGGTGCGCGGTGTCGCGCACGGCAATGTGCAGATCGCGAAACCGGACCTCTTCGACGGTGCTGCGGATCGCGTCATCCGCGCTCAGTACCGCGCGACGCTCGGCGACCAGCTCGCGGGAAAACGCGGTGAGCGCGTCGTCGATGAATCGGTCCGTTCTCTGCGAGAGAGTACGGGCGAACAGCGCGTAGAATCCGAACGCGAGGCCGACCAACGGCGCCGCGAGCAACGCGGTGTAGAGCAGCGTCAGCCGCCAACGGAGCGTCGATGGCCAGCGCAGCACGCGGACGATCTACCCGCGGCCGCGGGCCGGCCGTTGGCGAGCAGCGCGCGGTGGCGTGGTCGAGGGAGGCGCTTCCAGCATGAAGCCCATTCCCCGCACCGTCTTGAAGATCGGGGGCTCGCCGGCATCATCATCGATCTTCCGCCGCAAACGGCCCGCGTACACGTCGATGATGTTCGAGTACGAGTTGTGTGGGTCGTCCCAGACGTGTTGCAATAGTTCGCCGCGCGTGACGACGCGTCCAGCGTTGCGCGCCAAATACACCAGCAGGGCGAACTCCTTCGCGGTGAGCTCGATCGTGCGATCGCCACGCTGCGCGATGCGCCGCGCCGTATCCACCGTGAGGTCGCCGACGGTCAGCGTCTCAGGAACGGCGTCGAGGCGGCGCCTGCCGAGCGCACGGAGGCGCGCCATGAGCTCGCCGAAATCGAAAGGCTTGGTCAGGTAGTCGTCAGCGCCGGCATCGAGGCCCGCAATCCGATCTTCCACGTCGTCGAGCGCCGTGAGCATCAGGATCGGAACTCGGTTCCCCGCGGCGCGGACCGCGCGACACACGGCGAGACCGTCGACGCCGGGAAGCCGAACGTCGAGGATCATCACATCGAACGCGCTCGACTTGGCGAGCGCGATCGCCTGCTCGCCGGTCGCCGCCTGCTCGACCGCATGCGACGCCTCGCGAAGTCCGCGCGTCATCGACGTACGGAGCTGGCGATCGTCTTCGACAATCAGGACGCGCATGATGCGCGAGAACTTATCGAGCGGCGCTCGAGATCGACAGCACGCGCGCGTCGCGTCTCACTCATTCGGAACGGCGCCGCGACACGACGCGCCGCCGGCCCGCCCACCACGCGAACACCACGCACACCGGCCACGCGACGAAGAACAGCCAGGGTATGGCGCCCAATCGCGCGGTGAGCGGATACCCGGAATACACCCTCTCGCTCTCGGCTGACGGAGCGGCCCGGCCGGCGAGCCGGTAAATCGTCTCGAGCACGATCTCGTCCGTCGTCGATCGCGTCATCTCGCGCCGGTCGCCAAGTTGATACCAGATCTCGCCGTAGTGCTGGTCCGGCCGCTCGAACAGACCACTTCGCCCGCGCGCCGCGTACGTCACGTCGACCTCTTGCATCGTGCGGCGCAGCTTGGCGAGCACTCCACGCTCGAGATCGACCAAGCGCGGGTCTTCCGCCGCCAAGTACACCGTTACGCGCAACGGCGAATGGATCGCGCGCAATGCTGCTTCATCCGCGCTTGGAAACGAGTTCCGGCGGTCTTCGCTGACGTCGCGGCTCTGGCGCACTCGCGCAAACGTCACACAGAGCGCGACGATCGCCAAACCAACGAGCGCGACATCTCGGATTCGCCTGGAGACCGCTTCCCCCTCGCGGAGCCAGACTGTCGCCGCGATCACGCCGCCGACGCCGAGCGTCGCAAGAATGAGCACCGTCGCGAGGCGAAGCTCGCCGTGCTCGAAAACACGGAGCGCCGCCGACGGCGTGTAGGCGGCGACGGATGCGATTACGCCACCGCGCGCCGCCGCGACATAGTCGAGCGCCCACGTTCCCAGCGTCACCGTGAGCGCGACGATCGCCGCGCTGGCCGCGCTCGTCGCCAACGCCGCGGCTGCCGCCCCGACGCCGATCGTCAGCAATCCACGCAGCAGATGGCCGAGCACGACGGTCATCGTCTCGGGCGCGTACAGATGTCCGCCCGCGCCGCGCCAGGTGAAGAGCGCCAACGCGCCCGCGAGGCCGGCGACGAGCCACGCGGCGAGGAGCGCCACCAGCTTCGCGGTCATCGTCGCCGCAAACGGCAGTGGGGATTGCAGCGTGAGCGCGAGCGCGCCCGTCTGCTTCTCATTGGCAATGAGCCGTATGACGACGAAGGGGAACAGCAGCGTCGCGGCGATGTCGTAGGCGCCGAGCGTCGGGACGACGATCCCTTCGAGCGGGCTGAGTCCCTGACTCAGCGCCGCGGGCCCACCGCCCGCCCCGCTCGCCTCGGCGTAGATGCTGCTCGCCGTCATGAATTGGTGGCCGACGAGCGCGCCGATGACGAGGAGCAACAACCAATACGACCGCGACGCCGCGAGCTCGCGCAGCTCCTTCTCGAGCAGCCACCGGGTGCGGTGCGTGCTCATGTGAGGGCGAGGAAGACGTCCTCGAGCGAATGCGCCGGTCCGAGCTCGGCGCGCGTGCGCAGCTCGTCGAGCGTCCCTTCACCGGCGACGCGTCCATCGCTAAGCAGGACGAGGCGGTCGCAGATGCGCGCCGCATCGCCGAGTTGATGGATCGAGAGAAACAGCGTGCGGCCCGATCGCGCGTGCGTGGTCAGCGCGCTCATCACGTCGCGTGTCTGTCGGAGATCGAGTCCGTCGAACGGCTCGTCGAGCATGAGAAGCGGCTGCGGCGTGAGCAGGCCGACGGCCAGCATCACGCGCCGGTGTTCGCCCTTGGACAGCTCGCGAAGGCGCGCGCCGAGGAGCGACGAAAGGCCGAGCGTCTCGACGAATTCTTCCCTGGTCCGGACAGTCGCCCCGTGCAAGCCCGCGGTAAACCGCAGAACCCACTGGACCGTCTGATCCGGCCACGGACGAATGCCGTCCGGAACGAAGTAGAGAAAATGTTTGCGATGCTTGGGAGCGATCGCCTCCCCGGCATGCAATACCGCTCCCGATGTCGCGGGGGAAACGCCCGCGACGCAGCGAAAGAGTGTCGTCTTGCCTGAGCCATTGGGGCCGATCAGCCCAAGAATCTCACCCGGGCGGATTTCGAATGAGGCGTCGCGGAGCGCCCAAAATGCACCGTACCGCTTGGAAAGTCCCTCGACGCGGACGTCGACGGATTGAATCGGGCCGGGCGAGGAAGTTTTGGTGGGCGACTCGCGGGCACGCGCCGGCGGGGGCGGGGGCGGGGGCGGGGGGAAACTCATCGGACGCTAAGTTTGGTGTGCGTCCGGCGGTCGCGGCAGTGGTCGGTCCGCCGCTCGGCTTGCTTCGGCCGCGCCCGCCGAATAGCTTCGGCGGTTCATGAATTATTCATGATTGGGACCGACCCTGTACCCGATTCACGATGCTTGATTCTCGGTTGAATGCGTCACGACTGGCTATCCTGGCAACCATAGTCGGCGCGAACGCCACGCTGGCGCAGACCGGGTCCGACATTCGCGGCACCGTCACGGCCAGCGAGAACCATGGCCCGGTGATCGGCGCGCGGGTGGCGATCGCGGCTCCGCAGCGCGTGGCGATCAGTGACCAGCGTGGCGCGTACGTTCTCCGCAACCTGCCCGCCGGCACCTACCGGGTGATCACGACCGCGATCGGCCGGAAGCCGGATACGAGCTCAGTCGCCGTGGCCGCGGGCCGGCCGGCGTCGCTCGAGATCTCGCTCAAGGAAGGCTCGCTCCTCTTGAGCAGCATGATCGTCTCGGCGACGCGCACACCGATGGAAGCCAGCAAGGTCGCGTCGACCGTCAACGTGCTGTCGCCCGAACAGATCCAACAAAGCCCGGCGCGCGAAGCACAGGACATGCTGCGCGAGATCCCGGCCGTCGAGCTGCCGCGTACGAGCAGTCTCGTTGGCGGAACGGCGCAGATCGTTTCGATCCGTGGCGTGGACGAAGGCCGCACCGGCGTTCTCTTCGACGGCGTTCCGATCAACGACGCATGGGGTGAGTGGATCGACTGGGGCCGCGTGCCCAAGTCAATGCTCGATCGCGTCGAAGTCGTGGAAGGTGGCACGTCGAGCCTGTACGGCAACGGCGCGATGGGCGGCATGATCTCGTTCTTCTCCCGCCCAATGGCGCCCGGCTCGATGGATCTTCAGGTGGATGGAGGGAGCCGCGATGCGCGGCATGCGTCCTTCGCCGCGGGTGTGCCGCTCGTTGGCGCGCTGACCGCCAGCGTCACCGGCGATTATCAGGAGAAGGGCGGCTATCGGTTGATTCGCGACTCCAGCGTGATGGATCCGAGCAGCACGATCAAGTATCAACCGGCGGGCGCCGCGGACGTCATTTCGAATGTCATTCAGCGGAACTCGTATCTCCGCCTCAACTACGATCCTTCGGCGAACTGGTCGGCGTTCGTCACCGGACACCTCTTCGGCGACAACCGCGGAACGGGTACGCCGCTCAGTTTCGCAAACCGCGATCAGCGCAACGTCGACCTTGGCTTGAACTACAATGCGCTGCTGGGCGGCTTGCTCGGCGTACGCGCGTGGGATGGTCGTCAGATCGAGAGCCAGCGGTCGACGACGATGCGTACGGTTTCGGGTGTCGCGCGCGCGGCCGAGGATTCCAGCCTCACGGCCAAGATTCCGAGCCACGATTGGGGCGCTTCGGCGCAATGGACGCGCAACAATGCGTGGCACCTGCAGTCGTTCAGCATCGGCGCTGACTACCGCCACTATCAAGGCGACTTCAACGAAGTCGATTTCAGCACCACCGGCTGCCCGACGGGCCCCGCGTGCGGCTCGCTGACGCAGCGCGTGTCATCGGGCGGCGACCAGTCGTTGAGCGGCGCGTTCGTTCAAGGGATCATTGCGCCGATCACGAACCTCAGCGTGGAAGCCAGCGCCCGCGTGGACCAGTGGGACAACAACAACGGCCACTCCTTCACGACGAACGCGGCCGGCGTGCGCAGCGATGCGACCTACGCCGACAAATCGGCCGGCGCGTTCTCACCGCGTCTCGGCGCGCGGTATCAGCTGCATTCGACGTTCTCGCTGCACGGCGCGGTCTACAAAGCCTTTCGCGCGCCGAACCTCGCCGAGCTGTATCGCAAGCAGGTGAGCTCGACGTCGATCACGATTCCGAATCCGGGCCTCGCCGCCGAGACGGCGCTCGGCCGTGAAGTCGGGTTCGACTGGCAGCCGCTCGAGTGGATTCAGGCGAAGGGCACATGGTACGTCGCCGATTACAACAATTTCAACGTGCCGACGAACCTCACCACGACCTCCGTCCCGCCGCGTCCGACCGAATGCGGAACGGTCGCGACCTGCCGCACGCGTCTCAACGTGAACAGGTCGCGCAGCGAGGGCGGCGAGGCGTATCTCGCGCTGCGTCCGATCCAGCAGCTCTTCGTGAGCGCCGCCGTCAACTACGATGACGCGCGCCAACAGTCGGGCCTTCCGGCCGGCACGTTGGACGATCACAAACCGCACATCAACCGCGTCCCCTCGCCAAAGCAGACGATCCGCGCGACGTACACCTCGCCGATGCTCGGCTCGGTCACGGCGATGTGGCGCCACGAAGGCCGCACGACGACGCTCCAGGGCGTCGGTCTCGACCCCTACTCGGTGGTCGACGCCAACGTGCAACGCGAGATCACGACCGGACTTCGCGCCTTCCTGTCGGTCGAGAACATCGGCGACGTGAAGTACCAGATCAATCTTTCTGGAGCCGGAACGACGGCGAGCCCGTTCGTGGTGACGCAGGGAATGCCGAGGACGGTAAGACTAGGCGTCGAAGCGTATCGATTTTAGGGGGCGCAACTCTTAACGGCGCGGCTGCCGGACTACGCGGCTGCCAGACGGCGCGGCTGCCGAACGGCGCGCCCGCGGAGTGCGAAGAGCGCAGGAGGTCACTGCGCGCGTCGCCGGCCCGCAGTTGCGTCGGCCTCGCGATCAGCTGCTGCGATCGTTGGCAGCCGCGCCGTCTGGCAGCCGCGCCGTTCGGCAGCCGCGTAGTTCGGCAGCCGCGCCGTCAGAGTTGCGCCTCTCACGATGTCAGTGCCAGAAATTGGGAAAGTGCTCGATGCGTGAGTCCCCATACCGTGTACTCGCGGTGCCGGAACACCTCGACTTCTCTCTCTCCGACGTCGCGAATCGGGACGAGCCCTTTGCCCCAACTTGCCGTCTCCCGAATCGCCGCCATCGGCACCCAGAATGCCTCGGCGACCTCCGGGCTCTCGACGATCGTCACGTCCGGTCGCACCACGGCAACGAAGGGACGGATCACGATCGGCGGGAGCGTCGGCGTGCGAGGCGTGATGTCGTCGAGCGTGCCGAGGATGCGGCCGTCGCGCGAGAGATCGATACCGGTCTCTTCCCACGTCTCGCGAATCGCCGTGTGCTCGAGGTCGCGGTCCGTCGGGTCCATGCGGCCGCCGGGGCAGGCGACGTGACCGCTCCACGGATCGCGCTCGACTTCGGCGCGCTTGATCATGAGTAGATCTGAATCGCCCTCGTCGGTCGGCCGAAGCACGAGCGCGATCGCCGCGTAGCGCATCGCGCCCTCCAGCTCGATCGTTCGGCCGGAATGTTCGGCGAGGCGGGCGACGAGGCGCGCGAGATCAGGGCGTTCGAGCAGGGTGTCCAGCGAGGCCGCCACTCATTCCACCTCGCCGCCGGCGTCGGCCCAGGCACGAATGCCCCCCGACATCGACGCCACATCCTCGTAGCCCATCTGCTGTAACAAGTCCGCGGCGAACACCGAGCGATTGCCGTTCGCGCAATACACGACCACGTGCGCGTCGCGCGAGAGCTGGGGTTCGATCTTCGTTTCCAGGTTGCCGCGCGAGACGTGAAGCGACCCGGGGATCTTCGCCGCGTTCACTTCGTGCAGGTCGCGCACGTCCAGAAACGTGATCGCGTCACCGCGGCGCTGTTTGTCGAGAACCTGCTGCGGAGTGACTTCTTTGATTCGCGCCTTTGCTTCCGCCATCAACTGCTCACCGGTCTTCATCGATCCGCTCGGTTGGTTGTCGCTGAATTCTAACGCTCGAACATCAAGACCCCGTTGTCGGCGCTCAGCTCCGCCATCGCACCGAGTGGGTACACGTTCTGGTCGTCGATGTGTCCCATCGGAAAGCCGGAGACGCAGGGCACGCCGCAGCGCGCGGCGAAATCTTCGAGCACGCGATCGAGCGGGCGTTGGACGTTCGCGGGATCCTCTGGGATGTCCGTGAAGCTTCCGAACGCCAGCCCCGCGATGTTGCGCAGTGCGCCGCTCAACCAGAGCTGGGTCAGCATCCGGTCGATGCGGTAGATCGCCTCGTTCACGTCCTCGAGCAGCAGGATCGCTCCGTCGAGATCGGGTGCGTACGGCGTTCCGGCGAGCGCGGCAAGGAGCGCGAGGTTTCCGCCGGCGAGGCGACCGCGCGCGAGACCGCGTCGGAGCGGTTGCATCGATGGATCGACGACCGTGTATGCGGCCCACCGCTCGGAAAGGATGACGGCGAGCGACCTTCGCGTGTTGTCGGTGAGCTCGGCGCGTGCGGTCGCGCCGTGATACGAGACGAGGCCGCATCGCCGGCCGATCGCGGCGTGCAACGCGGTGATATCCGAGTAGCCGATGATCGGCTTCGGGCGACGCGTGAGCGCGTCGTAATCGATTCCTTCCAGCAAGCGCATTACGCCGTAGCCGCCGCGAATACACCAGATCGCGTCGATCGAATCGTCGCATAAGAAGCGATTCAAGTCGGCCAGGCGGTGCTCGTCGGAACCGGCGAGGTAGCCGTCGCGCTCGAGCACATGTTGGCCGGGTACCGCGGTCCAACCAAAGCTCGACACGTTGGCGACCGATCGATCGAGATCCTGCTCGTCGCGCAACGGGCCAGCGGGCGCAACCAGAGCGACACGCGCACCGGGCGCGAGCGTGGGAGGAAAATGCATCACGCACATACGCACGTATGGTCAGGCTCGTCAATCGACACAAAGTCAAACAAATGGCATTGATGCTGCGGGTGTGTGAGCGCCAAGCCGGCGGGATGTTCTCTAGAGACCGGCATGATTTCACTGTTGTGGAGGAGCAGAACTATGGCGGATCGCCAGAATAATCAGGGTGGGATGAGCGGCTCGTCGAGCAGCTCGGGCAGCAGCGGATTGAGCGGCTCGTCGAGCAGCTCCGGCAGCAGCGGCCTGAGCGGATCGTCGGGCAGCCAAGGCTCGTCGGGCGGCTCGCACGGTTCGAGCGGCTCGAGCAACCAGAGCGGCTACGGCGCAGGCTCGAGCGATAAGGGTTCGAGCGATAAGGGTTCGAGCGATAAGGGTTCGAGCAGCACCGGCGGCTCGAGCGGTTCGGGTTCGGGCAGCTCGAGCAGTTCCGGTGGCTTCGGTGGGTCGAGCGGCGGCAGTGGATCGAGCTCGGGCACCGGCGGCTCGTCGGGCGGCCGTACCGATCGCGGCAACCAGGGCGATCAAGGGCTCGGCGGCTCGGGCAACAAGGGCGGCATGAGCGGCACGCCGGGTGGAACCAGCGGCGGATCGAGCGGTGGCTCGGGCTCGTCCGGTGGCTCGTCGTCCGGCGGCAGCGGGTCGGGCGGCACAAGCAACCCGCGCTAAACGCAACTCACACTAAGGGCCGCGAACCGTGTTCGCGGCCCTTCGTATTTCCCACCGTACCCGAATTCGAATCGGAGTCTGACCCCATTCGAATCTCGGAGTCCGACCCCATTTCCATTCTATTTCCATTTGCCGCGGAAGAGGTCGCGACGAAGTAAGTTCTTCGCGTGTCTCTCTCCACGCGCGTCCTCCTCGCCCTGATCGCCGGAACGGCCGCCGGTCTCGCCCTTCGGTACTTCGACGCGAATGCCGCTTCGACCGCCGTTTCGATCTTCGAGCCGGTCGGCACGCTGTTCGTCAATGCCATTCGCGTCACGGTCATCCCCCTCGTCGTCTCGAGCCTCATCGTCGGCATCGCCTCCGCGGGAGGCGGCGCGGTTGTCGGTCGAGTTGGCGGACGAGGACTCGTGCTCTTCGTCATCCTGCTCGTCGCATCGGGACTCCTCGGTGCGGTGACGGCACCGCCGGTCTTCTCACGGCTATCGATCGACCCGGCTGCCGCGGCCAATGTGCGAGCGGCCGTTGCCTCGGCCTCGAGCACGGTGACGTCCGGCGCCGCCGCGATCCAGAGTCCGTCGCAATGGATCGTGAGTCTCGTGCCGGCGAATGCCGTGCGCGCGGCGGTCGACGGCGCGATGCTCCCGCTGATCGTCTTCGCGCTGCTGCTCGGGCTGGCGTTGGTGACGCTCGGTGACGCGGCGCGGCCGGTCGTCACCTTCTTTCGAGCCGTGTCGGAAGCAATGCTCGTGATCGTGCGATGGTTGCTCGTCGTCGCGCCGATCGGTGTCTTCGCGCTCGCGCTGCCGCTCGTCGTGCGCCTCGGCGCCTCGGCGATCAGCGCGCTGGGAACCTACGTGATCCTCGTGTCGCTCGACGCCGTGCTCTTTTGCGCGCTCGTGCTTTATCCAGCGGCGGCGTGGTTCGGCGGTGTTTCGATTCGCACCTTCGCGCGCGCCGCGCTGCCGCCGCAAGCGGTCGCTTTCTCCGCGAGATCCTCACTCGCCGCGCTTCCGGCGTTGATCGATACGGCGAAGACGAGATTGAATTTGTCCGAGGAGATCACCGGCTTCTTCATCCCGCTTGCCACGGTACTTTTCCGCGTCGGCGCGACGCTTGGTCTCACCGTCGGCTGTGTCTTCCTCGCCAAGTTGTACGGCGTGACGATGGGCCCAGCGCAGATCGCGACGGTGCTCGTCACCTCCGTCGTGACGAGCTTCAGCATTCCCGGCATTCCCGGCGGCTCGATCATCGCGATGGTTCCCGTGCTGGCCAGCGTCGGACTTCCCATCGAAGGCATTGGCATTCTGTTCGGGGTCGACACGATCCCCGACATGTTTCGCACGACGGCCAACGTGACCGGCCAGCTCGCCGCGGCAACGATCGTCGGACGACAGACCGCTCCGGCGAGCGCCCGCCTCGCCGAGGAATCTCCCGCCGCTTGATGGAGTCCCTCGCGCCGATTTTGTGGTCGCTGCCGTGGGTGGTTGTGCCGGCTGTCGTGATCGTTCGCGCGAGACGTTCTCTATCGCTCGATGACATTCCGGATTCGCCGCCGTCCGATCCGCCGAAGGCTTCGGTGATCATTCCCGCGCGGAACGAAAGCCGCAACATCGAGCGCTGCATCCGATCGGTGCTCGCCGCGGCGTACCCCAACTTCGACGTGATCGTCGTCGACGACCATTCGACCGACGGCACGGGCGACATCGCGCGCGATATCGCCCAGGACGATCCGCGTCTTCGCGTCGTCGCGGCGCCCGCGCTGCCGGAAGGGTGGTTCGGAAAGCAGTGGGCCTGCGCGACCGGCGCGCGCGAGGCGAACGGCACGCTGCTCCTCTTCACCGACGCGGACACGTGGCATCGCCCCGACCTGTTACCCCGCGCCGTCAATGCATTGAACGCTCGCGGCGCCGATCTGCTGAGCGTCATCGGGAATCAGGAGATGCACAGCTTCTGGGAGCGAATCATTCAGCCGCAGATGTTCGCCCTGCTGTCGATTCGATACGGCGGCTCGGAGCAGGTGAGCAACACCAAGCGCCCGGTCGACGCCATCGCCAACGGTCAGTTCATCCTCGTTCGTCGTGACAGCTACGACGCGATCGGCGGTCATGCCGCCGTGCGCGACCGCGTAGCGGAGGACATGGCGATGGCACAGTTGTTCGTCGCGGCGCGCCGCCCAATCGCGCTCTTCGTCGCGAACGACCAGCTTTCGACGCACATGTACGCGTCGCTGTCGGAGCTTCTCGCCGGCTGGGGCAAGAATATTTACGCCGGCGGCCGAATGGCCGCACTCGGCGGCGCGCTAGGGCGAGCGTCCTACCCATTCTTTCTGTTGAGCATGCCGCTGCTCGGGCTCGTACCGCCGATCGCGTTTGTTGCGGCGCTGTTGGGATTCCTGTCGACTTCCTGGCTCATTTGGTCGGCGATCGTCATCATTGTGAGCGTTCTCTTCTGGGCCGCTCTTTACCGCTACATGAGAGAGTCCGTGGGATATGCGCTGCTCTACCCACTTGGATTCGTCATGTTGTTCGTGATCGCCTTCGGTGGTGTGCGACGCGGTCAGCGGGTGGAATGGAAGCAACGAACGTATCTGTCGAGCTAACCTGAATTCACATCGATGACGGGAGAGCCGGACCAGACCGATTCATCGCTCAGCGAGCGTCTCGAGCGCCTCGAGCGTTCGGTCGCCGCGCTGACGAACGAGATCGTGGCAATCCGCGCGACGATCGCGTTCGGCGAGACTCGGCCTTTCTCGAGACGCGACCCGCTGCCGCTGCGGCCGAGACCACCGCAGCCGGCGCCCCGTCGCATCCGTCTCCCCGGCGAGGGTCTCGACCTCGAGCGCTTGCTGGGCCGTTACGGGATGCTCGGCATCGCCGTGTTGGCGGCCGCCGCGGCGGTCGGGACGTTCCTCAGCTGGGCGATCAGTCGCGGCTATCTCACGCTGTCGCCCGCCGCGAGAATCATCGTCGGACTTATCTTCGCCGCGGGCATCGGGGCGTGGGGATTCCGCCTGCGCAAACGGGAACGATCCTTTGGATCGAGCCTGCTCGGTTTGTCGCTCGTCGTGGTGCTGGTCTGCGCTTACGCCGCTGGACCTGGGCTCGCCGTCATCCCGGAGTGGTTGGCGTTCGGCGGGGCGATCGCCGTGTCGTGGGCACTCGCACTTTTCGCGCGACGCGAGAGTGACGAGCCGCTGTGGTGCGTCGCGTTCAGCGGCGCGGCGATCGCGCCCTTCGTTACGAGCAGCGGAAAGGGCAACATTTATGGCCTGGTCGTCTACGCGGCGTCGGTGCTCATCGCCGGGTGCTACGCCATCGGTCCTCGCCCGTGGAACGTCGCGTGGCGCGTGTTCTTCTCGGCGGCGACGCTTCTCACTTCGACCGCGGCGACGGTTTCGCGGTCGCACGGGCTGTCGGGCTTTCTCTTCGCGCTTGCGCTTCCCATCGCGGCGGCACTCGGTGGTGTTCTTCCCTTCGCGCCGGACACGCGCAAGCGCGCCGCGCTCCGATGGATGTGGCTTCTCGCCGGCGCAACCGGCTTCGCCGCACCCGTTGGGAGGGTAGTCAGCCCGATCGCCGGTGGAGCGGTCTTCGTTGTGCTCGTTGCCTGGCTGGTGATTCTCGATTGGATGAGCAGCGTCGAGCAGTCCAGCGTATTCGAGGCGAACCGCGGGCGTCCTCGGCTTCTCGACTGGATCGACGCCGCGCTCTTGCCGCTGTGGCTGTCGCTCGAAGCGACGTACGCGTTTCGCGAAGTGATGTCGATCGCCGTCGTGTATTCGATCGAGGCGCTCGCGCTGCTCGCCTTCGCGTGGCGGAGACCGCTCGGCGCCACGCGCGACGCCGCGATCGCCGCGCTCCTCATTCTTTCCGTCGCCGCGCTCTACGCGTTGCACCCTGAATCGCCGACGGCCGAGGTGATCGGGATTCTTGCCTTGGCGCTCGGCGCGCTCGCGTTGCACGCCGCGCGGCCAAGTATGGCCTGGGTCGCCGGCAGCGTCGTCCTCGTCGCGCACGGGGCCGGGATTGCCATCCTGGCGCTCGTGAATCGTCCCGCATTCACGCTTCCACCCTTCGGCACCGAGGCGTCGCTCGCGACGCTGTGCGTGACGATCGCGCTGGTCATCGTTGCGAACGCTCGTGGCCGACTCCGCGACGCAATGGATGCGGTCCGTCCCGCACGCGATGCCGATCTTGGGAGCCTGATCGTGACCGCGGCGCCCTGGGTCTGGGCGTTTCTGTGGGGCTTTCTCGAGCTGGCGATGGCGTTCAGCAAGAGCACGTCGACGCTGCTGCTCGTCGTCTACTTTGCCGCCTGCGCCGTTTTTGGCGTGGCGCTCGGCCACAGACGGCAGTCGGCGGCCGTGCGAAAGACGGGACTCGCTCTGGCGTTGCTGGCGGCGGCCACCGCCGTCTACGGCACGACGAGCTTCTTTGTCGTGGGACTCCGAGTACTCGCCTATTTGGTAATCAGCGCGTTCTTGCTCGGCATCGCGTACTGGTATCGCCGTCCCGGCACGAACGAGCGACCGCCCGCCGAGGCGACGGCGGCGCCCTGAGGCCGCGCCAAGGTCGAGGAGAAAATGCTCGTGAGCGCAACGGAGTGGTCGCGGAGTTTCGAACGATGCGCGCTAGCGTCGCGCCGTGTCGACGCTCCGCGCCGCCGGACAACTCCTCGCCAACGCCTCTGATCTCGATGGACTAGCCGCCATCGCGGCGGCTGTCGGGTGCGGCGGCACAGCCGAGCCGCTCGACGCAACCGCCCTGCGGGCGCTCGGACTCGACGTCGGCGTGGAACACGCCCGCGTTGCCGCTGGACCCGGCGCATTGCGCGCCTTGCTGCTGAGTGCCCGGAGCGACCCGCCGGTCCGCGAGCTGCTCGTCCAGGTCGCGCAGCGCTTGTCGGGCCGAGCCCCGCATGTGCTTTGGCTAGTGATGGTGGTCCAGCCCGCGCGCGGCGACGTCGGCATCGCGGCGTGGTCGGGAATCCGGCGGCCGCCGCGCGTCGTGGCTCTGGTGACCAATCGGGCGCGCGTCGTCGAGAGCGACGCTGAAACGCTGCGCACGCTCGCCGCTGTCGTCGCGCCGCATGACATCGTGACGCATACGCGCTGGGTCGAAGTGCTCGGCCGCGACGCGCTGACCGCGCGTTTCTATCGCGCGCTCGAGCGGGCGGTGGACGCCATCGCCGCGTCGGCCCCATGCGGCAGGGAATCGGTGCGCGGCGAATTGGCGCTCCTCGACACATCCCGGCTCCTCTTTCTCGCCTTCCTCGAGGCCAAAGGCTGGCTTCGCGGCGACCGCGCCTTTCTCGCGCATTGTTTCGAGGAGTGCATGGGCGCGGGAGGTCGCTTTCGGCAGACGGCGCTTCGACCGCTGTTCTTCGGCACGCTCAACACACCGTTTGGTCGACGCGCCACCAAAGCGCGTGCGTTCGGGCGCATTCCCTTTCTCAACGGTGGACTATTCGCCCGGACCGCACTCGAACGCGCCAACTCCTCGATCCTTTTTTCCGATGACGCATACGGCGCGTTGATCTACGACGTATTCGGCCAGTTTCGCTTCACGGCGCGCGAGGAGAGCGCCGACTGGAGCGAGGCGGCGGTCGACCCGGAGATGCTTGGTCGCGCCTTCGAATCGCTGATGGCAAATAGAGAGCGCCGGCGCACGGGCGCTTTCTACACGCCGTTCAGTCTCGTCGAGCAACTGTCCGCGCATGCGCTTGGCGCGCGGCTCGGCGAGTTGATGTGCGACGATCCGGCGACGCTACCCGCGGCGCGACGCGCCCATCTTCGCGCGGAGCTCTCGCGGCTCACGATCATGGATCCGGCGTGCGGTTCGGGCGCGTTTCTCGTTCATGTCCTGGAGCGCCTCACGTCGACGCACGTGACGCTCGGCGACGAGCGTGACGTGGCGTCCATTCGTCGCGACGTGCTCACGCGCTCCATCTTCGGCGTGGATGTCAATCCGCTCGCGGTCTGGTTGTGCGGGCTTCGCCTCTGGCTGTCCGTCGTCATCGAGGCCGACGACGACGACATCAGCGACGTCCTGCCGCTTCCCAATCTGGACCGCAACATCCGCGTCGGTGACGCGCTCGGAGGTGCGGCGCGTAGTGATGCGCCGGCACTCGCTAATGCGCCGGCCCTGAGCCGGCTGCGAATGCAGTACGCGCGAGCCAGCGGCGCCCGGAAGGCGACTCTCGCAGGACGCCTCGAGAAGCTCGAGCGCAAACGAGCGGTCGATGTCCTGGACGCGGAACTGGCCGCGCTGTCCGACCGACGGCGGGATCTGATCGTGGCGCGGCGGGGACGCGACCTGTTCGGCGAGCGGTATCGCGCCACGTCGGTCGAGCGGCACACTTCGCGCGAGCTCCGAACGCGTGCAGTCGAGCTCCGAGCGCACCGACGACGGATCGTCAGCGGCGCCGCGCTCCCCTTCTCGTTCGACGTGCACTTCGCGGACGTCGCCGCCGGCGGCGGCTTCGATGTCGTGATCGGCAATCCACCGTGGGTGCGTGTGCACCGTATCTCGAGAGACGCGCGGGCGCGTTATCGGCGCGATTTCGACGTCGCGCGTCGCGCCGCGTGGGAGCCGGGCGCTACAGCCGCGGGCGCCGGAGCAGGATTCTCGGCGCAGATCGACACCGCCGCCCTGTTCGTCGAACGGTCGATCGACTTGCTGGCCCCGAACGGAGTCACCGCGCTTCTCTTGCCGGCCAAGCTTTGGCGCTCCCTGGCGGGAGGTGGCGTGCGTCGAGTCGTCATGCGACGCACGTCGATCGTGCGCATCGAGGATCACTCGGAGGGCGCGGCCTCGTTCGATGCGGCCGTCTATCCGTCGTACGTCATCCTTCGCCGAGACGATACGTCGCCGTCCGCGGACGTCGACGTTGTCGTCCAACGCAAGGGCGGCTCGGGTGTCTGTTGGCGAGTGTCGCCCGACACGCTCTCGTACGATCGCACGCCCGGCGCGCCATGGCTGCTGTTACCGCGCAGCGTTCGCCGCGCTTTCGACGCCCTGCGCGAAGTCGGCCAGCCATTCGCCGAGAGTCCGCTCGGAAGGCCGCGGCTCGGCGTGAAGTGCGGTTGTAACGACGCCTTCACCGTTCGCCTGATCGAGCGGAAGGGAGATCGCGCACGCGTTGCCGCGGCGGACGGCACGACGTTCCTGATCGAGACCGAGATGCTTCGCCCACTCGTGCGCGGGGACCAGCTGCGCCCATGGGCCGTCGCGTCGCGTGACGACGTCATCCTATGGACGCACGACGAGCGCGACAAGCCGCTGGCGGAGCTCCCCCCGCTCGCGCGGTCCTGGCTCATGAAATGGCGCCCGTCTCTCGAGGCGCGAAGCGACGGTCGCTCCACCGATCGATGGTGGACACTCTTCCGAACCGAAGCGGCGCGCGACGATCGCCCGCGGCTCCTCTGGGGCGACGTGGGGCGCGCACCGCGTGCGCTCGTCCTGCCCGCCGGCGACCGCGCCGTGCCGCTCAACAGTTGCTACGTCGCGCGCTGTCGAAACCTGCCGGACGCCAACGCCGGCGCCGCGCTGTTGAACAGTCCACTCGCGCAGTCGTGGCTCAACGTACTCGCCGAGCCGGCGCGTGGCGGTTATCACCGCTATCTCGGTTGGACACTCGCCCTGCTGCCGGTGCCGAGAGATTGGCTCCGTGCTCGCGACATCCTTGGTCCCCTCGGTGACGCCGCGCGAGACGGGCATCCACCGACGGACCACGAACTGCTCGATGCCGCTCTTGCCGCTTACGGGATTGGTCGAGCGGTCGTGGCGCCGCTGGTCGCTTGGAGCCTCGAGTAATTTCGTGCGCGCCGTGCCGCTACCCGTAGTTCGCCGCTCGATCGCGCGGGCGATGGTCGGCGACGACGCGGCGACGCCGTTCATCCGTGGCACGATCGTGCTTCGGCCGCATCAGCGCGCCGCGGCGTCGCGTCTCGTGGAAGTCATCGAGCGAAATGGTGGCGCTCTGCTCGCCGAGCCGGTTGGCGTCGGCAAGACATACACTGCCCTGGCGGTCGCGGCCACGCTCGGTGGCGAAGTCACGATCGTCGCGCCGGCGTCGCTGCGCGCGATGTGGCGGGAAGCGCTGGAAGCGTGCGAGGTACGCGCGACGCTGGTCACGCACGAAGCACTCAGTCGAGGCGCATCAGTCGAGCAGCGGCCGACAGTGGTCGTGATCGACGAAGCGCACCGCTTTCGCGTTCCAACGACGCGACGATACGGATTGGTCGCTGAGCTCTGCCGCCAGGCCAAAGTGCTCCTCGTCTCCGCCACGCCGGTCCAAAACCGTCGCGACGACCTCGCGGCGCTGCTCGCACTGTTTCTCGGACGTCAGGCTCTCACTCTCAACGACGAGCAGTTGGCTGGCTACGTCGTTCGTGGCCTCTCCGACCCGGACCACGAGCTTCCACGCTTGGTCGGTCCGATTGCCGTGACAACGAGCCCCGTTGATGACTGCCTCGACGGGCTGCTGCGCCTGCCGCCGCCCGTCCCGGCAAAGGATGAGTCGCTTCCCGCGGCACTGCTGACCATTGGCCTGCTTCATCAGTGGTCGTCGAGCCGCGCCGCGCTGGTCGCCGCGCTCAAGCGGCGACGCGCGCGGACACTGGCCATGCTCAGCGCCGTCGAAGCGGGCTCGCGTCCAACGCGGACCGAGCTCTCGGCGTGGACCTACGCGTCCGATGCTCTGCAGCTCGCCTTTCCGGCTCTCGTCACGGCGGACGCCGGTCCGATCGCATTCGACGTGGAGGACCTTCGCCGATCACTCGACGAGCATCATCAAGCCGTCGGTGAGTTGATTCGATCGATCCAGCGGTCGCCGAACCCTGACGACGGTCGCGCGGCATGGCTGCACGAAGTGTGTGACACGCATCCCGGCGAACGCATCATCGCTTTCTGTCACTACGAGGAGACCGTCAATGTCCTATGGTCACGTCTGTCTCGTCGTCGGGGAGTCGCGGCACTCACGGCGAAGGGTGCGCGGGTCGCGGGCGGCTCCGTTCGACGTGAGGTCGTGCTGCGACAATTCACACCGGGCTCCGGGCGCGTCGTTCCGGCGGAGCAGATCCAACTGTTGTTGACGACGGATCTACTGAGCGAAGGCCTCAACCTTCAAGAGGCTTCGGTCGTCGTCCATCTCGACTATCCATGGAATCCCGCGCGGCTGGATCAGCGCGTTGGTCGCGTGCGACGTATCGGTTCGCGTCATGAGCGCGTGACCGTCTATTCGCTGGCGCCGCCCGCGCCCGTGGAGCGGCTCCTTCAACTGGAAGCAAGGCTGCGCACGAAGCTGCGCGTCGCGAGCCGCACGATCGGCGTCGCCGGACACATCCTGCCTTCCTGGACTGCCGCGTCGATTGGTGAACGCGGATTGGCCGATGCTGACGGTGAGCTCCGGCGGCAGCTCGCAACCTGGCTCGACGCGGCGGGGAGTGGAGCGGCCGAAACCGCGGAGCCGATCGTCGCGGCAGCGCGGGGTGGTGTGGACGGCTTTCTTGCGCTCGTCGTCGGCGGACCGGCGCCGGTTCTCGTGACGAACGTCGGCGGTGACCCATCGACCTCGCCGGCGCGCTTGCTCGACGCGGTGCGATGGGCGGGCTGTTCGGAATCAGAGCCCGACCTCCGCCGCGCCGCGGCCGCGCGCGAGTGCGTCGAGTCGTGGCTCGCCAACCGTCGAGCGGCCGCCAGCATCGACCTTGCCGCCGCGGCTTCTTCTCGTACGAGGCGCCTGGCGTTGCATCGCGTTGCTCACGCGCTGTCACGCGCGCCGCGTCATCGACGGACGCTGCTCGCGCCACTCGCCGCCGCGGCCCGCGCCGTCGCCACGGCACCGTTGCCCGAAGGAGCGGAACGCATATTCGACACGCTCGTCGCCGCCGATCTGCCGGACGAAGCCTGGCTGCGGAGCGTCGCGACATTCGGCGAGCTGAACGCGCGTCACCCTGTGCACGTTGACCGCGCGTCAGGCGTCGCGACGGTCGCGGCGATCATTCTTTTTCAGCGCGACCTGTGAAGCACGCGACGTGCCTCGGAGGCGATACCTTTCTCCGCGACAACCCGGCACTACGACTTCACGACTCGCGCCATGCAATACACGACTCTCGGCACCACCGGGCTTACCGTGTCCCGCCTTTGCCTCGGCTGCATGTCGTACGGCAACCCGAAGTGGCGACCCTGGGTGCTCGACGAGCAAGCCGCGCAGCCCTTTTTCCGGGCGGCGATCGACGCCGGCATCAACTTCTTCGACACCGCCGACATGTATTCGCTCGGCATGAGCGAGGAAGTGACGGGCCGTGCGCTTCGTTCGATGGGCAAGCTCGAGGAGATCGTGCTCGCCACCAAAGTGTTTTATCCGATGAACGATGCCCCGAACATGCGCGGGCTGTCGCGCAAGCACGTCGTCCAGGCCTGCGAGGCGAGCTTGAGACGCCTGGGCGTCGACACGATCGATCTCTATCAGATCCACCGCTTCGACGCGTCGACACCGATCGACGAGACGCTCGCCGCGCTCCAGCTTCTCGTGCAGCAGGGAAAGGTCCGCTACCTCGGCGCCAGCTCAGGCTATGCCTGGCGGCTCATGCAGGCGTTGAGCATTTCCGAGCGCAACGGGTGGGCGCGGTTCGTCTCGATGCAGCCGCAGTACAACCTGCTCTACCGCGAAGAGGAGCGAGAGATGCTGCCCCTCTGCCGCGAGATGGGC